>NZ_CP167895.1:1554342-1865211 GCF_041504345.1 Vibrio sp. BS-M-Sm-2
CATCCTGTTCATCTGTTGGCGTTAGCTCGCGTTTGTGACGGAATGTATTGACGCCAACAATCTCTTGGTTCTTCAAATATTGACGTGAAGTTTCATGCACAGCGTAATTATCAACGGTTGTTACGTCACCATCGGTGTTGAAGAACTCTGTAAGAGTTGAAACTTCTTCAGCTGCGAAAGAAGAAAGTGAAACTGCGCTTAAACCTAAAACTACTAATGCTAATTTTTTCATTGTTGACCTCTAATAAAATCGATAACGCTAAACCAAACATAGTCCATTTGTTTCTGTAGGAGCAATTAGTTCGTTAACCGCTCAACTTGTGAACAATGTTATCAATGCAGCATAAATTCACAAATGACACTGCCGTATAAGAGATATGCAGCAAAGTAATGTTATATGCCAACCTTTATTCTTGATTAAAATACAAACAATACAGTAGCCTATTTATAGACCATGCGGTTAAGCATTTCCAAGGTGAGTAGTTAACAAAGGTATGTCAGTCGCGTATGACGATATTATTTTCGACTACCCTTAGCAAAGGTGATTTAAATAATTGCTTTAACTAACAATATTCACTTTTTCTCCGTCGAGTGACCAAATTCTCACTTGATTAGTCAGTCAATAGGTAAGCAAATGAATCCAACTCTAGACTCAATAAACCAACTCAAGCATCAGATGGAATCTTCAGTAATTGGCCAGCAACATATGGTCGACACATTACTGGTCGCTTTACTTACGAATGGTAATGTTCTGCTTGAAGGATTACCCGGAACAGCAAAGACTCGTTCTATCAAATCATTGGCTTCAGCTCTACAAGTTGACCTTGGTCGTGTTCAATTCACTCCGGATCTACTGCCTTCTGATGTGACAGGCACAGAGGTGTATCAAGACGTCGACGGCAAACCGACTCTTACATTCCAACCGGGCCCAGTTTTCAACAATCTATTACTGGCCGATGAGATCAACCGTTCTCCAGCAAAGGTGCAAGCTGCGTTGTTGGAAGCGATGGAAGAGCGACAAATCACGGTTGCAGGCAAGACTTACAAACTACCTGAACTATTCATGGTTTTGGCGACACAAAATCCGGTTGAACAAGAAGGTACTTATCCTCTTCCCGAAGCGCAAATGGACAGATTTATTATGAAAATAAATCTCGACTATCCAGATGCGGATGCCGAAGAGCAGATCATTAAGATGGTTCGCAGTGAGGAAAAACCTAGTGCGGAGAAACCTGCCCCCATTGACCCTAAGTGCATTTTTGATGCTCGAGAACAACTGCGAGACATACATTGTAGCGACGCGGTTCTTAAATACATTGTCGCAATTGTTGTAGCAACAAGACAGCCAGAGTTGTACCCAGAGTCTCCCCTTTCACAATGGATTGGTGTTGGTTCAAGCCCACGTGCAACCATTGCGTTAGACAAATGTTCACGAGCGATGGCATGGCTAAACGGTAAGGACTTTGTCGACCCTGATGATGTTCGTAAAGTGGTTCATGGGGTTCTGCGTCACCGCTTGATTCTGTCTTACGATGCACTTGCTGAAGGCGTCAGTTCCGACCGAGTTATCGATGAGATTTTGTCTCAGGTTGCAGTAGCGTAACGCGAGAGGTCACCATGGAGACGAAACCAACACTTGATCCTGATATCTACACGAATCTAAAGGCATTGCGATTGTTGAAATACAAGGCGCATGGCTTTGACTTTTTACCTGCTCAGCCAATCAACAGCGCGTTAACGGGTCGTCATGTATCTAAGCTACGTGGACGTGGATTGAACTTTGAAGAGATGCGTCACTACCAAATTGGCGATGATATTCGCACCATGGATTGGAAAGTGACAAATAGAACGGGCAAGCCACACGTCAAAATATTCTCTGAAGAGCGCGAGCGTAACGTTTATGTCATGGTCGATCAGCGCACCAGCATGTTCTTCGGCAGTACAGGTCGAATGAAATCTGTAGTTGCTGCAGAAATCGCAGCTTTGATTGCTTGGAAAGTCATAGACAGTACCGATCGTATTGGTGCGATTGTTTATAACGACAGCACTGCACTGCCAATTCCTCCACAACGCAGCGCAAACCACGTACTCAAAATACTCAATGAAATTGCGAGTAAGAATCAGCAGCTAAAAGCGGGAAAGGCTCAAGACACGCAATCCAATTCGTTCGAAAAATTGTTTCATCAGGCGCAAAGGTTGGTTAAGCATGATGGCCTAGTGATCTTGATTACCGATGGCTACGGCTATAACGAGCGTAGCGAAGAGCAAATCAAGGCTTTGTGTCAACACAACGATGTGGTGTTGTGCCATGTCACCGACCCGCTGGAACATGATTTAGCCACGCTTAATAAGATGGTACTTAGCGACGGACAATTGCAGTTATCCGTATCAGGCCAAGAAGCACAGTTACGCGATGCGTTCGCCAAAGATGTTGTTCGAGCCATCGATAATTTCACGGCGGTGGCGAAGAAATATCGAATCCCTGTATTGCCGTTCAACACAGTCGACCCCACCGATGTTCAGCTTAGAAAAGCACTCGGCGCGATTTAAATAACTGAGAATGCAAACTATGACGACTAACACTGGGCTTGAACCTTTACAGCCAGAAAACGTGAATCCATTAATGGCCTCTTTGTCTGAGCCTTCTTTGCCAGAAAGTATCTCATGGCTACCGAATGCACCTGGCTGGTACTGGTTACTCTTGTTGCTGTTTTGCTTTGCTTTATATCGTGTCTATTTAGTTATTAAAAAGTACCTAGCAAACACATACCGACGCGCTGCCTTAGTAGAGTTAGAGCAACTCTCTTTGAAGGCCCAATCCGGTGACATTTCATCATTTCAAAAGCTACCACAACTGCTACGAAGAACCGCATTGTATGCCTTCCCTCGTACAGAAGTAGCCCCTTTAACCGGCACAGATTGGGAGAAATGGTTAGATGACCATTGCACCAAGCGTCAATTTTCATCCGAGTTCTCTACATCAGAACTCTCAGGCGTACTTGCTCAACTCGCCTACTCTTCAGCAGCGACATTAACGGAAGAACAACGAAACGCCATCATGGAGAACGTTGCACTTTGGATAAAACATCACGAGGTGTCACATGATCGAATTTGAATACCCAATAGCGTTTGCACTGCTCTGCTTACCCTTTGCCGTGTATTGGTTATTGCCTGTTTACAAAGAGTCAAAAAGCGCGATTCAAGTGCCCTTTTTTGATCGCCTGATTGCAGTGTCTTCACAAGAGCCCTCTGAAACCGCGGTCAAGATGAGCCGTCGTAAAGTCCAATGGCTATTGGTCATTATCAGCTATCTTGCTCTAGTCGTCGCGATTGCCAAACCAATGTGGATAGGCGAACCAATCGAACAAAAGAAATCCGCTCGTGAAATTATGGTCGCACTGGATCTATCTGGTTCAATGTCAGAAGAGGACTTTGCCGATAAAGAAGGCAATAAACACGACCGTCTAACCATTGCAAAGCAGGTATTGCGTGAATTTGCAGCCCAGCGAGAGCATGACCGCTTAGGGTTAATCTTATTTGCAAACTCTGCTTATGTTCAGGCACCATTTACTGAAGATATTAACGTGTGGCAATCGCTACTCGAAGACGTTGAACTTGGCTATGCCGGATTTCAAACTGCTTTTGGCGACGCGATTGGCTTATCAATTGCCGTATTCGAACAAGAAGAAAGTCGTCAACGAGTGATGATTCTGCTAACCGATGGTGATGACACAAGTTCGAAAATGCCTCCTGTCAAAGCTGCGGAAATCGCCGCCAAATATGGGGTGAAGATTTACACCATTGCAATTGGTGACCCGAGCACCAAAGGCCGCTACAAGATGGATCTTCCCACTTTAGAGAAGGTATCAGCCGCAACTGGCGGGCAGATGTTTCATGCCATGGACCGAAAACAACTCGAACAAGCTTACGCAACGATAGACGAACTAGAACAGCAAGAGTTTGAACTGTTATCTCACCGTCCTAAACACAGCTTGCACCACTATGTATTTGGCGTTTGTCTGGTGAGCAACCTACTCGCGGCCTTAATCGTGTTTGGTGCCAATCTACGCCGTCAAAGACGTCATCAAAAAGAAGTAAAGCATGTTATTCGCCGCAGAGAGGAGCTAACCAATGACTGATTTCAATACATTGTTTGGTGGCGATATCACCCAGTTTCATTTCATGCGTCCACTGTGGTTGTTAGCATTGGTCCCGTTCGTGTTGTTTTATCGTGCACTCGTTCAACAAGACGATTTAGTCACCCAGTGGCAGCCCGTCATGTCTAAAAACATGGTTGAACATCTGTCTCTCAACCAAAATAGAGTTCGTATAGTTTCTCCTAATCGATTGTTTCTGGTGTTTGCGGTTCTAGCCACGCTCATTATGGCGGGTCCAACGTGGCAGCAACAACCTTCACCATTTTTTGAAGACAATTCCGAGCTAGTGATTGCCTTGGATGTGTCTGATTCAATGAATAAAACCGACATTCAGCCGTCACGATTAGATCGTGCTAAACACAAGATCAATCAGCTCGTTGAACTGCGCGGCGATTCAAAAACCGGGTTAGTGATATACGGCGGAAGTGCTCATGTCGCGATGCCTGTCACCAAAGACAAAGAGTTAACGCGATACTTCCTCGATGTATTGGATGGAAGCTTGCTGCCAGAGAACAAGAACAAACCGGCTTCGGTCTTAAAGCCGACGCTCGAGCTAATTTCACAAGCAAAAACGCCATCAACAGTATTGATACTGACAGACAAGACCAATGACGAAGCGATAGAAAAATTCACTAAAGCGTTTGAACAACAGCACCACCAAGTGATCGTGTGGGCTATGGGTGAAAACTCGCAGAGCGGCGGAAATGGCACAGCAGGTTTAACCGAAACTCAACTCGCTTCACTGTCCCAACTGGCGCAAGCAGGTCATGGTAAAATGGTTTCATTCACTCACGACGCTAGCGATGTTGAAGCGGTTTATCAGAGCATTCAGAACAACCTGTTTGCGGTCAGCGATAACGCCCTACCTTGGTTAGATGCAGGCTATTGGTTGCTGTTTTTGTTGCTGCCTATCCAATTAATGTGGTTTAGAAAAGGGTGGACGCTTCAGTGGTAAATAATAAACAGGCAGTAAATCAAAAGTTATACAACCTGACGAAATCAGCCTCTTCGACTACACATCAAATCAATCGTGTACCTTGGTTATCCAAACTTAAGCCAATGCACCTGTTGCTTATGCTTATTGCAGGAAATCTGATTTGGGGAATCGCCAATAAGCACTCATTTTATGATTTTTGGCTATCCAACGATCAACACGCTTATATCGAGTTCAAGCAAGGCAACTACGCACAAAGTGCCGCCCTATTCGATGATCCAAACTGGAAAGCCTACAGTCGTTATCTGTCAGGTGATTTCCTTGGCGCAATTGACCAATTGAGCCCACAAGCAAGTGAACAAGGTGGTAAACCGGAAGAGCTGGCTGATTTCGCTAAGTTGATCGTCGCGAACAGCTATGCTCATACGGCTCAATTTGATAAAGCCACTGCGCTTTACAACGAACTGTTGAACAACGAAACGTATGAAGAGCAAGCGACAAACAACCTCGCTGTTGTGGAAGCTGCGATAGAGAAAATCAAGAACACACCACCGACAAAACAAGATTCAGAAAAAGTCATTGATGATAGGAAATTGGTCGACGACGAACCAAAAGAAGGGAGTCAGAAGGAGCTAGTGATCTCTGACCAAGTCTGGCTAAAACAAGTCAGACAGAATCCATCTAAGTTTCTAAGACAAAAATTTCAGCAGGAATACAGCAATGAACAAAACTAAATCGACAGTCCGAGCATTCGATCTTCTGAAGTGTTGGTTTACTGTCTTATCAGCGATGATGCTTTTAATTTCAATGCCTGCAAGTGCTAGTGACATAGACCAACTTGTCAGTGGTGATGAATTGAAGCTGAACGTTGAGATAAAAGCTCAAAATGTCGCTGTGAAACAACAAGTCGCACTCGACGTTGAAGTATTGAGTACCCGCCCCTTTAAAGAGGAGTTGGCATTACCTTACTTAGATATACCCTACACAGTCGTAAAGAAAGATGAGCAGAAAGTCGCACGTTCAGCACGCACAATCGAAGGCACTAAGTGGTTTACACAAAAAGCACGCTACTACTTGTACCCAATGCAAGCTGGCGAGTTTACTGTTCCTGAATTGAGCATTCCCATTAGTGTAGAGCTTACTGACAAAAACGTTATTGAGGGCGTGATTCATTCGCAACCCATTAACTTTGCATCCAAAATGCCCGTGAGTAACATTGATACAGACGCGTTGATTGTTAGCCCAAATGCTGAGCTTTCGATATCAACCGACCGTCCGTTAACCGGCGAATTCGAAGTTGGCCACGCTATCACTGCCACGTATACGTTGAGCGTGGCAAACTCGCACATGATGTTGCTGCCGGAGATCAACATCCCAGACATTTCCGGCGTTGAGTTGTATCGCAAACCAGCAGTCAAAGAAAACGTGTTTAATCGACTGAATAAAAGCAATACCGCGACACTCAAACAACAGGTAACGTTAATCCTGCAAGAACAAGGGAAAGTTGTCTTACCAAAACAGACCATGACATGGTGGAACACAAAGACCAATCAGCTGGAATCGTTAACTATAGAGCAGCAGACGCTTCAAGTCGGTGACGCAAAGTTGTTAGACTCGTTAAGTAACACTTTAGGCTCTATCTATGGGGCTCAAACCTTATCGAATTGGTTGGGTCAATATTGGTATTACTTGGTCATCGCTGGAGTATTCCTTGCTGCGATTGCTCGCCAGATCGGAAAACACTTCATTGATTTAAAGCGTTATTTTGTCGCACGCCAGCAATTAAATACCAAAAAATTGAGTATTCAATTTTGTCGACACGTTGAAGAAAAGCAGTACAGCAAAGCAGTGCAAACTATCTATGAGATTACGGGGCGAAAAAACTTTTCGAAAGGCACGCTTCAACTGCCTCTAGATTCGGAATCAAACGACATTTGGAAGAAACTATTGAAGCTTGGCTACGCAAAAGATGCGGAAGGCTCAGTTTCAGCTTCCCTCTCAATTTCTCTAGTAGAAGCCAAAACACTGTTAAAAGCTATCAATGATTCGCCCAAAACCCGAAGCACACCATTTAAGTTTAATTGGAATCTGAACTAATCGGTGAACTTAACTTAGGCTGCGGTGTGAGCAAAGACGTTGGGGTCAACTGTCACAAACAACGTCTTCAATCACGGACACTACTAAGTTTTTGAACCATTGATGTGCTGGGCTGGTAACGGTTCTTTTATGCTCAATCAAAAACAGTTCGAACATTAACTCTGGCACGTTATCTAGAGAAAAAATAGGCGCTATCTTGTCACCTATCCCCTCTAGTTCAGTTAACTTATGAGTCGCAATCAGAATTGTATTCGAACTCTGCATCACTTCCACCAACGTAAGAAGCTGTCCACTTTTAAATGCAATATCTCTCTGCACTCCATTCTTTGCTAGGTAGCTATCCACAGGGTGTTGCAGACCGTAGTTCGAACGGATATCGAGCGTGAGATCAACAAAGCGAGACTCTAGACACTGCTCAAGCGTTACATTTTCAACTTTCGCTAAAGGGTGATTAGCCGCAACATAAAAAACTGGGTAGACTCTGCCAAGGCTAACGTATGGGAATTCTATTGGGTTACTCGGGGCTTCGATGTGAATTGTAAAATCCACATCTCTGGATAGCAGCTGACTGGTTGGCGTTTTCGCTACCGGATATTCGATAAGACTAGCGTTAGGGGCTTCTTTCATAAATCGCTCAGCAAGCGGCACGGAAAGCATCCTACTCATCAATGGCGGTATCGAGACAACAAACGTTTGAACACATTCTTCTGGATTAAAAGCTGATTTTGTCACTAGGCTTCGCATCGCCAATAGTAACTCTTCCAAAGGCGCTTGCAGTTCCAGCGCTTTTTGCGTGGGCACTAAGCCATTAGACTCTCGATAAAACAATGGATCATCAAACAACTCTCGCAAGCGACTTAACGTACGACTCATCGCAGGCTGAGACAGGTACAAGGTGTTGGCAGCTCGCGTTACGTTCCTCTCTTTGATTAAAACACTTAACGACACCAATAAATTTAGATCCAGCCGAGAAAGCTGCTGTTCGATAGTCATCATAAGACATGCATCCGAGTAATATCACTCGTTAAATAATCACACTATTGTGACTAACAAACAAGTCGTGATGATAACTGGCTAAACGTTTCGTTTAATAATACGAGCGATTCAGTAGACGTGCCCTACTTTACTGTCGTTTTCAATACCCGTTTTCTGTCGCAGTAAAGACCTCAATATAGCCTGTTATTTTTATCGATTATTTCTCAACCTTGAGCAATGATGTCACACATTTTTGTAATAGGTCTTCGTTATATCTAGGGTGCCAAGCAGCCAGCATATCAAAGCTTTCTCGGGAATACTCCATTGGGATCGTCACCAAGTTGAACCCTTCAATAGCTCTAGATGGCAAGAACGCAATAGAATCTGTGGTGTTTTAAATACATGGGCACAATGGAAAAACACGGTGCGGAGACCACCACATTGCGCTTTAACCTAAACTGACCAAACCATTCATCAATAGATCCTTTGAAGTTTGGACGCGATGGTGAAAAAGGCGGTCCTATGACCGCCTTTACATTATCTTTATAGACTCTATATCGTTTCTACAATCAATACTTTCAACGTGCAGTGGCACTGAGGGCGTTTCGTTTCAACAGAGAGCAAGAGTAGTTCCTTATACTTACTACGCTATATATTTCACTCATTTTTAAACTTGGTACTTCTGCTCTTACATCGACCTCTTCTAACCAAAACACATCAAACAACAAGTGAAGATCCTTTGCCAGCAGACTCTCTATCGACTCCCTACCGTTTGTTTGCCTGACAAGCATCTTCGACACATCAACAAGAATGATCCTGTTGTTTATTAGTGGATTGCTTAAATTTTCGAGATAGGCATCAATATCTTCAACGATGATGATAGAACATCTTCCTTCACCTATATCAAGTACATCATAGGGGTGATCGTTTAAGTATATTGTAGATTGGTATTTTTCCTGTTTTGACACCGTGATTAACTGCATTTGCTTTTCCAAGACTAAAAACATAAACCCACTCTAAACACCATCTCATGTTCAATATATGAATAAGAGATATTCATATTCTTCTATCAAGCCTTTCAAATATGCATAACTGTTATCCATATTAATTATTTCTCATTAATTTAATATCCATCTCGTAAACGGATGTTGAACAAAAAAAGGAAAAACTAACACTTGAGAGAAATAAACCATGAACACTAAAAGCATATTGTCAGTAGCCATCTTATCTTCATTAACAACGAGCGCTTTCGCATTTGATTCTTCACGTATTAGCGGTGAAATCATCCTTGCAACGGGTTACGCTTCAACCAACTCAAACTTAAGCACAGAAAGCGATGCAGTATTAAAGAATAGAACGAACAAAGGCTCACATAATAACGATGTGGTTGTTATGCCATTGGGAAACATCGCTTACGAACTCGGTGAAAGTCGTAATCAAAAAGTCTATTTAGGTACATCTCGTGATGACTTAGCCGTGGGCGACTTAGCCTTTGAAATCGGCTATCAGTACAATATGCAAAACGGTACTCAAGTTGACGTTGCTTACCTACCGACAGTACTTTCTGGTGAGGTATGGAAAGACCCTTACTTGGAAGGCCGTCGCAGCAAAACCGACGTTGATGGCCATGCTTACCGACTTCAGGTAAACAATATCATCGGCTCTGGTTTCTCAATGGACATGGCATTTGCGACAACTGAAGTAGACGACGAGCAAGTTCAAGCCTCTGAACTCACGCGTGACAGCGACATGTACTCGGTAAAAGGTGGTTATTTAGCATATTTCACACCAAACATGGGCTTAAGCACAACCTTAGGTTACCTACATAACGATGCGGATGGCAAGGCTGAAACCTTCGATCAATATCAATTAGAAATGACTTACTTTGTAACTCATGGTGCTCACAAAGTGGCTTTAACAAGCAGTTACGCTTACCGCGATTTTGACGGACAAAACTCAATTTATGGAAAAACACGCTCTGATAATCGACACAAGTTTTTTGCTGCCTACGAATACGCGAATATCGCTGGATTAGAGAACTGGGATTTAGTCTCTTTTGCTGGTGTGAATTACAACGATTCAAATATTAACTTCTACAAAAGTGAAGAATACTTAGCGTCAGTTGGTGTGAGTTACAAGTTCTAAACTTATTATTTGCTTGAACCCTACGATAAAAATAACGATAGACACCGCATGTAAGGTGTAAATATAAACACTAAAAAGCCTCTAATGTACTAACCCAATAGTTAAGTACGTAGAGGCTTTTTTGTTTTCTCTAAGCTTTGTTACCTGGCTGTACGATAGAATTGAAAAAAGACTGTACCGCTTGGTGTAAAAGCTGGTTAAGTGGATAACCACGCTTCGATTGTAAATAGCCACCCGACACGCTAATGCTTCTCAAGTGCTCAGGAATTACGGGGAGAGGATAACAAGCCAATTGATCGTCGTGCATTAAGATGTAGCTGCTATTGAAACTAAACGCATCCGAATTGACAAGCTTATCGACCATGATTGGAACACTATGACTCACTAAACATATATTCGGCTTAACGCCCTTGGCCAAAAACAACTCATCGTAAGGGTCATATTTTCCACCGTTAGAATCGGAAGCATACTTAACCAACGGAAGGTCTTTGATGTCATCCCAGTGAGATGAATTAGAAAGAACAGGATGATCTTTTCTCGCAACCAAGTTGATTACGATATCAGAAAGATGATGTGTGTAGATATCCTGTGGTAGCGGCAACATGGTGTAATGCAGCATATAGTCTACTTGGCGATCAAGCATGCTTTGCAGTGAGTGTTGTTGCCAGTAAACCAATTTTAAGCGTGCTTTGGGTAACGCCTGATTTATTGACTGATATAACCCTTTGCCAAATACATCCAATAGCGTTAAATCGCACGCAATTACGATATCGCCAGTATACTCTTTAGCGTCAAAGTCTTGATACGCTTCTAACACTTGAGTGAATGGAGTCAGCATATTCTCTGCTGCTTCTGCTAATTTCTCGGCAAGCTCAGAAGGCTCAACACCGTGAGCTTTGCGAATAAACAGCTGGTCTCCAAACGTCTCTCTAAGCTTGGCCAATCCTCGGCTCACACTTGTTTGAGATATTCCTAACCTTTTCGCAGTCACAGAGGTATTGCGAGTCTCTACGACCACTTTTAGCAAACGTAACAAGTTTAGGTCGAGATTATCGAGATTGTTTCCCATAGTCAGCATCGTTCCCTTGTCTACTCGGTTCTGTTTTACAACATAACATAAAGATTCGAACACTCAGAGGTTTATCGGTTTTCCTCATCATACAAACGACTATGATATTGGTACAAAAAGAGTCGACATGAAAACAGTTAAGCACAAAAAGGCCGCCAAACCGGCAGCCTTCTAGGATCAAGTAGCAAGCGTCACTGAAAGAGAGTCTCGTTAGAATTAAAAGTCCCACTGTAGGTAAAGAGAGTTGTAATCACTGCCCCCTTTTATTCGGCCAAATGCTGATGTCGTAGTAAAAATCCCTGAACGATGATGCAAGCTATACCCTAACCACAAGTTGGTTAATGATGGGTTATTGAAGAGATCGCCCATATTAGTATCAACACTGAAATCTAAATAATTCATCAGCTTACTTGCTTGATAACCTTTCTCTTCTAAATTCTTGCGCTCGATATGACTTATTTGGTTGCTGTAAGAGATACCTTCAGCAAAACCGAGCCTTGTTCTTACCGACCAATCAAACGTGTAATATCCCTTAATCGCGAGCACATACTCATCAAATGGATCTTGAGTATCGGAATTTTGGTGATACACATAGCCAGGAGTTAAATAGAAATCGATAGGTAGCCCAAACACACTGCCCGATAAAGGATGACCATAAAATATTGAGATCATACTATTTCGGTCTGGGTCGGTATCATTGTTTAACATGAAAATTTCGGTCGGCCCAGATTCGGTCGCAAGCCCACCTGCTACTCTGATATAAGCACCTTCTGGCCACTTACGTTGAGTACGCAGGCTTGAACTTCCAAACATCGCTAAGCCTAAATACCCTTCCCACTGTGTGTGTGAATCAATCGCTTGGCTCGAGTAGGTATCATCATCAAATAAGGTCGCGCCAATATGCCCAACAGCATAAAGGTTTCGGTAGATCTGCGTTTGACCTTTCACACCGGCTTTGCTGTCAATTGCCCACCCAATATCTTCCATCTGCAGTCCGTAATAGGCATCATTGAAACGCGCGGATTTGGCTCTCAGTGTGGCATAGAATGTTGCCTCCCACCCCAGTCCTTTAAACATATAGTCACTAGTTAAGTTCGAGTATGTTCTTCCACCGTTGTCACTCAGTAGCTCTATACTTAAGTCTACGGATGGTGAATGATGCCAAGTCGCCTTTGCGCCGAAATCGACCTGAGAACCTTGAATGGTATTTTGAGCATAACGAGGGATATCAAAGAATCTCAAGCTTGCCGAGAAACCAAGGCTAAAGTCGTCGTTTTGATAGAAGTTGTAGCCACCAGATGCGCCATCTAAATAAAAATTCTCTCCTTGATAGAACAATAATGGGATCACATCATTAACCGTGTTCCCACTGGTTTTAAAAGGCATGGTTGCGCTCCGTATCCCAATACCTACGCCCCAGCTTTCTTTCTTCTCAATGCCAGACGCGGAAAGTTCGCTGGCTGTAACCATAGGAAGGGCACTAATCATCGGTAATATATATTTGTATCTCATCTTCCACTCTTATTAATTTAAATAGAGTGCAAACATGTGACACCCTAATATTATGCACCTCTCCATGTGTCGTTATTCATCAAACTAAAATAGGTTTTAGATACTGATTCCATTCAATAAAATTGTATTAATTACTGCTATGGAAAAGTACGTTTTACAGATATTCATTTCTGCCATTTCTTCGTTTTCTACAGACGCAAAAAAGCCCAACAAGGTTGGGCTTTAATCTGCTGCTATTCTAGGCATTTAATTGCGTTGATATTATGCTTTTGGCTTCACTCTAAAAAACAATGCATAGTTTAAAGGTATCACGACCAGTGTCAGCACGGTTGCAAATAACAGTCCGAACATAATGGTCACCGCCATACTCTTGAAGAACGGGTCTACCAAAAGTGGCGCCACACCAAGAATAGTGGTCGCTGCACCCAGTATTACTGGTCGAGCCCTGCTCATTGCAGCATCAATAATCGCATCATAAGCTTCTTTACCTTGTCTGATTTCGTTTTCTGCTTGGTCAACAAGAACAATCGCGTTCTTAACCATCATTCCGACTAAGCTTAGAAATCCTAGAGTTGCCATGAACTCAAACGGAGTTTGAAACATCACCAACCCTACTGATACGCCTAATACAGCCAGTGGTACCGTGCACCAAATAACCAATGCTTGGCGAATACCGTTAAACATGAATACCACAGCCAATACCATCGCAGCTAAGCCATAAGGCGCCGATGCGATTAAGCCTGCGTCTGCTTCTTTTGCGTCTTTGTATTCACCATGCCATTCCATCTGGTAACCAACAGGCAGTGGCATACCTTCTATTTTCGTTTTTATTGCGTCTAGAGCTTCTGCGGTCAACACACCTGTTTGGGGATCAGCTTGAGCCTTTATCGTTGGAACACGGTCTACACGGCGAAGCATGGAGTCTTGCCAAGTTAAATCAACACGTTCAACAAACTGCTCTAGTTGTAAATACTGACCTGCTGTTGGGCTGAACACTTGAGTATTCTCGATAGTTCGGTCGTGTGTGCGTTCATGTTCTGGCGACCTTACAACGATAGGAATCAAATCGTTGCCTTTACGGAATACGCCAACATTCTTCCCCACTAATGACTGCTCTAATGCTTGGTTAAGTTCTTGCGTCGTTAAACCAAATTGTTGCGCTTTCTCTGAAGAGTAAACCGGTGTCACTACAGGCACTTGCTGTCTCCAGTTATCTTGAATCGCAATCAACTCTGGAGTCTGGGCCATCAACAACTTAGCTTGCTCTGCAAGTTGTCTTAGTACCGCGCTATCTGGTCCGCTAAAAGCCGCTTCAATTTTCTTACCGCCACCAGGGCCAAGTACAAACTTCCAAACGTTTACCGATGCTTCGTCGTACTTTTCGTTTAACTCAACTTGCAACTTTGCAATCAGAGGTTCAATCACATTGAAGTTATCAACATCAACCAACATTTGAGCGTAGCTTGGGTTTTGCGCTTCAGGTGAGTAAGTCAGCATGAAACGTAAACCACCAGAACCGATGAAGCTTGTTGTATTCGTAACACCTTGATTGGTTCGTACATCACTTTCAATATCCAGCATCACGTTTTCAGTGGTGCGGATATCTGTCCCTTGTGGTAGGTATACATCAATAACAAACTGCTCTCTTTGAGACTCGGGCATAAAGCCTGGAGGAACGTGACCAAACATCTTCACGCCTAGGATAAATAGTAGAACTACTACACCTAAGCTTTTCTTTTGGTTGTTAAGAACCCATTCCAACGTTCCTTTGTACCAAAGGCTAACTTTGCCAGGGCCTTTAGTTGCCTTTGTTTTATCAACTTTCAAAAAGTCGTGGCATAGCAATGGTGTTACGGTAATAGCGAGCACCCAGCTTAACAACATCGAGTACAAGATTACCCAGAATAACGACCCTGCGTATTCACCCATGTTAGACGGTGAGAGACCAATAGCACTAAAAGCACAGATACCAACAACCGTACCTCCCAATAAAGGCCACTTAGTTTCGTTTACAATGTCATTAACCACGGTTTGTCGGTCAGCTTCTGGGTTCTTTTGTAGACGAGTTAACACACCATCCGTTACCACAATAGCGTTATCAACCAACATACCAAGCGCGATGATCAATGCTCCCAGTGAGATTCGTTGCATCGCAATGTTATCAATCAACATCACAACCAGAGTTCCCGCTACCGTTAGTACTAAAACAAAGCCAATAACGATGCCGGTTCTTAAGCCCATGAAGAGCAAAAGTACAACAAATACAATCACGACCGCCGCGATTAGGTTATTAATGAAATCTGAAACTGAGTCTCTTACAGAGTCAGACTGGATAGATATTTCATGCAGTTCGATACCGTGAGGGCGTTGACCTTCTAACTCTACAATACGAGCTTTAACGGCATCACCCATTTCAACCACGTTACCGCCCGCAACGTTTGAAATGCCAAGCCCTACTGCTCGAACACCATTAAAACGCATCAACTGAGAAACAGGTTCTTCATAACCACGAGTGACGTTCGCAATGTCTTGCAAGCGCATAACGGTATTGTTATCACCTAAGCTGATTTGTAACCCTTTCAGCTGTTCGTAAGAGCTAATATTGGCTTTTGGAATAACAGAAACACGCATGCCATCGGCATTCATTGCA
The DNA here is from genome assembly GCF_041504345.1 of Vibrio sp. BS-M-Sm-2. Classification (NCBI taxonomy): domain Bacteria; kingdom Pseudomonadati; phylum Pseudomonadota; class Gammaproteobacteria; order Vibrionales; family Vibrionaceae; genus Vibrio; species Vibrio sp. BS-M-Sm-2. The sequence goes on from NZ_CP167895.1 coordinate 1,569,882, forward strand.
CCAGCAACGGTGACCACGTTTTGCTTTTCGAGCACGTCATAAACTTGCTGCGCAGACACACCAAATTGAGCTAGACGATCGTTTGAGATCTCAACAAATATGGTTTCTTGCTTTTCGGCATAAGTCGCGGTTTTCGATACTCCAGGAACGAGTACCAATTCCCTTCTCAACTCATCGACGTAATCTTGTAACTGCTTGTCCGAAAAGCCCTCGCCTGTCACGGCATAAAACTGGGCATATACATCAGCAAAGTCATCATTAACGATGGAAGACACAGCACCAGGAGGCATTGAACGCTGGGCATCATTGACCTTTCTTCTCAGCTTATCCCACACTTGTTGGAGTTCAGCTTCATCGCCAGAGAACTCACGCTTGATTTCAACCGTTACCTCAGACATTCCTTGCTTAGACACGGAAGTAATTTCGTCTACTTCCTGAAGTGATTGCGCCGCGCCTTCAATGATATCGGTGACTTCGTCTGCGACCTCTTGTGCAGTCGCACCAGGGTATGGCGTCACGATAACCGATTGGCGAATCACGAATTCAGGGTCTTCGAATCGTCCCAGTTTCAGGTAACTGATGTAACCACCAATAAGCATGAGCGCGACAATAACCCAAACACTGGTTCGCTTAGCTATAGTTTGTTGAGCGATATTCATCTTAATAAGCCTCGATAATCTTAGGTTGTACTACTAATCCCTCATGTAACTTTTGTGTCCCGGAAACAACGACTTGCTCTCCTAGAGCTAGGTTTGCTTCGATAGCAACTCGTTCACCATTCAGGCTGCCGGTCACGACATTTCTTTTTTGCAGTGTATTGTTTTCGTCTACGACCCAAACATATTGGTTCCCCGTGTTATCGGGGTTAACCGCAGCCAAAGGAATTTGAATCTGTTTCGACTTCGTGGGCTCTGAGTTTGAATACACGTGTACGTTCATACCCGGCAATAAACGCGTGTTTTCAGAGGTTTTTACAGACAGTGTGACGGCATAAGTTCCCGTCACAGGGTCTGGTTCGGTTTCGTATTTTTTTAACGTTAATTCAAAGCTTTCGTGTGGAATAACAGGAGAGCGAGCAAAGGTTGCTGTCGAATCACTATTACGAGTCATCACACTTTCTGGAACCTGAATTTTCGCTTCTAGGTCATTAAGGTCATGAATTGAAACGATTACTTCATTGCTTTGTACCAATACATGGTTATCAACCAATGTGCGGCTTATAACACCCGAAAAAGGCGCTCTAAGATTTGTGTCATCAAGGCGAATCTGTGCTTCTTCATAATGGTTTTCTGCAAGCTTGAAGCGAAGTGTTAGCTCTTCAAACTGGCTTTTTGAAATTGACTGACGGCTTTCGAACAAGGTTTTCGCGCGTTGATATTCAGCACGAGCATTCGCAAGTTCATTTTGAGCGGATGTCAGTGCAATTTTTGCATCAATAGAGTCTAATTTTGCAATTAATTGCCCCTGCTGCACTTCGTCACCTTCTTTGACCAACATCTTGACGATACGTCCGCTCACTCGGAATGAAAGGTCTGCTCGGCTAGCAGAACGGATAATGCCATTGAATGATAGGTCTTCGACTTTTACTGCCGAAGCGGCTTCAACAAATACGGGACGAACTACGGAGTCAACAACTGTCGCATCAGATGCAGGCTTACAACCCGTCAATAACACAGAAAGCGACATAGCTACCGCTATCGCAGTTGGTTTGAATGTCTTTGCTGTTAATGTGCTTGTTTTGTTCACTGCTATCTCCAAATGGATAAGTTGATTATTTGCGTGTGTAACTGTCACGCTGTTCGTCCCTAGTTGCATTCCTTTATGCTGCTCATTTTATAGCGAACTGAATTTAACTCGATGAATAAGAGTTATTCATTTCTGCGTCCAATAGTTTGGTGGGTGCACGTGTATAAGACTGGCGGCTAGACAGAGACTCTTTAGATGAATCACCAGTATCAATATGCGTTGGCTGGTCTTGTTCTGTGAGTTGCAGATAAGTAGGGTATAAGTGATCGTCAAGGTAATCACTGCTTCCGCTGCAATAGTTTATTGATACGAACGTAGATAGAAGTTGCTGCAAATAGTGCATGGCTAATTCCTTTTTAAGGTTTAATTTATTACACACCTTATTCCAGAATTACTCATATCAGCTATGGTTTAGAGATATTCATATATGGCATCACCAACAGCAAAAATGGATATCTCTTATTTGTGCCCTTCCTACTAAATATCAGTAAATTAGAGCTAAAATCAAAGAAGGAGTGACAGATAAAAAATTACCTACCTATAGTCTTTATCTTATCTAGTTACTTAGCTTTCTTTTCCTTAATTACAGTTAGATTGGCTTGAAACCAATCAAACAATTAAACATCTGCTTTAATCAGAATGCAGGATCGAAAAAGGCGAACCAATCGGTTCGCCTTTCTGTTCAAATAATCGTATTTATCGATTTATTGCCAAATATGATCCTGCAGCAATCATTATTCCACCAGCACTCTGATTAAGTCTTTTATGTGCACGTGGCGTTTTAAGTAAACTAGCCATTCTACCCGCACCCATTGCAATTAGCATTAAACCGGACATCAGAGCAACCGCCGCTAAAACAGAAACCAAGACGATATCTTGTGAACGCAAAACCGTCAGATCAATAAACGTCGGCAAGAATGAAATATAGAACAGAATCACTTTCGGATTTGATGCTGAAATCAAAAAGCCTTGCACGAAACTGGCGAGTTCCGATTTCTGACTTTGTTTGGCCGCAAGTTCTGCTGAACCTTGCACTTCAGGTAGGCTCTTAAACATCTTGTAGCCCAAGTAAATCAAATAAGCGGCACCAACATAGCGAATCACCTCAAAGGCAAACGACCAGTTCTCAGCAATCGTCACTAGACCAAAACAGGCAAGCGCAAGATAGATAAGATCACTGCATATCATCCCTAACGAAAGAGTGATGCACTTTTGCCAACCGTTAACCATGCCACGAGCTAAAATGGCAAATACGCCAGGCCCCGGAGTAATACCAAATATAAACATGGCAATAAAGAATGTAACTGCGCCTTCTAGTGACATCTGTCGTCCCTCAAATATCATTCAACATTATAATTTTCGAACGTATCATGGAGCCCCGATTCGGGTAAAGAGCGTTTTTGTCTAAGAGCGTGTTTGACTGACAGCGTTTTTAACTAAGAACGATTCACAAGACTCATGTTTTGAATAAGTGTCATACGTAACTTCCCCACTAAGCATAACCGCAAAGCTAAACCCAACATGTTTTTCGTTAAGACACAAAAAAGGCGAACCTAGTGGCCCGCCTTTGCAAAATATTGACTACGAATCAACGTAACAAGATTAGTTCGATATTGGTGACAACAACTCAGGGTTTACGACTATGTTTCTCACACCGTGGGCGTGGTCTTCGTTAAAGTCATTGCCTTCACACCAACTCCCCACTGTCGCGATGTTTACTTTCGCAACTTGTGGACGAACGCTCCATGTTACTTGGAAAGGTGAACCTTGCTCATTGTAACCAGGACCCGTTGTAGAACCTGCGTATTGAATCGCTAAACCCGTATTTTGAGGAATGTTTGGGGCTTGGTGTAATCCGTTGACTTTTGAATGTTTAGCGAGTGCTTCGAAATCGAGTGCTTTGTCGTCATTCACTAATACGTAAACTTGGGTTTCTACACGCAGTTGCGGGTTGGTAATCGCGTCGTTAAAACAAGCACCCAATGTTTCACCTGGTTCAACTTGTGCAGTCGAGTACACGTAATGCACCTCGATAGTGTCACCAGAATTAAGTGAACCGTGGTCGCTAGGACAAACCTTCTGCTCGAATGGTTTAAGCTCGGCCGCGCTCAACTTACCTGTGTATTTAAATCCACTCTGGAAACCTTTACCATCACCGTTACCAGCGTATTGAGTAAACTCACCACCTTTGTGCTCAGCGTTTTTATGGAAGTGGATATTACATAGATTCATGGCTGTTGAATCTGGCGCATCCGAAAACAATCGGGCATTTGTTCCTTCGGCTGAGCCTAAATCGCGAGGCGCTTGTGGGCCAAAACCTTTTCCTTGCGTGTTTTCAGATAGGTTTGCTCTTTGTTCAGCGATAACACTGTCAGCTACAGACTCATGGTTCGCGTCAGATGCGTTCGCTTGAGCCGCCAACATAGCCATCGCGACGCTTAAAAATACACTCTTATTCTTCATATCTCTTCCCTAGAATATTGATAACTAAACCTAAAATGAACTTAACAGCAAACATATTACTATGCTCGCAAGTGAATATGGTGCTTGTCTTTGTAAGATTAGATTTCACAGCTTACTTTGGGAAGAGTATTAAAACCCTTGATGCATATAACAAGTCAAACACGGTAAATACGGCGAGTCCATTCCAGAACAAACAAATACCTACTTTGCTGACTGTCCCTTGACTCAAGCCGATAAACAAGCGGACAACACGCTACAACCAGAGCTAATAGTAGAGTTTCTGATATAAAAAAGGCGAACCATTTGGCTCGCCTTCACGTCTCATTCTATCTATTAGTTTGGCTTTCTGGTTAACGGATCAACCGTGGCCCGTGGCAAATATCCCAAACGTCATGACGTTCAATGCATCTGTCACGCCCTCTAATGATTTAATCACCGTCTTGGTCGGTTCGTTATGACGGATAAAATAGCTTCCGATACCTTTTTCATCGCTACTCTTAGCATCATTCTCAGTTGTTTCTGTTGCTGCTACTTGAGAGGGATTCGCTGATTCTGGATCTGCATTAGCGTGAGTTCTCGTGCCTTTATTTGAATCAAGGTTTGAGTTTGCGTCATGGCCATTTATAGATTCATCGCTAATGGTTAGTTCATGGGAAGATTCGCCGCTGGTCTCAGCATTTGTATCCATTGAAGTCTCGAGATTGCCCTCTTTCTCTACGCTTTTCGACATAGCGTCTTCGTTGCTCAATGTCTTGTCGTCTAGCTGATGATTACTCGTTGAAGAACAAGCTGTTAAGAAGAACAGGCTAACGATGAATGTGAGTAAGTTTCTCATCATAATGATAAATCACGAATTAATAAAACATTGTTCGATTGTATTTTATTTGGCTGATGACATCCAGTAATAAGCGGAGTAAACGTGAAAAGTCGAGTTTTGAAAGAGTAAACAAAAGCGTACGGGTTTAGCGCTTGAGCCTAATAATTCGAAATCTCAATCAGATTGCCATCAGGATCTCGAATATAAACAGAGACAATTTTTCCCATTGCACCTGTTCGCGGTACTGGTCCCTCTTCTATCACGACTCCTTGCGCTTGGATATGCTCTACGACCTCAACAATTGGTGTATTGGTAACAAAGCAGAGGTCTGCACTGCCCGCTTGAACGCGTTTTGCCTTTGGTTCGAACTCCTTACCTAATTGATGAAGATTTATCTTTTGATTGCCGAACGACAACGCCAAGCGTCCTTCCCCGAATTGGATGGGCTTCATACCTAATACGCGCTGATAGAAATCTACTGTTATCTCGATATTTTTAACAGTTAATACAAGGTGATCTAGATGACTTACTTCCATATATGATGGCTCTCCATGAATAACGGACTTCCTAGTTTAACCGCTCTACAGAAGCCCTGAATGTTTATCACTCATAATCTAGCGCCTAGAAGAGTAACACAAGCATCTTATGCGTCGTTACATCTCATTATTAACGAATAAAGGGAGTACTTTTAAGCACTCCCTTTGTTCGATTTTTCTATTGGATTAACGGGTTAAGTTAGTCACACATCCCGTCAAATGTCCAATGCCAATAACTCTGGAACGGATCGGATCCCCAGTTTTCAACGTTGGCCGTAAAACGGGTACCCCAATACTGAACGGTAGCGCCTGCAGGATAGAAAATGTATGGGCTCCACTCTGGAACATCAACACAAGAACCTTCTGGCTGTGGTTCAGGCTGAGGCAGTTCCAATACACTGCTTACCGCTACATAAGCGTCCGTTGCCCCTTGTGCACCCGATACCATTACGTAGATATCATCCCCTTGTATACCTCCAAAGCCACAATACTCGTAGTTATCCAAGTTGGTAGACGAGCAATCGTAATCATTCAAGGATGCAGGGCGACCAATTGCAACATACAAATCAACGTTACCGTAACCATTGTAAGTTTGGAGCCAAACATCGCTTTGAGAGCTGTTCTTTAGAACAAATTGCTGTTGGTCGTTACCGCTGCTCAGCACAGGTGCAGGCACATTAAACTCTAGAGCCGTGATACCCGGTGTTGGTGTTGGTGTTGGTGTTGGTGGATTAGGGTTCGGGTTCGGCTGACCGGAGCCACAATCTTGAACACTAATTCCAACCTGGCTAAATGCTGTACGCACCGCTGATGCTTCGTAACCTAGCTTTTGCGCAGCCTTACAAACACCATCTGCTCCAGCTTGGAAGTTAGATCTTGACGTCCAGTACAGTTGGTTAGCTGTTGCGTAAGCCATGAATGCTTTTTTAATGTCCCAACCGTTACTGGTTGCTAAGTGGTAGAACGCTTTATTAAAGATCCCTGAACTATGGTGAACATCAATGCCATTGTAATACTGGTTGATGTGACCGATAGACATACCATCTTGACTTGGGTTAATGAAGTAACGCATCGCATCACTATGCTTCATTACATGCTCGCCCATCTTCCAATTGAAAGTGCCATGTACATATTCACTAAGCGCCGCAGCAGCTACATCAGAGAAAGATTCGTTCATTCCGCCCGACATACCACGATACTCAAGGTTTGAGTTTTGTTCAGTAAAGCCGTGGCTCACCTCATGAGCAATCACGTCCCACGTCGCTAATGGATACATGGATTGGTTACCATCGCCAAACGTCATTTGACGGCCATCCCAAAACGCGTTCCCATAGTTCGAACCGTAGTGAACACGCATAGTAAGCTTTTGTTGAATAGGACGTGTGTTCAACCAATCTTGGTACATGTCGAACACACGTTGGCCAAAGTAATGTGCGTCGTTCATTGGCGCATACGCACCGTTAACAGCGCGGTAATTATTGACGTTCTTACCGTAATTTCCGTTACAACTAAATTGATGAATCTGCCCTGAGCCTTGTTGGTTGTTCATGTTCATAGTCACAACGTTTTGGCTGTCCATCTGGCAATACGAGTTGACTTGGAATCCGCCAAACTGTGTGTTCGAGCCAAAGTAATAACGGCCACTTTTCTGGTTTCCGCCCGGTCCTTCTGCCTCAATGAACGCAATACCTTCCCAACGATCCAGTAACTCACCCGATTTAGCATCAACAAGCGTAATCGGTCTTGAGGGTGCCATGCCCAGAGTCTGCAAGAAATCGACCTTATAAATCAGGCGCGCTTGTTGCTGTTCATCAAGCCAAATAAGAAGCTCGGTGTTAGGGTCACGAATAGTCGCCGCGGCAACCCCTTTGTGCTGTGACTTTGCAATATCGACAGCTTGCTTTGCGCTAATCATTGGCAGTGTCGAGCCAATATCTGACTCAATACCCGTTAATACTTGGCCATCAACCGCTTTCGCAAAGCCCTTCTGAGAAAGATCAACCACTACCGATTGACCGTAAACCGGAATCCCGTAGTGAAGTTGTGTTTTACGTAGGAGTGTTGTAGTACCAGTGTTCACTCGACTTGCGTCTTGGTAAGCAAGTGGTTGGCTTACAGCGGGAAAACCCTGTGTTGTTTGATTGAGTACTGTAGATAAATCGACTTGCGAGTAGTCGACAATATTGGCAGCTTGAGAAGTAAACGCTATCGGAAATAGCATTAGTAAATGTGCACCACGCATACATCACCTTTATAATTATGTTTTTATTGATTCACCAACTAGATGAAGTCGCATCTTAACGATAGATATTGCACATAAAGAAATAAACTCAGTTGCATATGTGAGATTAATTCAAAACATAATTAATGATGTCTTTCGAATTGAGATATACCGCAAAAATTTATTTAAAATCTTATAGTTAGTTAAATATTAAAGTGTTATTTCTATAAATAGGAAATGATAAATCGCACAGTAATAAGCATTAAAACCAATCCAAAGAAGTCACGTGAACGATAACCTCTTTGATAGTTTCACACAGGTCGGGTAACCGATAGCGAGATCAGATCGCTATCGGGCAGTGGTCTGATGAATAAGTGAAGGATGAAATGTGAATAGATGAAGAATAATCGATGATGAAACTTACAAGATGTTCAGGCCAAATAGTTCTTTAACATCAAACAACACGGTTTCGGTTCTTTCTCTCGAGACTTGTGTACCTTGGCGTAAGATATCGATGAGTTGCGCTTTGTCATCCAACAGTTCGGCTCTGCGCGCTCTTATCGGGCGAATCATCTCTTGTAGACACTCTTCCAATACCTTTTTAGTTTGGCCATCCCCTAACCCGCCTCTGCGGTAGTGATCTTTTAGTTCATTGACGTAGTGAGCGTCAGTATGGAAAGCATCAAGATAGGTAAACACGATGTTCCCTTCTACTTGGCCCGGATCTTCGATTCGTAGATGATTTGGGTCGGTATACATGGATTTCACTGCTGCTCGAATCTCTTTCTCGGTCGCACCTAAGTTGATAGCGTTGCCCATTGATTTGGACATCTTGCTCTTACCGTCCGTACTCGGAAGCCGAGAGGCGTTGCTAAGCAGAGGTTTACACTCATTTAAGATTGGCTTGCCCGCGAGTGAGTTAACTTTTCTCACGATCTCGTTGGTCTGCTCTAGCATCGGCAATTGGTCGTCACCAACAGGAATCAAAGTCGCGTTAAAGGCTGTGATATCAGCCGCTTGTGAAATCGGATAAGTAAGAAAACCAGCCGGAATTGAGCGACCAAATTCCTTGTTTTGAATCTCACTTTTAACGGTTGGATTGCGTTCCAAACGAGCGATAGACACAAGGTTGCTGTAGAACATGGTAAGTTCAGCCAGTGCTGGTAATTGCGATTGAAGGCAGATTGTGGTTTTTGTTGGGTCGATACCTACCGCTAGATAATCAGCCACCACATTGAGAATGTTAGACGATACCTTGGCAGAATTATGAGCGTTGTCAGTAAGCCCTTGCATGTCGGCAACCAATATCGTTTGGTCGTGAATATGCTGCAACGAAGTGCGCTGCTGAAGTGAGCCAACATAGTGACCCAGATGTAAAGGGCCTGTCGCTCGGTCGCCAGTCAGAATAATTTCAGGTTTGTTCGTGTTTTGAGGTGTTTTCATAAGGTATCTCCAAGTAATAAAAGCTACTGGAGATAAAAAGAGACGACATTCTTGGTGACATTCTTCACTACCTTCCAGCAGCTAAAGAATGTGAGTATTCCGTGCTGCTCTAAATAGAGCACCACCAAAAGAAAATTGAAGTTGAAGCGGAATTAAATTTCATGATTAAAACCTACCAATAATAAGAGTTAGCGACAACCCTTTTATTGGTAGACAATAAAACTAACGTACCGAAACCGGTTTTCAAGGCGTTTCAAAACAGGAACTATTGAATATGCACATCGTAAGTAAATGTATTAATTACATAAATCAATAATTCTAGAACGCATTGCTTGGTTGACGTTAAAGTGAGCATTCAAAAACTCGAGCTGTGCCAGAGCCGATTCAGCAGTACGCTCGTAACCTTGTGTAAAGCTTGGTAGCAATTGAGCAAACTTAGGAAAGCGTACTTCTAGCCTTCTATCCGACATAAATTCATCAACGAATTCAGGCTCAGACTGTTCCGTTTGCTCCACAAGACCAATCAAGCGATCGAGTGCGTAAGATTGAACGAACCGACTGCCCGACAGCTTTTCACCTCGATTATAGCGAGACATACCCACATAAAGATTGGTTAGTGCCTCACCAATGAGCCACTCTTGGGTGTTAGCGTGTGCCTCCCCTTTTACTGGTGGAACACAACACTGCGTATCAAATTCAGGTTGCTGCCAAACAATGCGCCCTTCAGCAAATGGAATATGCGCTAACTCGTGGGGTTCGAATACCGCAAACTCACAGAATATCCCATCGGCATAAAGTACTTTATAGCCATCGACCGTGTTCCTTACGGCATAGTCGATTGGAAGAATGTCAGATAACCAATGCAAGCTGTCTAAGAAATACTGCTTATGCCCCGTTTGTACTATCGCGAAGAAATCCACGTCTGAATATTGATCCAATCGCTCCGTTTCAATGCCAACAGAACCTAGCCCTAACAAGGCGTGCGCCTTACCAGAAGCTCTTAAAGATTCTCCAATCGCATCTAAACGTTGTAGGAGTTTTTCTGGTGTATTTGGTTGTTGTACTGGCATCGCTCTATCCCTATCAAATTGAGTGCCACTCAACCTAACTGACAGTGATAACAAGGATGAAGTCTAATTTATAAAATCTGTGTTTTAGGTAACGATCTGCGCAACTTATTGTTTCATTGAAGCGGATAAAACAGCCACGAGCACCCGCTTTTTATTCAATTTATAACGAAGACTTCGTTAAATACGCTGCCATTTCTTGCTCTGGAACCATACCGCCGCCTGTCGCCCAAACAAGATGAGTCGCGTTCGCTAATGTAGATTCAGTTATGCCTAATCTCTTCAGATATTCACTGTTGTGTTCAACATGAATAGCACCCGGCATACCAGCCAATGCTGAAGGCTCAAGTTGAATGCCCTCGGCTTGGTTCAATATGCCTAACAATTGGTACATACGTTCATCAGTTAATGTGTAGTAACCATCAAGCAAACGCTCCATCGCGCGACCGACAAATCCAGATGCTCGACCCACCGCCAAACCGTCTGCGGCGGTGAGGTTATCGATACCAAGATCTTGCACCGCAATCTCATCATGTAAACCCGAGTGAACACCGAGCAGCATGCAAGGCGAATGAGTCGGCTCAGCAAAAATACAGTGAACATCATCACCAAACGCCATCTTTAAACCAAATGCCACACCACCAGGGCCGCCACCAACACCACATGGCAAGTAAACGAACAATGGGTGCTCTTTATCGACGACAATCTGTTGTTGTTCGAATTGTTGTTTGAGCCTCTCTCCCGCCACAGAATAACCAAGGAACAAGGTTTGAGAGTTCTCATCATCAATGAAGAAACATCGCGGGTCTTGCTCTGCTTCTTTACGACCTTGTTCTACCGCAACACCGTAGTCTTGTTCGTACTCAACGACATTAACGCCGTGCTCACGCAGTTTGTTCTTCTTCCACGCTCTTGCATCAGCAGACATATGAACCGATACCGTAAAACCAAGCTTGGCACTCATGATGCCGATAGACATACCAAGGTTACCTGTTGACCCTACGGCAATACTGTATTGTTTAAAGAAGTCACGAAATTCAGGCTCTAACAGCTTGCTGTAATCATCGCTCTCACTCAGTAATCCAGCTTCAATCGCAAGCTTTTCGGCATGCGTTAGTACTTCATAAATACCACCACGCGCTTTGATTGAACCAGAAATCGGCAAGTGGCTGTCTTTCTTCATCATCAAGCGCCCTTTTATTGGCTGCTGATAATGAGCTTCTAATGCCAACTTCATTGCAGGGATATCGATAAGCTCAGATTCGATGATGCCATTCGTCACATGAGTTTCAGGAAATGCCTTCGCCAGATAAGGGGCAAACCTTTGTAACCTCAAACTCGCATCATGAATATCTTGTTCGCCCAATCCCACATAAGGTAAACCGCGCTCCAGAGTCGTCACATTTGGGTTAAACCAAACCACTTCTTCCAATGCAATTAATTGTTGAAGTAATGGGAAGTCTGAGATGAGTTTATCGATATTCAATTCAGTCATGGGTGACCTTCTCTGGTAAAGCGCGTACTGCGCAGGTTCAATCATTAGTAACACTATTTAAACGGGATTTTGGTGTTTGTTCAAACGACGAAAAATCACACTTACATGAACTAAATTCATCTATGACCTAATAGTTCGAGAATTAACTCAGCTAAAGCAAGTTATGATTAACTATAACTCATAGATAGAGCTATGATATGACATCCACGATGTGTATCGAATTCCTCTTGTTTGAACCAAGGTGCCCTTAACGACATGTATAGCGAAGACAACCTGTACTCCAAAAATCAACGCTTAAACAGCCACCAGCTGTCAAAACTGCACACGTTTGAAGTGGCGGCTCGACATGGTTCTTTTTCACTTGCAGCCCAAGAATTATCGATGACACCAAGTGCGGTTTCTCATCGTATCAACAAGCTCGAAAGAGAAATGGATATACAGCTGTTTGAACGTGCGCACCGAAAAATCGCTCTAACAAGCGAAGGCAAACGCATCTATGCCGCATTGAGCCGCACCTTGAATGATCTAAACCAAGAGATTTTAGATGTTAAGAACGACGAAATATCGGGCACACTCACGATCTATTCACGGCCGACATTTGCGCAGAGTTGGCTAGTACCTCGGATAGCGGACTTCAAACAACGTTACCCATCAATCACATTAAAGCTGCTAACGGGCAATGAAAATATCAGCTTTCAAGGACACGGTATCGATATTGCCATCTACTTCGATGATCTTTTTCCCGATAAACTTTTCTGCCAAGCATTCATGCACGAGAGCATGACTCCGGTTTGTAGCATTCAATACGCTGAGTTACACGGGCTTAATCAACAACCAGAGAACCTCAATAGAGCCACGTTACTGCATGACAACCAAGCATGGAACTACGATTCGAACCGCAATGAATGGGAAGTGTGGGCACAAGCGAACAAACTCAGCACTGTGCATTCAAACTCTAACATCGAGTTTGACCGTTCAGATCTCGCGATACTGGCAGCTATAAACAATGCAGGTATTGCCATTGGGCGATATAGCGTTGTATCGAAATATCTTAAAGACAATACGCTCATCGCACCGTTTGCTGAACCACCAGTTACGTGCAAACAACAGTATTATTTTGCGACGCCGTCAGAACACCAATCACCAAAAGTTAAAATGTTTATTGAGTGGGCTTTAGAGCAAAGAGATCAAATGTAGGTGTGTATGTTCGGATCGTGTGAGTAATACGGAGTACGTGGAATATGGGAATTCTTGGCACTTAACCTTCGCGGGCCTTTTACGAGCTTAGCTCCGGTGCTTTCTCAGGTTATTGACAGGTTGGCAATTAGCGCTGTTAATGAACTTGGTATTTCCAATATTAGCTTTGATGATCTGGTTGCCTAAAATAAGAAAACGCTCATCTTCGGCCAACAATAACAATAACAAGCAACAAGCAACAAGCAACAAGACAAACCTCTGCCGATGAAGAAGATGATTAAAAGCGGCGTAGCGTGGCAAGTAACGTTAGCGCTTGGGCCAAACAAGAAGGGTTACGGTGTCGCGACTCTATTGCTGACGACGGTTTTGATGTATTCACTTGGCGACAAACCAAATTTCCCTTTAAAGCGCTGACTAAAACGCCCTTCCGATTGGTAACCGCAAGACTGAGCCAACATCGCTACATTCTGTTGTCCGTTTTGCATCAGATAAAGCGCATGACTCAACCGAACTTCAGCCAACACCTCACGATATTGCATACCTTCCAATTTGAGCTTTCGAATCAGCGTTGCTCGGCTCATTGCAAAACGCTCCGCCACTGACTCTAGCGGATGCTTCTCATCTGGTGAGAGTGAAAGATAATGGCTGAGCTTTTGGCTAAACGAAACGTTGGCACTGGCAAACAATCGATGCAGCACCGCTTTTTCAGCTAATTGCTGGTACAAGCCCTGCAACCAAAACTGTTGAGTCTCTTTGCTCATGCTCTGTGTATCAAACGAGAACAGCGCGTTGAGTGAGTCTTGTAAGTTTCGATCCGCTTTCACTGTAGGCAGTCCCAGATCATTCGAACGTTCCTCACTTAAATCAAGCATCGCCTGAGAAGGTTGGAATTGAAAGCTGAATACTCGCGACAAGAAACGCCCTTTGTGGGGCATGTTCTCAAAACTTAGTGAAGCTGATACCTCACACAACAGCAGCTCAGAATGTGAGAGCTCTACCGCCGAATCTTTCCAAAACAGGCGCTTACTGCCTGTAATGATCTGAATGATACTAGGGGATAGAATCCTCACATTACGCAGCTTTTGTAACTGCTCTGCACGAAAGATCGTGACTTGATATTGATGATTCATCTCATCCCCTTGTTTACTTATTATCAACTTGTATAAGCTATTAACGTGTATAAGTTGCGGTCAATTTCGCTTTGTCTAAAGCCATACTGTTCAACGTGAACCCAACCACTGCCGACGGCGTATTTTCGTCTAGGTTAAGTTTGTCCGTTGGCAGTGCCCAAACCGTGAACTGGTAGCGGTGCATGCCATCTTTTTCCGGAGGACAAACGCCACCGTATCCAACTGTGCCGTAATCAATACGACCTTCTTTGCCGCCGACTTTAGAGATGTCGACACCGCGAGGTAACTCGTTCACAGTTGCAGGGATATCAAACGCAACCCAGTGCCAGAAGCCACTTTCAGTCGGTGCATCTGGGTCATAAGCCGTGATTGCAAAGCTTTTGGTACCTGCTGGTGCATCTTTCCACATCAACTGTGGTGATAGGTTTTCGCCATCACAACCCCAGCTTGAGTATTCAAAGGTCTTCGCCATTGGATGACCTTCTTGAATGTCATTACTCGTTAGTTCAAACGCCTGGGCAGTGCCTACAGATAAAATGCTAATTACCAATACTGATTTAGTGATTGCTTTCATGATGGTGTTCCTCTGATTAGGTATGAACTCAGTATAGTCTGAGCAACCCGCAAGTGAATAACAATAAGTATACAATTAGCCAAATAGCACGTTCATAATGATACTTACTGCATTTTTCACCATTTTTGAAAAAACATTCAACAATTGCTATTAAAAGAGTACATATTGACGTGCAGGTTAGAAGTCATTTCCAAGACCTTTAGTCTTACCAAAGAGCCGTTAACGAAGATGACTAGCGTTATGGATTAACACTAACTAAGACTCGCCCCTAACTAATAGTCGCACCCTACTTATGGTCCCCATTTTGAAAGGCAGTCAGTAAATAAGCGATAAAGACCTTCTTACGTTTCGGCATCAACTTCCTGTCTGCATACACTAGGCTTACTGAAACTTCCGGCATCTCATATTCAGGTAACAAACGGATCAGCTTACCTGTTTTAAAGTGCTCACGACAAATGAATTCAGGAAGCACCGCTAAGCCGAGCCCATCCAAACATGCCGTTAAGCATGCCGTTATGGTATTCACCCGCAACTGACACGGCAGATCGATCAAAATTGACTCTCCGCCTTCTAATTGTAAATGCCACTTGGGTAGACGCGCCGCCTTGTTAACCACCTCAATCATTCTAAATGGCGGTTTAAGGTCATTGGGCGAAGAAATTTCACCGAACTGTTCTAAATACTCAGGGCTAGCTACCAATACACGCTTTGATGTTGTGAGGTAGCGAGAAACCAAGCTCGAGTCCACTAGCTCACCAATTTGCGCGTAAAGATCGATCCCCTCCGCAATGATGTCGACTTCTCGATTCGTCAATTCTAAGTTCAAAGTCACGTTTGGGTGCTCTTTTAGGAAGCTGTGGATGTACTTTGCTAATACTTGATGCCCCAACTCGACGGGCAACACAACATTCAACTGCCCTCGGACCAAATCCTGATTGGCTGAAACCTCTAACTCAGCTTGGTTCATGATCTCTTGCATCTGGACACTCGACTGATAAAAGCTCTCCCCCTCTGGCGTTAAGACTAAACTTCGAGTCGAGCGAGTGATCAACCTCACACCTAGGTGCTGTTCCAGCTCGTCTAGCTTCCGGCTGACGGTCGACTTGGTCATGTTCAATGCCTCAGCTGCGTGCGTGAAACTACCACAATCAACAACTTGCGTAAAAACAGTCACAGCATTTAAGTCCATCGTACTTCTCCCAAAGTGCTATTAGTTAGATTTTTGCAACAGTGTTTTCCTTTTTTCCTATCTTATCAATCAATCGAATTCATTTACAATTCGTTACATCTAAATAAAAACAAAATGAGAAATAAAAAATGACAGAGAACAACAACGCTTCGCAAACAGTAAGCAAAAAAAACGTAAAAAAGCTCCGCTTATTGCTACTGCGATCATGCTGTCATTGGGTTTAGCTGGCGCCGGATACTGGTACGGCTATGGTCAGTACTTTGAATCTACCGACAATGCTTATCTACAAGGCGACATCACAAATATTAGCCCTAAAGTATCAGGCTATATTGTTAAGTCTTACGTGAGTGATAACCAATCGGTTAAAGAAGGTGATTTATTAGTTCAAATCGATGACCGTGATTACCAAGCAGCCCTCGCTCAAGCTAATGCCCATTTATCCGTCGTACAATCCGACGTAAAGAACTTAATCGCCCAACATACGTTACAACGTAGCAAAATAAACCAAGCAGAAAGTGGCGTCGATTCCGCACAAGCAGAATATGAACGTGCTATCCAACAGGTGCAGCGCTCTCGCAGCTTGTTAAAACGCAATTACGCTTCTCAAGATGAAGTCGATAGCATGGTCGCTCAACAAAAAGTGACCCTTGCAGACTTAGAAGAAGCGAAAGCCAACCTTGTCGCAAGTAATGACCAACTCTTCGTTATTGCTAGCGAAATTGAACAAGCCAAAGCCTCAGTAACAGAAGCTCAGGCACAGCAAGATCAAGCACAGCTAAACCTTGACTACACCAAAGTCTACGCACCTACTGATGGCGTCATTGGTAAACGCAGTGTACGTGAAGGCTTGTTGATTCAAGCTGGTGCACCACTTATGAGTTTGGTACCAAACAACCAAGTGTGGATTGAAGCCAACTTCAAAGAGACACAGCTAAGTGGCATTCACAAAGGTCAGACGGTTGAAGTAGAACTGGATGCGTTCCCGGGGCAACCACTTGAAGGCGTGGTCGACAGCTTCTCCCCTGCAACTGGCGCCAAGTTTGCTCTACTGCCACCAGAAAACGCGACCGGTAACTTCACTAAAATCGTTCAACGTGTACCAGTGAAAATTACTATTCCTGATCAGCAAGAGTTGAAAGGTCGACTACTTCCTGGTTTGTCTGTGGTCGCGACCATCGATAAACGAGGCTAAACCATGAGTAACGCTGATGTTGTCACCCAAACCAATGATGATGGAGAGGTTTCAAGACGCCATTGGATCGCCCTATTTGGCGGCTTAATTGGCGCGTTTATGGCGATCTTGGATATTCAGATCACCAACTCGTCTCTCAAAGACATTCAAGGTGCGCTTTCTGCCACCTTAGATGAAAGTTCGTGGATATCTACGTCTTATCTAGTCGCAGAGATGATCGCTATCCCACTCAGTGGTTGGCTTTCAAAAGCACTTGGTAAACGTCGATATATCACGTGGACGACGGCCATCTTCACCCTCTCATCTTTGTTATGTTCATTTTCATGGAATATGACCTCGATGATCGTGTTCCGTGCGATGCAAGGCTTTAGTGGTGGCGCTTTAATTCCACTTGCCTTTTCTCTGGTGATACAGTTACTACCTGTCAACAAGCGCGCTGTGGGTATGGCACTGTTTGGTGTCACCGCAACGTTTGCTCCGTCGATTGGTCCTACGTTTGGTGGCTGGCTGACTGAGAACTTCTCGTGGCACTATATTTTCTACATCAATATTCCACCCGCCCTACTCGTGATCACCATGATTCGATACGGCTTGGAAGATGAAAAGCTTGACCTTGGTACGCTTAAAAAAGCCGATTGGTTTGGTATTGCGACCATGGCGCTGGGACTAGGTTGTCTAGAAGTAGTTCTAGAAGAAGGTAACCGTGAAGAGTGGTTCAGCTCAAGTTTTATCATTACACTTAGCATTATTTCTGCGGTGAGCTTGGTGTACTTCGTAATAAACGAACTGCAACACAAAAAGCCACTGGTGAACTTGCGGCTATTGCGTGATGGGCAGTTTGCGATGTCCTGTATCGCCTATTTGATTCTAGGGATGGCATTGCTTGGCTCTATCTATGTTCTGCCGATGTATCTCACTCAAATTCAGCAATATAACGCGATGGAAATTGGTGAAGTGTTAATGTGGATGGGTTTCCCACAACTTCTGATATTCCCAATTGTGCCCAAACTAACACAGATCATTAAGCCTAAGTACTTGGTTACCTTTGGCTTCGCGATGTTCGGTTTCAGTTGTTACGTAAATACACACATGACAATTGATTTTGGCGGGCAACAGCTGATTTTGTCTATGGTTCTACGTGCTATTGGTAGCCCGTTTATTATGGTTCCGCTGTCTTTGGTTGCGATGAAGAACATCAGCAAAATGGACACCCCTGACGCTTCGACCTTAACTAACGTAATGCGTAACTTAGGTGGCGCGTTCAGTATTGCGATTATCGCTACGCTGCTGGATAACAAAACCCGTGAGCATCTTGCACACATCAAAGAGTCGCTACCTTCTGTGAGTCAATTAGGTTGGCAAACCCTCAAAGACCAGCAAGCATTCTTTATTCAATCAGGAAGTGATGCCGCGACTGCGATGCAACAAGCGCAAGCAAGCCTACTTGGCACCATGCAACGTGACGCCGCTATCATGGCTTACAACGATGTATTCTTAATGATGACGGCATTCTTGGCGTTAGCCGCTGTGTTGATTCTTAATATGCGTGATTAGCGCTAGATTTTCGTTAAATAGAGCTTCAAGCAAAGAACAATATTTCGAATAAAAACTCGAACAATTAAATTGAGAGGTAAGCTTATCGACTTGCCTCTTTTTTATTTCTAAAACACGTATAACCCTACAAAAACCAGGCAAAAGTAACCTGCGTTTGAAGTCTTTCATAAATGTTATCGAATACTCCTTAATTACCAATAGTTTATTGAGTGTTTGTATGTGATATTGGCACCTTGACAATGTGCAACTTGACGCCTAAATTAAAAATAACATTTGGTATTGAGGAAAATGGATTTGACCTTACCACCTGACCTACGAGTTTTAATTGTCGACGACTCTAAGAGTGCAACTATTCTTATAAAGCAGCAACTCTCGAGCTTAGGCATTTCACATGATTGCATCTTTATTGCGACCGACTATCGACAAGCTATTAGAGCGGTCGAAACGCACTCTTTTCATGTACTCCTCATCGATTACCACTTAGAGCAATCCTTCACCGGGTTTGAGCTTTTGGGGATCCTGTATCGAAACAGGCTCATCGATCATACTGTGGCCACTATTCTTCTATCAGGGGATATGCGTCAAGAGACGGTATTAACCGCCCTTTCAGGTGAAGCTCACCATTTCATTTCTAAGCCGATTCATACTCAGATGCTGGGTAAAAAGATCCAAAGTGCTGTGTCCGAATCGCAGCAAATTGACCAACTAAATAGCCTATATCCTATTAACACGCCTGAAGTGCTTAAACAGGCGCTAGCGATTCCTAATAACCAAGTGAACGTACAATTCGAAGCGACACTGATCGAGCACTTAATCGCGGGTAAAAAGTGGGACTTGCTTTCAAATGTCCTCACGACTTCCAAAACAAAAATGCACCCGACCAAGTTGGTTGCAGAGGCATTGATTTTAGACAGCTTAGGTAAACCGAACCTAGCGATAGAGAAACTGCACAATTACTTGATTGTTCAGCCACTGTCATTAAACGTGATTGATTGCTTAAGCTGCATCTATGAAAAACATAAGATGTTACTGCCAGCGCTTAAGCTGGCGATACGAGCATTTGAAATGACACCGAGCATAAGCCATCGCGCAATTCGAGCGATCGACTTGGCCGAGAACGTGGACAACACGCACATGTTGATTAAGCTTGGGGAAATGTACGCAACCCACATTTCACCTGCCGACATGGATGTCATTCACTCTATTGGCTCGCACTTTAATTCGTTAAAAGCGACCTACCAGAGAGAGACGAAACTAAAGTACAAACGTATTTTGCTTGAACATGCCAACCAATTCACAGAGTTAGTGAACCTAAAGCTTCCTGTAAAACAACAGCATCAAGTTTTGGCTAGTCTAGCCCTCTTTCAAAGCAACATCTTGCTCGTAGAAAATAGTCCTCACGTTGCCCATAAAAAAGTGATTAGAGCCTCGACACTGTTAGCGAATAATTTCCACAGCCAACCAACTTACTTGCTTACCCAACTATTACCACTGCTCGTCCATTTTGGTGAGTACTCTCTTTATCACTTAGCGGTAGAATGTCTAAAATCTCGTGGAGAAACAGTAAGTCACAAACTTGAGTCCAAAAATGTCGACCCTTCAACGTGTATAAACATTGAAAACTTTGGGTCGATCCAGGAATTAAAGGACTACATTGACAGTTACCCATATTCAGTTGCCGCCAAACTTGACTATATATATGCAGTCCATAGAGCTCATATAGATGAGAAACTTAGCGACGACTATTTAGAAGAGATCTTACAATTAGAACTTCCTCCAAAATGGAATCAATGGATTAGTGATTCATCACGGTATGGTTTTTCCACTAAGCCGCCTAGCCCATTCTCAACATGCAGCCGACAGGAGTCCACATGCTAGACTTTGATGCTTTAAATGCCTATTTAGACAACGACAGAGAAGTCATTTACGCCGTTTTGTCTACCTATCAAGAAGATCATGGCAATTCGCTACAAGAAATCGAAGAGTTGGTTCAGCAACAAGATTGGGGCAAGCTTCATTTTACTGTACACACCTTAAAAGGCATCTTAGCCAGCTTTGGGGAAGAAACGGCCACTGTTGCATTAGAAAGAGTAGAACAAAACACACTCAATAAGCTTGCGCCGCAAAATGATGATCTTTCCGTTATCTACAGCGAAATTAAGATCATTAATCAGCAAATCGATGAGGTTCTTAGCACTTATTAGTCGATAGAATTAAGACTTACTTGGCGGTGCTTAATAGCCGAAACTGCAAAAGAGTTGAGATACTTCGAAACATTGAACCTCGACTCTTGCCATTTTTCTTATCATTTCCCCTCTCGATTATATAGCCAACCGACACCTATGAATTCATGTCAGTTATCTAGGGCAGGAAGTACATAACAGATGCTTTGTAAGCCAGCGATGTTGATGTTTTAAATGAAAAACAACACACTTGATAAGATGAAAATGGTTAAATATTTGTATACTTCTTTGTGACATAAGTTTGCGAAATTGCATTTTATTTATTGGTAAATAAGAAACTGCTATCTACACTCTAATGAAACCAAGCGTTAATCACTTAGTGGCATAATAATACAATAAAACGTTCAGTCGGCTAGATAAGGACAAGGAAATGGACAACGATAGTTTTGCTGCGTCTCAGGGGCTTACGGATGAAACACCCATTACCGAATCATTTTCTACCAGTGCAGACCCTTATGCTCATTATTTGAAGGATATTATAGGCATCGATCTACTGTCGCGTGAAGATGAGGTGTATTACGCAAAATTAAATCGCGCGGGTGATAAAAAAGCGCGCGATGTCATGATCGAATCAAACCTACGCCTTGTTGTTAAAATCGCAAAGAGTTACCTAAAACGTAAAGGTAATAATTTCACCCTGCTCGACCTGATCGAGGAAGGCAACATTGGCTTGATTAAGGCCATCGACAAATACGATCCAGAACCAGGCTATCGTTTTTCAACCTATGCTGTATGGTGGATCCGCGAAAACATTGAAGCCGCATTAATGAACACTGGTCGTACCGTCAGATTGCCATCGCACGTATGCAAAGAAATAAATAACCTTGCCTCAAAGAGGCTCGATGTTAGTAAGAAAATGCGCAAAGAAATTTCTATTTCTGAACTATCGGATAGTTCTGGTGTTAAGACCAAACGCGTCGATCAACTGGTGGCGTTAAGTGGATTTATTGACGTGACGACGACTGTTGGAACGAGTCATGCACCGATGGCACTAGAACAATGTGAATGTGAATACATCCTCGACCCTCAACAAGATTGTGAAGATCAATCCTTTACCCAAGCTCTAGAACAAATCATCAATACACTTCCTCCACAATTACAAAAGGTGCTCATCCATCGTTTTGGTTTGTTTGATAACAACGTGAAAACGCTAGCTGAAGTGGGCGAAATGTTTGATGTCAATGTTTCTAATGAGCGCGTTAGACAAATGCAGAAAGAAGCAGTCAAAAGAATTCAGAAACGACTCAAATTTGATGGTTGGGTGTAAGTCGCAAACCTGTATAGAATTAGGTGAAAATAACGGTAAGTAAAAACAGTAACGTTAAGTAAAGAAAGAACCTTAAGGGTGAGCCTAAAAGCTTGCCCTTTTTGTTTGCCTGATTCTCTAGAAAAATAAAAGGATCGTAAGCTCGCGAATCCTAAGTCATTAATGGCAAATGCCACTGTGTTAACTTACCTTAATAAGTGACTCGCTCACTGCGCAAAATGAGATAATTGATATAAGTGGTTTC
Source organism: Vibrio sp. BS-M-Sm-2 (assembly GCF_041504345.1). Taxonomy (NCBI): domain Bacteria; kingdom Pseudomonadati; phylum Pseudomonadota; class Gammaproteobacteria; order Vibrionales; family Vibrionaceae; genus Vibrio; species Vibrio sp. BS-M-Sm-2. Next base: position 1,592,260 of record NZ_CP167895.1, read on the forward strand.
AAGAGAATCTTGTTCCCACACTGATAAAATCCGTTTGGCGGCAAAATAATAATCTTTGTTTCTCAACAACATCCCAACGGTGCGGCTAAGCTTTTCAAATCGAACTTGATCGCTCGCAGAGATGTAGTCATCTTCACTTTCGATAATGGGCGCTAAACCATCAGCAAACCAATTATTCAATATTTCTCGCATCTCTAATTCGGATTCAGGCACATCCACACTCGACAACTCTCGATGTTGAGGTGGTGGCACTATGTACTTCGACGCTTGCGGTGAACTGACATAACGATACATGCCCTCACTCCTTTTTAACTCTCTCTATAGTAACTAAGAACATTCTTGTAGATTCTCAGGTTTTTTGAAGCCAAAGAATGAATCTCAGCGACAAATAAGAAAGCCATGCAAAGGTCACTCTACATGGCTTTGCTCAGGGCAACTTTACGCTGCCCTATCTACTTGTTGGTTTAAACTAAATATCGGTTCAGACTAAAACTAAGCCCTTTCGATTAAATCGAGCTTTGGTCGAAGTCGTTGCCTTGATCGGTTCCAGTTTGAGAGTCTGAATCGAAGCTTCCAGAGTCGTCCGTGAAGTCAACACCTTGATCTTGACCACCTGAACTTGTCCAGTCGCTGCCACCAGATTCCATACCCGCCATGTCCGGTTGCTGCTCTTGCGTAGAACCTTGCATGGTGTATTGATCATCGACCTCAACTTCAACAGAACCGCTTGCACCGTCTATTGAGCTACCCAATTCGTCGTAACCTTGGAATTGGATCTCGCTAGTACCTTCATAACCTTCTGGAAGTTCGACAGATACAGGCTGCTCTAGGTTGCCACTGATTGTGAAGCTACCATCACCGTTATCCAGTGCATTGCTCACAGTAGCGCCCTCAGGTAAGCCAGACATATCAGCATAATCGACCGATTCGTTACCACTCACCTCATCTGGAATCGAGATAGAAATAGTATCGCCAGGTGCCGCGGTTACATCTGCTGTGTTGTCTTCAGCTTCAGCATCTTGAGCTTGGTCTTCAGCTTGTTGAGCCACTTCCACTTGTTGCTCTTCTGTTGCTTGAGCAGCTTGAACTTGTAGTTCATCACTTTGCACTGATTCATCGGCCACTTGGATGCTTACGCTGTGGCTTGATACTTCACCGCCGTCGTTGACTTCAACATTCATCGCTAAATTGCCATCGAAGTCCTCATTCGGCCAATAAGTCCACTCGCCTTCACCAGATTCAGCAAAGAAGCCTGCATCATTCGCGTCTGCAACATCAACAACTTGTGCTGTATCGCTAACGCCTAACTCATCCACCAGCTGAGACTCTGTGATAGGTAATGAACCGTCATCCGCTAAGGCGTAACCTTCATTCTCGGCTGCTTCATCACCACCTTGGATATCCACATTGAAGAAGCTTTCGATACGATTTTCGCCATCGGTAGCGATAAACCCAACTTGAACATCGCCGGTGTAGTCTTCAGCAGGAGTGAATTGATAGTTACCTTGGTTATCGCTCTCAATTACTCCCTGACCTTCCATCAAGCTGACTGACTCAATGCTCATGCTATCGCCTTCTGCATCGCTCAGGTTCGCTAACATGTCTTCATCAGTGAACGACAAGGTTGCATCCGCTGCGATTTCAGTGGTTGTGATGCTGTTAATTTCTGGTGCTGCATTCTCTTGCGAGTCGCCTTCTTTCACGACTACGCCAGTTTGCTCATCATGAAGCACGCCATCTTTATCAACTACGTACGCAATGTCTGCTTCGCCCGTGAAGCCTGGTGCTGGTGTGAACGTCCACGTGCCATCGCCATTATCGATAATCTCACCTTGGCTGCGGTCTGCTAGATGAACCAGTTTCACTTCATCGTCGCTGTCAGCATCCACATTCTCAGCTAAACCGATTAGGTCATCAGCGGTTAGGATGATGGAATCACCCGCTACGGTCTCGAAATCACCAGAATCGATGCCATCTTCAAACGCTTCTGGCTCATCTCCGTAATCAACTGTTGTTGCACTTACGGTTACGAAGAACTCACCATGGAAGTCTTCAGGAGGCGTCATTTGAATGTTTGATATATCCCAGTCGAACAGGTCGATGTACTGACCCGGCTCAGTGATCATCACGGTATTCACACCATCGGTTACCTCGAATCCAACAGGGAAACCTGTCATCACCAAGTTACTTAGTGTTTCGGAATCATCGACTAGGCCAACGTTCAGTCCCAAGTGACCCGTTTCATCTTCGCCGAACACTAATGGACCATCATGGTCTGTTGAAATAACCGCGCCATCTGCGACAGGACGTACGAACACTGGAACATCGAGAATCGTTTCAAACTCACCGTCACTCACGACAACTTGTAGGTCAGAAACGCCTGCGAAGTCGCCTGTTGGTGTGAATGTCCAAGTTCCATCACCGTTGTCCGTTACTTCACCACCATCTTCACCGTCTGCGGTGATAATGCGAGAAACAACAAGGTCAGCGGTATCAATGTCACCGAACAAGTTCATCAAGTCGCCAGCATCGAAGGTGAACGCGCCATCTTCGTTTGTGGTCATCATTGCGTTGCCGACATTGAATGGAGCGTCATTAACTGGAATCACATCCACATTCAGTGAACCATCAACCACTTCTTCACCATCGGTTGCCTGATAACCCAGCTCTACCAAGCCATTAAAGTCTTGAGTAGTCACTAAGTGATACATACCGTCAGGCTGCTGAGTTAAGGTCGCATTGGCTGGAGCTCGAACTGAAATGCTTTCGATGCTGATCTCGTCACCATCTAGATCCGTCACTTGATCCGCAATGTAAGCTGGGTCAATCACCATGACCACATCTTCCTCGCCTTGCATCTCAATCGTAGGTGCTTCAGGTGCATCGTTCACTGGCGTAACGTCGATGTTACCGTCTACTGAAATTGTCTCTTGTCCATCGCTAACGTTAAACGTCATTGGCACATCGCCATTGAAATTTTCGTTTGGCGTAAATGACCAAGTACCATCTTCGTTGTCTAGCAACTCACCCAAGCTAGGGTCGATTTCTAGACCCGAAGCTGACAGCTCGTCTGCGGTGTTATCGATATCCGTCGCTTGAGCTAACAACATGTCTTGTGTGATAAGGATAGTGCTGTCTTCGGCTGTGGTTAGGTTCACACCCTCTGATTCAGGTCCATCGTTCACAGCCAGAACTTCAATACCCGCCGTTGTTGTTGCAGTCGCACCGTCATCGTCCGTCACGACCACATCTAGGCTGATATCACCATTAAAGTTCTCACTCGGCGTGAAGGTCACAGAACCATCATCGTTTTGAACCAATGCGCCATCAGAGCCTGTGTAAGTAACGCTTTCAAGCGACACTTCACCATCAACGTCAGAGCTATTCGCAATTAACTGCTCAGGGCTCAATGTGATGGTGCCATCTTCGTTCATTTGGTAAGACGTTGCGCCCGCTACTGGTGCATCGTTAACGTCTGTTACCGTTACGTCGATGTTAGCATCAACCGTCTCTGTACCGTCAGATACTGAGAAGTCCAGACTTACGTCACCATTGAAGTTCTCGTTCGGAGCAAAGCTGTAAGTGCCATCACCATTATCCGTGAACACACCTTCTGCGCCCGTGTAAGACACATCCGTGATAGACAAGTCATCGCCGTCAATGTCTGCAGCGCCTGCTAGTAGATCTGCATCCGTGAAGATTAGCGTTCCATCTTCCTCAACAGTGAAGCTTTGGTCAGCGGCTGTTGGTAAGTCATTAACAGGGTTAACCGTTAGGTCGACGCCTGCTTGAACGGTTTCAAGGCCATCTGACACATCGAAGCTTAGGTCGATGTCACCATTGAAGTTCGCATCCGGCGTGATAGTAAATGAACCATCATCATTTGCCGTTACTGTTGCGTTGTCACCTGCCGTTAGGTTTGCAGCGGTAAGGTCATCGCCATCCACATCAGAAGCGTGAGCCAGCAATTGCTCTTGGCTTAGGGTGATTGAACCATCTTCATCCACTGAGTAAGCCAAGTCGCCAGAGACTGGAGCGTCGTTGACTGCGATAACGTCAATACCCGCGGTAATTTGCGCGGTGGCACCGTCTTCATCGGCAACAGTCACATCTAGGCTGACACTACCGTTGAAGTTTTCATTTGGTGCGAAGCTGTAAGTACCGTCACCGTTATCAGTAAAGATACCGTCTGCACCCGTGTAAGAAACGTCACTAATGGATACATCACCTTCAATATCTGAGCTGTTCGCAAGAAGCTGAGCATCAGAGATAATAATCACATTATCTTCATCGACGCTGTAGGTCGTTGAACCTGCAACTGGTAGGTCGTTGACGGCAATAACGTCGATGCCTGCCGTTGTTTCAGCCGTTGCGCCATCTTCATCCATAACAGATACATCAAGGCTGATATCACCGTTAAAGTTTTCGTTTGGAGCAAAGGTGTAAGTACCATCACCATTATCAGTGAATACACCATCCGTGCCGCTGTAGCTTACATCGCTAACAAACACTTCCCCTTCAACATCTGAACTATTCGCCAGTAGTTGTGCATCGCTCAGGGTAATGCTGCCATCTTCTTCAACGCTGTAAGAGGTTGTGCCAGCAACTGGTACATCATTGATTGGTACAACTTGAACATCAATGTTCGCCGAGACCACATCGGTGCCATCGCTGACATCGTAAGTTAGGTCGACGTTACCGTTGAAGTTCTCATTTGGAGCAAAGGTGTAAGTGCCATCGCCGTTATCCGTAAACACACCGTCGGTGCCTTCGTAGTTAACAGATTCAACAGAAAGGTCGTCACCATCGATATCCGTTGCAACAGCGAGTAATTGCTCATCAGTGAAGGTTAACGAACCATCTTCATTAATGGTGTAGTCATGGTCGTAAATCACAGATAGGTCGTTTACTGCCGTGACTGTGACATCAAGCTCAGCAGGAGTCACTCCACCATTACCATCATCTACGTTGTAGCTAATGGAGAATTCACCATTGAAGTTTTCTTCTGGGGTGATGGTGTAGGTACCATCACCGTTATCAGTGATTAGCGCGTTGTCGATGGAAATGTCACCAACACTTGGTTCGTTACCATCGGTATCACCAGAATCATCACCTTCATCGCCGGTTAGCAATTCAGAGATATCAATGCCGTTTTCATTCGCGAGCGCTTCTTCTGCGGTTGGCAAGTCGAATGCATTTTGAGTGCCTACATCTTGGCTTGGAACAATAACGCCGTTCACGATATCGAATACATGCCAATGATCACCTGATGGGTTATCTGATAAGTCTGGGCTGAAGGTTTCAACCAATGTATCGCCTACAAACACCTGAACCTGTACATCTTCAACACCATCTACATCCCAACTTCTACTGGTGTAGTTGTGTACTGAATAGTGCATGTCAGCATCTTGATAATTTGGAATAGTGATGGTTTCAGGACCACCGCCATTCGTGTCATCAACATCTTGTTGAACAACATTGCCTTCACCGAGGTCGTGGCTCATATCGCGGTAGTAGATATGGTCTAGTTCATTGCCATTCTCTGTATCGTAGAGCCATAGGTGGTTGTCCATATCACGTGGGCTTTCACCCCATGTGACCACGATACGCATATCAGTTTCTTCAAGCACTTCAGATATTGCGGTCACGCCACCATTAGTATCTTCACCTGCTGGGACCAGGAAGCTGCTGGTAATAGAGCCTTCTTGTTCAATAGTTACGGTACCTTGGTCAACAACTGGACCGCTCACAGAGTAGTTACCAGATTGGTCTGTCACAGTGGTGTACGAGTGACCTGCGTTATCGGTCATTGTGACATCTGCACCAACGACTGGGCTACCCGTTTCAGCATCCAGCACAGTACCGGTTACGGTCGTTTCATCGCCCTGCTCTCCGATAATTGCGGTCATGTCATCGTCTTCGATGTCAGTCGCGAATTGTAAGAGTTCTTCTTGAGTAATGGTGTACGAACCATCCTCTTCAATGGTTATCGCCACATCAGCAGAAACAATTGGCGCGTCGTTAACTGGATCAACGGTCAAGCCCAAGTTAGCGGCAATTGGTGTGTCGCCATCGCTGATGCTGTAGGCAACATCGATGTAGCCATTGAAGTTTTCGCTTGGAGTGATTGAGAACGTACCATCACCATTATCGACAATCGTTGCATCGTCACCGACCAAGGTTAAGTCGGAAGCGACAAGGTCATCACCTTCAATATCAGCGGCATTCGCTAGTAACTGCTCCTGTGTGATAGTGATGACGTTGTCTTCATCAACGTTCGCGTAAACATCAGATGTCGTTGGCAAGTCATTGGCCGGGTTTACCGTCAGATCGGCGTTCGCCAAAATCGTCTCAGTACCGTCCGAAATATCAAAGCTTAGGTCGATATCGCCATTGAAGTCAGCATCCGGTGTTACCGTGAAGGTACCATCGCCATTATCAACTACGGTCGCATTATCCCCCGCACTTAGGTTGCTTGCCGTTAGGTCATCGCCATCAACATCACTCGCTTGGGCAAGTAATTGCTCTTGGCTTAGGTTAATCGAACCATCTTCATCAATGCTGTACGCCAAGTCACCCGATACTGGAGCATCATTAACAGGCATAACATCAATGCTTGCGTTAGTTGCTACGGTTGCGCCATCTTCATCAGTAACGACAACATCAAGGCTTACATCGCCATCGAAGTTTGCGTTCGGTGCGAAGCTGAACGTACCATCACCATTGTCGGTAAAGATACCGTCTGAGCCGGTGTAGTTAACGCTATCAATCGCCACTTCACCTTCGATATCTGAAGCATTCGCCAACAGTTGCTCAGAACTGATGGTAATCACTTCATCTTCGTTCACGGAGTAACTTGTTACACCTGCGATTGGCGAATCGTTCACCTCAAGTACTGTAATACCTGCAGTTGTCGCTTCAGTCGCGCCATCTTCATCCGCTACAACAACATCTAGGCTCACTTCGCCGTTGAAGTTTTCGTTTGGTAAGAAGGTGTAAGTACCATCGCCATTGTCTTCAAAGACACCGTCTGTGCCAGAATAAGTCACGCTATCAACGGCAACGTCACCCTCAATATCCGAAGAGTTAGCTAGAAGCTGCTCATCACTAATGGTAATTGAGTTGTCTTCATGAACTGTGTAAGACGTGCTACCCGCAACAGGCGGATCGTTCTCTGGTGTCACGCTGACATCAATGTTGGCCTGAACGGTATCCGTGCCATCTGACACATCAAAGCTGAAGTTCACATCACCATTGAAGTTCTCGTTTGGCGCAAAGCTGTAGCTTCCGTCGCCATTGTCAGTAAGAACACCGTCGGCACCAGTGTAAGTCACACCTTCAACCGATAGGTTATCCCCATCGATATCGGTAGCACCCGTCAGCAAGTCTTCATCTGTGAAGTTCAAGATGCCGTCTTCGCCAATGCTGAACGTTTGATCTTGTGGTTGTGGAAGGTCATTAACTGGATTAACGGTGAGGTCAGCCGTCGCAACCAGCGTGTCTGTACCGTCGCTAATGTCGAACGTTAGGTCAATGTCGCCATTGAAGTTCGCATCTGGCGTAATGGTAAAGCTACCATCATCGTTAGCAACAACTGTCGCGTCTCCATCAACAATTAAGTTAGAAGCAGTCAGGTCGTCTCCGTCTACATCGCTAGCTTGAGAAAGAAGTTGCTCTTGGCTCAAGGTAATTGAACCGTCTTCCTCTACGCTGTATGCCAAGTCTCCTGATACTGGAACATCATTGATTGGTAGGACATCAACCGTAATATGAGTATCAACTTGAGCGCCGTCTTCATCTTGAATGGTCACATCCAACTGCACTTGGCCGTTGAAGTTTTCATTCGGTGCAAAGCTACATGTGCCGTCACCATTGATTGAGAAGATTCCGTCTGGGCCGTCGTAGTTGATCTCAACAAGTTGTACGTCACCTTCAATATCAGAGGCGTTCAGCAGAACTTGAGACTCATTAAAGGTCAGTACCGAGTCTTCATCGATAGTGTAAGACGTTGGGCCAGCAACTGGCGGATCGTTCACTTCTAGAACCGTAATGCCCGCAGTCGTAGATACGGCTGCATCGTCTTCATCCACAACAACCACGTCTAGGCTAACTTCGCCATTAAAGTTTTCGTTTGGAGAGAAGGTGTATGTGCCGTTACCGTTGATTTCTAGAACACCGTCACTGCCACTATAGGTAACACTATCAATCGCCACTTCCCCTTCAATATCTGAAGAGTTCGCTAACAATTGTTCGTTACTGATCGTGATGGAGTTGTCTTCATGAACCGTGTAAGACGTGCTACCCGCGACAGGTGGATCATTCTCTGGCGTCACGCTGACATCAATGTTAGCAGTTACCGTATCGGTACCATCTGATACATTGAACGAGAAGTTCACATCGCCATTGAAGTTTTCGTTTGGCGCGAAGCTGTATGTGCCATCGCCATTATCGGTTAGAACACCATCTGCGCCAGTGTAAGTCACACCTTCAACGCTTAGGTCGTCCCCTTCAATGTCCGTCGCACCTGTTAATAGGTCTTGGTCTGTGAAGGTTAATACACCATCTTCATTGACTGTAAATGCTTGATCTTGTGCTTCTGGACCATCGTTCACAGGTGAAACTGTTAGTTCTAGATTGGTAGAGATAACATCATCACCATCAGACACATCAAACGTAAAGCTAACATCGCCATTGAAGTCAGCATCTGGCGTTAATGTGTAAGTACCATCACCGTTATCTGTGATAGTTACGCTGTCGTCATCAGTCGCTAAGTTCAGCGCTGTTAGTTGGTCACCATCTAGATCACTAGCATTGGCCAGCAGATCTTCTTGCGAGACCACAATGGAGCCATCTTCTTGAACGGTAGCAGCGACAGGTAGAGCTTCAGGAGCATGATCAACTGTCACTCCCGTCGCATTAATGTAGATAGTTTGAGAGACCACCTCAGAGTCATCATTTGATAATTCTGTCGCGGTAGCGGTTACATGAACTTCAAGATGTTGATTAAAATCTTCTGGTAACTGGAGTTGTAATTCGTTGTCGATCGCTGTTATTGGAAGGTTTATCGCGCCATCTGGGCCTACCGTAATTTCACCGCTGTAGATTTGGCTATTCACTTCCCCCACATCAATCGTGAAGTTGAAGTCGGTATAGTCAGCATCTCCGCCACCATACAAATCTTCAAATCCGTAAACCAGCTCGCCGTCTTCATTAACCGTCGTGCGTGTATGTTCTATACCATCTTGGTTTAGCTGAGAGCTTGAACCACCATGGAAGATCGCGTCACCATTCTGGCCTTGAACTACAGTTTCAGTTCCATCGGCAGCAACAAACACAAGTTGAGGATCAACCGTATCCATGTTTGCAGGCGAACCATCCGCTGCACGGAACTCGTACTGACCGTCTTGCATCGCATTAAAGTCGTTGTGCTGATGTCCGTTTGGAATCAAGAACAGGTTGAAACTTTCACCTTCTTCAACTTGGAAGCTGAACTGGTCTTGTCCTGGAACAAGGTCACCACCGCCACCAACTTGTGATGCATTTTCATAGACAACTTCAACACCCGTGATATTACCGTCTTCGTCAACTTTGTAGTAACCCGCTGCGTTTTGGTAACCTGCCGTTTCACCTTCAAACGTTACTGTAATTTCAGTGTCGTTATAACTGGTGATACCGTTCTCTTGGTCATTCAGAACGCCTTCGTTATCGTATTGAATAACCGAACCTTCAGGAACACCATCCACAGTTACCGTCAGTGTTTCTGATAGATCTTGGTCTACTAACGCGGCCGCAATATTAAGCTCAACAATGCCGCCTGGCTCAACCAAAATGGCTTCATCATCAACGTTAACACCGTCGCCATCGGTTATCACAAGATCCGGTGCATCCGCGACCGCTTCAATATGAACGCTAAGGTCTTGTTCTACCTCATCAGTGCCGTCGGTAACCGTAAAGCTGAACTGCAGGTCACCACTAAAGTGTTCTTCAGGAACAGAAGCTAAACGTGCCGTTACCATTGTCGGTGACTGTACCTTCATCACCAGAGTAATTGATGCTGGTAACGCTAAGGTCATCGCCATCAATATCAATCGCACCGCTCAATAGATCTTCTTGAGTGAACAGGATGCTGCCATCCTCTTCGATGTGGTACATGCCTGGGGCAACAATTGGAATATCATTCACCGGATTAACGGTCAATGTCATGTCATTGGCGGTACTTAGCTCACCATCACTCACTTCATAGGTGAATGCGATATCACCATTGAAGTTTTCCGAAGGTGTCACTGTGTAAGTACCATCGCCATTGTCTACGATACTTGCATTCGGATCGTTGGTTTCTAGCGCGCTCGCAAACAGCTCATCACCATCTTGATCACTCGCGTTCTCCAGCAACATCGCTTGTGTAACGAGAATTGAACCATCTTCGTCGACATCCGCAACCATTGGCGTTGCTTCTGGAGCATCATTAACGAACTCAACTTTTAGGTCGATGTTTGCAGCCACGACATCGGTGCCGTCGCTGACATCAAATGCCAAATCAACATTCCCGAAGAAGCCCTGTTCTGGCGTTAGTGTGTATGTGCCATCACCGTTGTCCGTGACTTCTACCGTGTCGCTCGCGCTCGTCACATTCACAACTGACAGTTCATCACCTTCAACGTCTGTCGCTTGTGCTAATAGTTCAGCTTCGGTAATGGTAATGGCTTGACCGTCTTCCGTAGTGAAAGACATGTCCGGCACATCTGGCGCATCGTTGATTGGATTTACGGTTAGGTTAAGGTCAGCGGCGACTGTCTCAATCGCATCTGTTACATCGTAAGTAAACTCAATCTCACCAAAGAAGTCTGCACTTGGTGTGATAGTGAAACTACCGTCTGAGTTTTCTACGATAACCGCATTTGGATCGTTAGTAGCTAAGTTAACCGCTTCAAGGTTGTCGCTATCGACATCCGTTGCGTTCGCTAACAAGTCCTCTTGAGTAATAGTGATTGAGCCATCTTCATCAACCGCCGCTTCAATTAGACCGCTCACTTCAGGGCCTTCGTTGACAATCTCAACGTCAACTCTTGCAGTGCTTGGTGCGCTTGCTTGACCATCACTGATATCGAAGGTCAAGTTCACTTCACCATAGAAGTTCTCAGCAGGTTCAAAGGTAAAGGTATTGTCGCCATTGTCTGTTAGCGTACCTTGCGTTTGGTCTGCAAGTAGCAGGTTTTCGACATGGAGAATGTCACCATCAACATCCGTAGCGCCAGATAGAAGGTCTTTCGCTTCAATGACAATAGAGCCATTTTCTAGCATTTGGGTGTGTAGCGGCTCACCTGGAACTGGAACATCGTTAACAGGCACAACCGTTAGGTCTAGATGCGTTGCCACTTCATCGGTACCATCGAACACCTTGTAGTCGATGTCGATTTCACCGTTGAAGTTCTCATTCGGCATGAAGGTAAACGTACCATCGCCGTTATCAACTAGCTCACCGTCATCACCACCGTAAGTGATGTCAGAAATCGACAACGCATCGCCTTCTACATCCGTGGTGTTCGCCAACAAGTCATCAGCGCTGAACGTGATACCTTGATCTTCGTCTGTCGATAAAACAATTGGGCCAGAAACGATTGGCGCATCATTTACTGATTCGAAGTTGATGTTCATGATGTTGCTGTCTGTCAGCTCACCATCACTGACTTGATAACCCAGCTCAATTTCACCATAGAAGTTTTCATCCGGTGTTACGGTCCAAGTACCATCGCCATTATCAGTTAGCGTTGCATGCTCTGAGTTTTCACCCACCAGCTCTAAGTTCTGAATATCAAGGTCATCACCATCGATATCTGATGCTTGAGCGAGTAACTGTTCTTCAGTTATTACAACAGAAGCAAACTGAGCAGAACCTTCCGTATCGATAGTGATATTAGGAAGATCAGCCGTTAGCTCGATTTCGTTGTCACCCGCATGGATGTTCAACTCAACCGTTTCAGTGATTTCTGAACCGTCTACACCAATCGATGTAAACACGGCTTCATCATGAAAAGTTTGTGACACTGTCATGTTTTGAACGACGTAAGTACCATTACCTTGCACGGTACCAAGTTCAAAGTAAGACACCGGCTCATTTACCGTAAGCGTATAGTCGGTCTCGAAAGTACCACGGTCTTCTTTGTGGTAAGTCATCGAGTCAATTAGGTCGCCATCCTCATTGAACGCTTTGATTTCTACTTCTGTAAAGTGACGAGACTCTTCCATGAACCAGCCACCCAAACCATCTAGGTGGAAGCTGATTTCGTTGATGTCTTGGCCTTCAACAGAAATAGTCAGTTTCTCATCACCACTCAGACCTTGGCGGTCGGTGTCACCGATACCATGACCAATATGAGTATTACCATTCCATGCACCCAGCGGATCATCGTTACTTTGAACCGTAACCGTTAAGTCACCATCCGAGAACTCACGAGTATATGGGTCAACTTCCGTTCCCCAGTCATCCACGCTCGCATTATCATCGAAGGTACCAATTTGTGTTGTATGAGTACCGTTTGCTAGAGCATCTTCACTTGGCACGAAACGTACTTCCGTGTCAGCCGGTACTTCTTGACCAACTTCCAGTACTACCCACTCATTATCAAGATTAGCTTCGATGATGCCGTTTTCCGGTGCTTGATCTAGACGTAATGCAGGCTCTTCACGAAGCGTTACACCAACTGTTTGGTCTTCTTGTGCTTGGATGAAGATCTCTTCACCCGCTTCTGGCACGTCATTGACAGGATTAACGGTTAAATCCAGTGTGGTCAGAACTTCATTTTCACCATCGCTGATGCTGTATGTGAAATCTAACTCGCCATTGAAGTTCTCGGTGTGCGTAATAGTGAAAGAACCATCGTCATTTGCAACGATAGTCGCATCAGGATCATTGGTTTGCAGGTTAGACGCCGTTAACTCATCACCCTCAACGTCAGTAGCATTCGCAAGCAGCTGCTCTTGAGTAATAGTGATTGAATTATCTTCGTCGACTTCAGCTTCAATACCGGACGTTTCAGGGCCGTCATTCACAGCGATAACATCAATGCCTGCTGTCGTAGTAGCAGTAGCGCCATCTTCGTCAACGACAACAACATCAAGTGAGATATCACCGTCGAAGTTTTCGTTTGGCGTAAAGGTAAATGTGCCATTACCGTTATCAACGAATGAGCCATCATCACCGTCATAACTCACACTTGATAGTGAAACATCGCCTTCAACATCGGAAGAATTCGCCAGTAGCTGTTCAGCACTGATAGTGATTTGACCATCTTCTTGAACGGTGTAAGCCGTCGAGCCCGCTACAGGAGGATCGTTCTCCGGCGTTACACTTACATCAATAACAGCAGTCGTCGAGCCGGTGCCATCAGAAACATCGAATGAGAATTGAACATCACCATTGAAGTTCTCGTTTGGTGCAAAGCTATAAGTACCGTCACCATTGTCACTCAGAATACCATCTGCACCTGTGTAAAGGACATTTTCAATCGACAGCTCATCACCATCAATATCCGATGCGCCAGCAAGTAGGTCTTCGTCCGTAAACAGTAATGTGCCATCTTCTTCAATGGTGAACTGTTGATCTTGCGCTTGTGGCAAGTCATTAAGTGGATTAACTGTGATATCGAGACCAACTTGAACCTCACCACCATCGTTGTCGATGATATCGAAACTCAGGTCGAGGTCGCCGTTGTAATCAGCGTCTGGTGTAATGGTGTAGCTACCATCCTCGTTTTGTTGGATGGTCGCGTTTTCATCAGTCGATAGATTGATCGCTTCTAGATTATCGCTATCGATGTCTCCCGCTCGTGCTAACAATTGATCTTGTGTCAACGTAATTGAGCTATCTTCGTTAATCGTGTAAGCCAAATCGCCCGATACTGGTGCATCATTAATTGGCAATACATCAACGTTAATCTGTGTTTCAACTGTTGCGCCATCTTCATCTTGAATGGTCACACCCAGTTGAACCTGACCATTGAAGTTTTCGTTTGGTGCGAAGCTACAGGTGCCATCACCATTCACGGTGAAGATACCGTCCGACCCGTCGTAATTGATGCCAACAAGTTCCACGTCACCTTCGACATCTGAAGCATTCACAAGAATCTGAGATTCACTGAACGTTAGAACAGAATCTTCATCGATGGTGTATGACGTAGGCCCAGCAACAGGTGGATCGTTCACTTCAAGTACGGTAATGCCTGCTGTCGTCTCATCAATAGCGCCTTCTTCGTCTGCAACGATGACATCAAGACTTATATCGCCACTGAAGTTTTCGTTAGGAAGGAAGGTATAGCTGCCATCGCCGTTATCTTGGAACACACCATCTGTGCCACTGTAAGTGACAGTATCAACCGACACGGCACCTTCCACATCCAAAGAGTTTGCTAACAATTGCTCATCAGAAATAGTGATCGCATTGTCTTCATTAACCATGTACGAGGTTGAACCAGCGACAGGCGGATCATTTTCAGGAGTGACACTGACATCGATATTTGCGCTAACGGTTTCGGTGCCATCAGACACATCGAAACTGAAGTTCACATCGCCATTGAAGTTGTCATTTGGCGCAAAGGTATAAGTACCATCACCGTGGTCAGTTAGAACACCATCACCACCAGTGTAACTAATTCCCTCAACCGTAAGGTCATCACCATCTACATCAGTTGCGCCTGACAGTAAGTCTGCATCTGTGAATTGCAGGGTACCGTCTTCTTCAATACTAAATTGTTGATCTTGAGGAACCGGTAGATCGTTAACTGGATTAACAGTCAGATCCGCTGTGGCTTGAACGGTATCTGTGCCATCAGTGATATTAAATTGAATATCAATATCACCGTTAAAATTCGCCTCAGGAACAATAGTGAAGCTGCCATCATCATTGGCCGTTACCGTTGCGTTACCATCGACAGTTAAGTCACTCGCGGTTAGGTCATCTCCTTCCACATCCGATGCTTGAGACAACAACTGATCTTGGCTCAATGTAATTGAACCATCTTCGTTTACGTTGTATGCCAAATCACCCGATACTGGTACATCGTTGATTGGCAATACGTCAACATTGATGACGGTTTCAATTTCTGCACCGTCTTCATCACGAATAGTTACATCAAGCTGAACTTGGCCATTAAAGTTCTCATTCGGAGCGAAGCTGCAAGTGCCATCACCATTTACTGAGAAGATGCCATCGGGGCCGTCATAGCTAATGCCGACAAGCTCAACATCTCCTTCGACATCAGAAGCATTAAGCAGTACTTGTGACTCACTGAATGTAAGTACAGAGTCTTCATCAATGGTGTAAGACGTTGGGCCTGCAACCGGCGGATCGTTCACTTCAAGAACATTGATACCCGCGGTCGTCGCGTCAGTCGCACCATCTTCATCAGCAACAACCACATCCAGTGCAATTTCACCGCTGAAGTTCTCGTTTGGCGAGAAGGTGTAAGTGCCGTTACCATTGATTTCCAGGACACCGTCACTACCAGAGTAAGTTACGCTGTCTATCGATACATCACCTTCAATATCTGAAGATGTTGCCAATAGTTGTGCATCAGAAATGGTAATCGAATTGTCTTCATTAACAGTGTAAGACGTAGAGCCAGCAACTGGCGGATCGTTCTCTGGAGTCACGCTAACATCAATGTTTGCAGACACCGTGTCGGTGCCGTCTGACACGTTGAAGCCGAAGTTTACATCGCCATTGAAGTTCTCGTTTGGAGCGAAAGTGTACGTACCATTACCGTTGTCGGTAAGAATACCGTCGCCACCATCGTAGGTCACACCTTCAACCGTTAGGTTGTCACCTTCAATGTCTGTAGCGCCTGTTAACAGGTCAGCGTCGGTAAAGACAAGCGTTCCGTCTTCCTCGATTTCAAACGTTTTATCTTCAGGAACCGGCGCGTCATTAATCGGACGTACCGTTAAATCAATTGCGCTGCTAATCGTTTCTTGGCCGTCACTGATGTCAAAAGTAAGGTCAAGTTCACCATTAAAGTCAGCTGAAGGAACAACGGTGAAAGTACCATCACCATTGTCTTGAACTGTTGCATCAGCACCAACTTGAACGTTCGAAGCAACAAGCTCGTCCCCATCTACATCACTTGCGTATTCGAGTAATTGTTCTTGAGTGAATGTTATGGAACCGTCTTCATCCATGATGTAAGCCAGATCTTGTTCTGCTTCTGGCGCATCATTTTCACTTTCTACTTGGATTTTGAACGTTTCGCTTACTGTTTCGGAATCAAAGTCATCTTCTACTTCACTGATTGTCTCTTCATCTGAAGCTTGAACATCAACGGCAAATGTCTCTTCGACTGTCTGTGAATCGAGGTCGTCACCGACTTGTTGCTCACCCGATTCAGAAGATGTAGAACTCGGCGCTGCAGAGGTTCGTGCAGCTTGACCTTGTTCTTCATTACCTTCAGCGTCTGATCCACCTGTCGCAGACTCTGCGTTATCACCACCTACAGCTTGTGCGCCCGCTCCAGCTGCGCCACCACTACCAGCAGCATTATCCGAACCAGCTTCCGAAGCCGCACCACCGACTACATTGGATTGAGCTGCGTCTGAATTTCCATCGCTTTCTGGCGTCTCATCTTGAACAGCCGCACCAGAAGCCGACGCATCTTCAGCATTACCTGCGCCACTCGGATTGTCTTCTAAAGCCTGATTAACCTCGTCGGCCGCATCCGTGTTTTCAGCACCCGTCGCTATTGTCGACGCAATCGTATTTTGTTGATTTTGTTGATTCTGCTGTTGGGAGGGTGTACCCGCGTCGTTCGTGTCCGTTTGTTCTACCGCGTCATTTAGATCTTCGTTTTGGTTGTTTTGGTTATTTTCGCCTGCCATTACAGCCTCCGTTGCTACTAGCTAACTGATCGTATTTAGAAGCATTAAAGGACACCATTTTGAAAAACCAAATTTTTATACAACATTTTTCATATTTTCTTTTTAAAGAGAAAGAATCAAAAAAATTTGAAAACTGCCTTTAAACATCCTTAGTTATTGTGATTAAAGCAATTAAGGCAGTGGAGCAATGATAGACATGACGAATTTGTTGCGCTCAGTCGACGACAACCACAAAGGGCTGCAATTGCTATTAGGCGACTTTTACAATGACTTTTCTGATGCAGCCCTAAATATAGAAGAGCTTCATAAAGGTAATCGTTTTGATGAACTCAACAACTACTCTAAAAAATTGAAAACCATCTTAACTTTGTTATGCGACCAAGACCTGCCGCCCAAAATGGCCAAGTTAGAACATTTGAGTAAACACGAATTCCCTGCGCCGGAAGCGCTTTTAGAGGATGTAAAAACTGAACTACAAAACGTCAATCGACAAATCAATCACTTGCTGGATATTAAGGAAGTGGTCGATGACAAGTCATCGAGGTAGGTCATGAGTAATAACCAAATAGAGCACCACCTCAGAAAAGCACTCGTTTCTAATAACGAAGCGTCTAAGGTGACAGCAGATGACACCATCGTACTTGCGAGTGCCATGACCAGCGTTCATAAAACCTTGCTCATCATATTCCTACTCGCTTTGGTCGCTATCGCCGTGGCGTCACAGGCGCGTATCGACATTGTCGTTTCTGTGCGTGGAGAGCTGCTACTGGAATCTGACGTAGAGAAGGTTCAACACCTAGAAGGCGGCATATTAGAAGAGCTGTTAGTGAGAAAAGGAGAAGTTGTGTATGAAGGCCAGCCTATTGCTCGAATCCGTTCACTCGACCGTAACACCCAACTCGATACAGTGAATACCGAGATCATTCAGCTGGAACTCGATAAAATCCGTTATGAAAGCTTGCGTGACATGGTCGAACCAAACTTTGCTTCTTACATCGAAAATTACCCAGAACAAGTTCAAGTCAACATGAATACGTGGCAGCAAGAGTTCTCGAAGAACCGCTCCAACGAAGAGCTGATCACTCACGATATTAAACACAAAAACTCTTTGATTGGATCAATGCTAAAGCGTCGTAAAAGCTCAGATAACCAACTATCGCTAATTCGCAAACAACTCGACATCAAAAATACGCTTTATAAAGAAGAGATGGCGTCATATGTCGACGTTCTAAATATGAAAGTACAAGAATCCAATATGGTTCGTGAGATTGAAAACCTTGATGAGTCGGTCATGAACGAACGTTTCCAACTCGACAAGCTCGAGAAACAACATCGAGATTTGGTTGAGAACCGTAACTCCGAGTACCAAGCACAAATCATTCAAGCCAATAAAGATCTCAAACTGAAACGGATCCTTCAACCACAACATTCCGACAAGGTTGATCGCTTAATCGTCTACTCGCCAGTCGATGGTGTGGTCGACAAGTTACACTTCAACTTCCGCTCTGCGGTAATACCACCCGGCGAGAGTATCGCTGATATTGCACCAATCAATAACTCCCTACACGGTGAAGCGAAAATCCCGCGTAAAGACATGGGGTTTGTTGAAATTGGCCAAGCGGTAAAAGTAAAAATGGATACCTATAACTTCGCAAAATATGGATTTGTTGAGGGAACCATCGCCTCAATCAGCCGTTCATCCTATGAAGAAGAAGATGCTGAATTCTATTTGGCAGAGATTGAGATTGATCGAAACTTTCTTGAACGAGGAGGCACTCAATACAAGTTATCGCCTTATATGGAATTTACCGCAGATGTAAAAACAGGCTCGCGTCGCGTGATCGAATACGCAGCGAAACCTGTGATGTCTGCCATCGAAGATGCATTCGATGAGAGGTAATCAATGAGCGGAAAACCTTCTTACAACATTTCCGTACCCGCCTTGCGACTCAGCATTTTGTTTAGTGTCGTACTGGCAGCTCTCGCTTTCTATTTATACTTTTCTTGGTCAAAAGTCGACTCGGTTGCGCAAGTGCAAAGCGCCCCACTTCTGATACAAGCCCAAAAGCTCAATCAGACCATAGAATTTGACATTCAAACCTTGCAGCACTGCTTAAAAGCCAACAATTGCAGTACCAGTGACTTTAACCTGTCTACTTTGAAGGGTGAGATTGATGAATTCCGCTCTTTAGCCTCTTTGAACAAAACCGAATTCAGTTTGGTTGGTGCGACCGAATACACCCAACTTGAATTAGCTATCAATCGCTTTTCCGACAGCGCTAAAACACGCAATGACATACTCGACTTATACCTATCGCTGACGAACAAGTACCTACAGATGGATGACAACTATCGCACCATGTTCAACAACCATGCGAGCGACTTAATGTCAGAGAAAAATGAGTTCTTTGTCTGGTTGTTTATGGTGGTCGTGATATTGGCCGTGATTGCCGTTTTTTCTAACTCAGTTGCCATGTTGAAACTGAAGAAATCCAGCTCTAACGAGCGAGAAATCGACTATGAGTTTGATGTCCTGTATCAAGAGCTAAAGGAACTCGATTTACAAAGACTCGAAGAGCTTCTTAATGAAGTGAGCATCAACCCCAAACAACGCCAAATCTACTCTCACCTCAAGTTGATCTTCAGTAAATTGGAAGACCAAAAGCGCAATAACGACCTCTACAAACAACTATACGCACTGATTGGCTACGAGATACGCGGTATCACCAATACCATCAACGGCGGTGTCCAATATCTGGTTCAAGAAACCGATGAAAACGGCGTATTGATGGCGAAGGATATTACCTCAGCGTGTAGTACCTTATCTGAGTTAGCAGAAAACTATAACCGTTTGATTTCACAGGGTACGGAAAGTAAATCGAAAGAATTTTCACTACTCAACGTATTGTCGGAATTGATGATTCATATCAGCGCCAAAATTCAACGAAATGAAGGTGAACTTGACTGCTTTATCTCTGACAACTTACCCAATCGTGTAGAAGGTCAATCCACCAGCTTGTTCTGGATATTGTTCCTGCAGCTTTCCAATGCCATTCAACTCAAATCAAATAAGAAACTATTTGTGACGATTGAATCTGGCGCTGCTTCTGATATGGAAAACACCCGTGTCACCATCAACCTCAACTTCTTATCAACGCTGGATGTCTCTGTTGCCAAGCTCAATAAACTCCATTGGAGCGATCACAAAGACCATACTGCGAACACCGATGACTTGGCGAAAAGTGTTCTGAAGGATTACGGATATTATGAGAGTCACTGGTTCCAATCCGGGGCTCAGGAACGTTTTCAGATTGAACTCGATCTTAAGGCTAAGAACTTTCACACAGAGAAGACTCGCTTCGATGGCAAGCGTTTACTGCTGTGTGCCAATACTCAAATCCGTATTGATGTGATGAAGAAAATGCTCAGTAACTTAGGACTAGACATCACCGAGATTCGTACTGCAAATGAGCTTTTCTCAGCGGCGAAAACGTTCGGTGATTATGATGCGATTATGCTGACCGATACCTTTGAACCTAACAAGCTGCCGTCGTTGAGCAAAACGGTCAAATCTCAGCTTAAGAACTACCCAAACACCAAGCTATTACTGTCAGTGACTAACACTCAACAAGCACAAGAGTGCCATAGCTTCGTCGACAAGATCATCAACTCACCTGCTATCCCCTATGAGTTTATTCCTAACTTACTCACCATTATGGAAGCAGAAGCTTCGGAAGAGCAAATGGAGAACAGCTCTTTCCTTATCGTAGAGGATGACCGAGTTCAGCAGATTTTACTTAAACGGATTCTTACCAAACAAGAATATGAACCAGACATGGTTGGCGATGGCGCTGACGCAGTGAAACACTTCATGAATAAACGTTCTGACATCATCTTCATGGATTGCATCATGCCAGGGATGGGGGGCATCGAAGCAACAAAACGCATTCGCCAGTTCGAACAAGAAAACGAGAAAAACCCTTGCACCATCATAGGTGCAACCGCATTGACCAGCAGTAACGAACATCAGGCTTGTATTGAAGCGGGAATGGATTACGTGATCAGCAAACCTTATAAAAGCGACCAAATCATCAAGGTGATCAACAAGTATGTTGCAGTACAGAAACTTAACTAGCAGCATCATAGCTGCGCTTACATTAAGCACGACACCTTCAGCATCGGCGACTACCCTGCTGGAGGCGGTAGAGCTCGGCCTGCAAAACAGCCTGTCTCTTCGCGCCAGTGATAAGGGCGTGGAAGAGAACGAATACAACATTGGTATCAGTCGCTCTAAGTTTCTTCCTTCTTTAAATGGTGCTGCCGATACCACATGGAATGAAAATGAAACTTTGCTATCGAGTGTGCCTGATGAGACTTCTAGCTATAACTCAAACAGCTACAGCCTTTCTCTTTCCCAGTCGATCTTCAATCTGGGCGATATTTTCAAATATGGAACAGCTAAGCTCGACTTCAATATTGAAGAGATTAAACACGAGAACAAAATCCAAAGCACCATCTCAGAAATCGGCTCTCAATACTTTGAGTATTTAAAAAACAACGCCCAAATTAAAGCGACCAAGGTAGAGCTTAAATCGTCTGAAACGCGTGAACATCAAATGCGACGCAATGTAGAGCTAGGTAACACCGCAGCCAGTGAGCTGTATGAAGTGATTGCTCAGAAAGAAGGCGTTTCGAACCGACTAAGAACCTTACAGAAAGACCGACGTGTCATTCTCAACGGACTCTCTATTCAAATTCAATACCCTATCACTCCGTCGCAAGACATATACGAAAGCGTGCCTTTAAAAGAGATCAACAAAACCGAGCAACGCTCAATCATGGATCAAGCGTTGAAGCTCAACAACGATTTGTTGGTAGCGAAGAAAAACGTCGAAAGAAGCCGCAGAAGCTTAAAGGAGAGCGGATCGAATTTCTTACCGACCGTGTCGCTTTCAGCCAGCTATCGACACGATGACGCCAATAACTACGATAAAACCGACATTACAGCGACAGGTGAAAGTAACTCAACCAGTGTTGGCTTAAACCTCGCCGTGCCACTCTTGTCGGGTGGTTCTGATTACTATGGCTATCAAAAATCATCGACGGCCATCGAACGTACTGAGCTGCTTTACCAAGATTCGCTTTATACCACACGTAACAGCGTGAATACCTCAGTGCTCAACATTAACGATTTCTCGCAGTCTATAAGCAGTTACGAAAATATCATTCGCGCCAACTACGCCTCTTATAAAGGGATCCAAAGAGCCTACCAATTAGGCACGCGTACCATCACCGACTTGCTGGCAGCGGAAAGTAAACTGTTCAGCGCTTTGAGAGACTATGAAAGCGCACGATACGACTACATCATCGAGACCATCAAGCTTGAGCAAATTAAAGGGATACTCTCAATTCAATCGATAGAGAGCATCATGCAATTGATGAGCGATATTGAGGGACGAGACAATCAAGACTTGGTGCCGAAACACCTTCTCTCAACGGAGTCATTGAGAAAAGGAGGTCGCAATGCAAACTGAGCAGTTTTCGCAAAAGATCAATATGGCTGATAAGTGTTATCTGACTTTCTCTACGATAATTTCCACCCTGTTTGGCTTGGTGCTGCCCTTCTCTATTCTGATCATTTTTGACCGAGTGTTACCCAACCAAACACAAGATACTCTTTTCTTATTGTTCGCAATTATCTTGATTTCCATCTTCCTCGACTATCATCTGAAAAATCAGGAAGAGAAGATTTCCTCTGTCATCATGAGGCAGTTTGAGACCAACTTAACCAACAAGGTATTTCAATCCATCTGTTTGGCTGACATCTCTAAATTCCGCAGTTTAGAACCGGGCGAATACCTAGAACGAATCTCAACCATTCCTGAACTTAAGACTTTCTTTGGTGGAGAGTCGGTTCGAGCGCTTATCAACCTTGCCGTCAGCGTGATCACTATCCTCATCATAGGACTCATCAACATATGGGCTGGCATTACCCTTCTGATTGCCTCTGTCATCTTGGCTATTTTTGCGTGGAGCCTTTCCAAACAAAAGATTGGTAGCTTGCAGAATAAGTCAGACATCGAAGGGTTAACCACCTCCAAAATCATTGAGATAATCTCTAGTCCACTTGATATCAAAGCTCGAAACATGGAGTACCGAGTTGAAAGTCTGATGACACAAATGGTCGAAGAGCGCGAAGTTGAGAACATTAAATATGAGCAGATTGAATCGAACTTCAGCCTAATATTGGCGCTGATCCAACAGCTCTCCATTGCTTGTGTTGTTGTGGTATTGGCAACAGCCGTTATCAACATGGAATCGAGTCAAGGCATCATGGCCGCCATTATCATGCTGACCAACCGTTATTTTGCGCCTTACCAACAAGTGATGCGCACCGCGAGTCGCTGGGAGTTAAACAAACTCCACATACAACGTATCGCCGAACTGCTTGAGCTTGCGGCTTCTGTTGATCATCAACATGAGACAACGGAAGTTGAACGTATTTCGGTTAAGTATTCTGAAAAACAACGTATCGAGTTCGAACTCGGCCAAGCCTATTTGCTGACAGGAAAAAGTGGTTCAGGTAAGACCCACCTCGCTAACTGTATTACGCGCCAGAACAGCGATAACAAACTCGACATCATGATTAACGATACCCCTCTCGATGACGTGAACTACAACGTTTGGCGTAACAGCGTGTTGATGGTCGACAAAACAAGCTCGTTTGTTGAAGGAACTATTATTGATAACCTAACTTGCTTCCGACCAAGTTTGAATAATACGGCGTTTACACTGTGTGAAACCATGAATATCAAAGCGCAAATTGACGGACTTCCTGCTGGTTTTTATACGGAACTCAAAGGGCATATGCGTAATCCATTCTCTCGCCAGGTTGGATATGCCTTATTATTGGTTCGTGCTCTACTCGCCAGTAAACGCGTGTTGATATTTGATGACATCGATTGTGTCTTTGATGAAGAATTTGCGCGAATGGTACTCACCAGTACAGCTTATCGTGCCAATGACAAAATCCTAATCATCGCCAGTAATAAAATGGATAAACTTAACCACCGCCTCAAACGCGTAAAACTTACCGGAGGTGACCAATGAGTATCCTAGTTGACTTCAACAATGTTCCGCAGCGTGTGTTGGACTTTGAATCAAGTGCTTATGATGAACGCTACGGTCAGTCGCCGCTGATTCGCGGCTTAGCCTACACCTTGATAGCGCTGGAATGGGAGGGTACGCCTTCTATACTCAGTGACGCTTTTATTCCTCAGCCAAAAGACAGCGACAGTTTTACTGCAACTATAGAGCGTCTTGGATATCGCTGTGATATAACCAAGCTAAAGACACTCGAGAATATCGATAAATACCCTCACCCATGCTTTATTGAGATAGAGAACCTTAGTGCGATCTTCTTAGGCACCAAAGATGGAAAGTTGATCCTGTTTGATTACACGAATAACAACACCATTGAATATCCAATGTGTAAAAAGCCCTGTTTGCTTATTTCTATTAGTGAATACTCTCGTTTGTTCCGTGAACCACCACCGGAATCTCAAGACAGAAGCAATTGGATAAAGTACGCTTTCTATCGTTACAACAATGAACTCAAAAGCCTGATCATCCTCAGCTTTGTGATCAGTATCTTGGGAGCGTTACAACCGTTCTTCATTATGAGTGTGTATAACTTCGCGCTCACTTCGAGCTCTCAAGCCACACTCTATTGGTTGACCCTATTTGCCGTGATCGTTGGCTTCTCGGAATACTTCTTCAAAAAGATGCGAGTCAACATCATTGCCACCTCCGGTAAAGATCTCGCGGTGCACATATCTCAAGCCGTAATATCGAAACTGCTTTGGCTACCCTACGCAATGACTTCAACCGCAGGGGTTTCGTCTCAGTTGGCTCGTTTGAAAGATATCGATACCTTCCGCCGCTTAGTGACCGCAGAATCGACCCTTAGTTACTTTGATATGCCGTTTGTGATTGTATTCATCATTGCGATTGCTCTGATGTCTGGCACCGCTGCACTTGTGGTGATAGGCGGCTTAATCTTGATGTTAGTGTTCTGTATTTACTCTCGTTATATCTACTCACAAGCCACATCTAAAAGCTCTCGCGCTAACGCCATGGTCTCTTACCAATGGAATGAAATCCTTCGCGGTATTAAGACTATTCAAGGTTTGCCTTTGTTGCGCGTGGTTCAATCTCGTTTTAGTGCCTCCCATATGCAAAGCACCAGTGATGCGGAGAACGTTGCCGTAACTAACAGTAAGATTCAGGCTGCTGGCGGCAGTTTAATTCAAGTGATTGGTACGGCAAGTATTGTGACAGCCGTCATTGGCGTAATGGAAGGCACTTCCGATGCTGGTGCTATGCTCGCGACCGTTATTCTGGTTTGGAAAGCGTTAGGCCCAATCATGGGCATCTATAACTCAATTTCTAAGTTCCAGTCGATCAAGGCTTCATCAGCACAGATCAACAACTTGATGTCGATGAATGATGACAAATTAACCTTGGAGAAAAGCCCGCCTATTCGCTTGTTCCAAGGCAACATTGTGGGCAGCGGCGTCAGCCACCGATATGCGGGAGCGGCGACCGGCTTAACCAATCTTGGTTTCAAAGTCCCTGCCAGTGCCAAAGTGGTCGTTTGTGGCCCTACGGGTTGCGGAAAAACCACACTAATTTCAATCATTGCAGGGTTAGAAGACCGCTATCAAGGCGCAGTGTCTGTCGATGGTTACAACATTAAACAGTTCAATAGCTATCGCTATCGCACATCAATCAATTACATCCCTTTCAATTTGCACATTTTCGAAGGTTCTTTGGAAACCAACTTCATTTTGCACAATGGATTGATTCCCACAGAGAAAATGCAGGAGATGGTGAGCTTCTTCGAATTAGACGAATGGCTGCCGGAAGGCTTGGCAACTCAATTGAGTGTCGATAAATGCAAAGGCCTTCCCAATGGTATTCAGCAAAAGCTGCGTTTGGCGCTTGGTTTAGGCAACTGTGAGCAATCTCTGATCATCATTGATGAACCCTTTAATGGGGCTGAAAATGAAAACGCGCAGTATTTTAACCGTTTGTTCAGCGATAAGTTGTTGAGCAAAACAGTCATTTTTTCAACCAATGATCCTGGCTTGATCGCCACTTCCAACATGAGTCTGGTTCTAGAGCCTGACGGGAATCTTAAATATTTTGGCTTAACAGACAAATACTTAAACAGTTTGAGTTAGAACAAGAATGCCTACTCACAATTATCCACTTCAGGAAATTGATGCAATTGACAAAATCATAACCAAGAGAGATGATTCGCTCTAATACCACCACGAACAAGGAAGAAAATGTACACATTCGTTGCAGACAAGCTTGATGTAGTTTACTTATCCGCAATTCCTGAAAATCATATGCTTCAGGACTGTGACGTGCCTGAAGAAGAAATCGAGCTCCGAGAGATCATTGAAATTTGGTACGAATTTTCATTCCTGCCCGCTTTCAACCTGCAGAAAATTGAAATCGCTAATAAACC
Organism: Vibrio sp. BS-M-Sm-2; assembly: GCF_041504345.1. Classification (NCBI taxonomy): domain Bacteria; kingdom Pseudomonadati; phylum Pseudomonadota; class Gammaproteobacteria; order Vibrionales; family Vibrionaceae; genus Vibrio; species Vibrio sp. BS-M-Sm-2. The sequence goes on from NZ_CP167895.1 coordinate 1,618,664, forward strand.
AGAGCTTACAATCATACAAACACACGTTTTGAACAATGATGCGAGCACTCTCGCCTTTCTATTAAAAAATCGAGTTTATCGCGCTGCGTTAAATAGAATGCTCAGCGTTTGGACATTAGAGCCCTCCGTAAAAAACGCACTGAAGCAACTTCTATTAGAAGCAAAACAAGATAAAGATCATCCTCATTAACTCAGCTTTTTAAGCTATTCATCAATAAGCATAAAAAGTAAACCTACTGATAATCACTATACATTGTTAGAAATGGATTCCTTTTATAGGTAAGCTACAGAATCACAAGAAGTTATACCCCTCCCACACTTCCATTAAATTTACCGTTCCAAAGTTTCAATATCGCTTTTTTTATTCTACTGTTTTTATATAAAACAGTTGGATGGATCCTTTATATGGCGATTACGGTCTGGAATAACCTTTCAGTCAAACATAAACTCTTTGGCTTAGTTCTACTTCCCATTTCACTACTGCTTTTCCTTGCTGGCAGACAAGCATATATCTTGACGACTCAGTTAACCGATTTCGAACGAACAAATCAGTTATCTGTTTATCTTCAAGATATTTCCGTTCTCTATCGGAGCACTTTGGCCTCTAGTCCAGAAGAGTTCGCAAGGCAAAGTAGCCAAGTTAAAGCAGAACTAAAAAACCTATCTCCCACTATTTTCTTGCGTACTTCAAGTGAGATGGACCAGCTTGTTGCCGACTTCAGCGAAGCTACTCTATCGACAATGGAAGCCACTGACAGTTACGACAAATTAGATGCCCTTGAGTGGCAGAGCGATTTATACAAACAGCTGCTCCTTGAAATAGAAAAAGTCCCATTTGAAAACACCAAACGTGAAATTCAGCAACACCTCACCGCACTACAACAACTTGAATGGTTGATGTTTTGGTCAAACGAGGAATTCAAGCTGGGTACTTCTCTGATTGAAATATTCCAAACTAGCCAAGAGTACGACCCCGAACTTGCTGAACAAATCAAAACCTTGAGCGAAAGACAGCAATTGTTTCTAGAACGTTTTGTTTCATTGAATGCCAACGAACATCAAGTGTCGCTGATGGTTGAAGTCTTCAGAAACGATGTGTTTGCTCAAAGCCAAGAGATCAGAAACGCATTACTCGACCTAAACGCCATCAACCAACTGACACCTCAAGAGGTTTCTATTGGGTTAGAAGCGATGAGTGCTCGACTCAGCTTATTACAAAGCCTCGGCACTGTTATCAAGCAAGAGTTCCAACAAGAAGTTGAGCAAGCGATCTCAGACGCGCAAGTACAACGAACACTGTTTATCTCCATCGTTGCCCTACTCGCTACCATTGTCATGGGGTTAACCCTAAGCTTAGCGAGACAAGTAACCAACAACCTAGGCTTGATACTTAAGTTCTTGAAGAGTGAAAACGATGAAACACGCCCTTCTTTAGACAAGCTCATTCAGGGTAAAGACGAACTCAGCCTATTTGCTCAACAAGTTGAACGGCTAACCATTGAAAGAGAACACGCTAAGGAAAGGTTAACGCTTGCTAAAGAAGACGCAGAGCGCGCCAAAGAAGACGCGGAAGAAGCGAAGGACCACGCGATACAAGCCAGTAAGGCCAAAAGTAGCTTCTTGGCTAACATGTCACACGAAATTCGTACCCCATTGAATGGGGTTATCGGCATCTCAGAAATCCTGTCAGATACACCGCTCACACCAACCCAACGAGATTACGTCGATACCATTGAGACCTCATCTCAACTGCTTCTAAGCCTTATCAACGACATTTTAGACTTCTCTAAGATTGAATCTGGCATGCTATTAATCAGCCCGCATTCCGCATCCGTCAGAGAATCGATATACGACATAGCCTCGATTGTGGCGCCAAAAGCGAAAGAACAAAAAATAGAAATTAATGTTGATATCAGCCCAGACACACCGGCACGCGTGATGATAGACGATCACCGTTTAAGACAGATCTTGATGAACTTTATGTCGAATGCAGTGAAGTTTACTGCAGAAGGCGGCGTCACCCTATCAATCCAAACGTTCAACAAGTCAGAAAACAGTGTCACCCTTAGATTTGGTGTACGAGACACCGGTATTGGGATCGACAAACAACAACAGAAACAAATATTCGAACCCTTTGCTCAAGAAGATGATTCAACCACACGCCAATTCGGAGGTACTGGTCTTGGCCTAGCCATCAGCACACAGTTGGTTGAACTTATGGGTGGCCAGATTCAGCTCGACTCCGTCAAGGGCGAAGGCAGCTGTTTCTACTTCGACTTAGAATTACCCGTCGATATTATGCTACCGAAACCAAGTACAGCAACGTCTGATATTTATGTGCTGGGTAACGAAAACATACTGACTAAACGAATAGAATGGGATCTTAACCTTTATGGCTTAAAAGTGACTCAGCGAACGAACGACACTGCTGTAATTACATCACAACTCGCCACTCAAAAACACACTAAACCTATCACTGTCGTTTTCGCTGAAGATGACGCATTCCTAGCTAACTCCCACGCCGATAACTTAGCTAAGCTGTACCAAAGCGGCATCACTATCTGTTTGATACGTTCCTTCTTAAGTGAGCCAGCGGATCTTGGTAACAGCGTTACAGCACAAGTCGCACAGCCCCTACTCGGCTTGCGTTTAATTAAAGCTATTGAGCTTTGTGATACGCGAGGTTTGGCGGAACTATCAGAGGCAAGCCGGCCACCAGTAGAGATTCAACACAAAATCCTCATCGTTGAAGACAACAAGATCAACCAGAAGATTGCTGGGCTTCATGTTGGAAAAAGTGGATTTGAATTTGAGTTTGCGAATAACGGCCAAGAAGCTGTGGACATGTTTACCGCAAACCCACATTACGCCGCCATTCTTATGGATTGTATGATGCCCGTTATGGACGGCTTTGAAGCAACAGGCAACATTCGCCGAGTTGAAAAAGAGACCAATGCTACGCGACGCATCCCTATCATCGCTCTTACTGCCAGTGTGATTGATGACGATATTCAAAAGTGTTTCGATGTGGGTATGGACGACTACGTGCCAAAACCATTCAAATTCGAGATGTTGAAAGAGAAAGTGCTCGCAGCTGTAGAAGCAATGCCACTGCCGGCAACACACAATACAGCGCCAGCGACAAACTCAATCGTTACCCCTATTCATAATGCTGCCCCTACAATTCAAGCGGCTAAAACTACGCTGCCGGAGGAGCATCAAGAAGAGCCAGTACCAAGCAAGTCTGAAAAGATTCTGTTGGTAGAAGACAATCGTGTAAACCAAAAAGTGGCGTCAGTCATGCTTAAGAAAGCAGGATATACCTTTGAAATTGCGGACAACGGACAGATCGCCGTTGATATGTATCAGAACGACAGTAGCTTCGACATTATTTTAATGGACTGCATGATGCCTGTGATGGATGGTTTCACCGCAACCAGGGAGATTAGAGAACACGAGAAAAACTTTGGCTTAACAAAGACTCCTATCATCGCGTTAACCGCTAGTGTAATTGATGATGATATTCAAAAGTGCTTTGATTCCGGAATGGATGGGTACGTCGCGAAACCCGTAAGAAAAGAAAAGCTATTCCACCAAATAGAAAGTGCGACTTGTTAGGAGAAACTAATGGATTGGATCAAAACAGTGAAATCACTCCAGTGCAGAGTTCTGCTACGAGCAGTTCTAGGGTTATTCGGAAGTTTACTTATTTTCAACCCTGCTCATGCCACTGAAGATTACGCAATATTTACTTTAGACACAGGGTTTGAAGAGATATCGATAAACAAAGCGAGAAAGCTATATAGAGGTAAAACTAAACGCCTCAATGGCAAGCGTGTTGAACTGTCTGATTGGCCTGAGAACAGCACCGAAAGAGGAGAGTTTTATCAGCTTTTGCTTGGGAAAAATGCAGCTCAAATGAACGCTCACTGGGCTGGCTTATCTTTTTCTGGAAAAGCGCGTTACCCAAGAGAAATCAAAACGGCATCAACCGATAGCTTAGTGGACTGGCTGGATGACAAACCAAACCGTATTGGTTACTCCCCACTCTCTTCGGTTCCTCAAAATGCCAACGTTCTCTACATTATAAATTCGGAGAAATAATATGAAAAAGATAATTACGTCAGTGCTATGTGCTTCGATTTCCTCTCCGGCTTTTGCGATTATTGAACTTACCGATAATTTGTCATTAAGTGGCTTTGGGTCAACATCTTGGGCGAAATCAGACAATGATAATCCACTCATCATTAACCGAGGCTTTACTGATGAGAGCTGCTACGACTGTGATACCACATTTGGCGTTCAATTAGACTACTTTTACAACTCATTCAAAGCCTCTGTTCAAGTGGTGAAAGCCCCCCAATACGATTGGAGTGACCCTCAGCTTGAGTGGGCTTACCTTGGCTATGAATTCAATGACTTTGATGTCAGCATCGGTCGATTGAGACTGCCACTGTTTCTTACCTCTGAGTACTATTATGTCGGCCAAGCCTACATGACAGCGAGGCCACCGACAGAAGTATATAACGCCGTATTGGGTATCACCGCATTTAACGGGATTAAAGTCAGCTGGACTCACGATGTGAGTGATGAGGCAACGCTGTTACTCTCCCCTTTCTTCGGCGTAAAAGACAAAAACGAAGTCGATTTTAATTCGAGTACAGAACTGGAGTTTGAAACCAACCGCATGTTTGGTGCCAACCTTCAGTTAAGTGGAGAGAACTATCGTTGGAATTTGTCATTCCTCGATTCCAACTTTGATCAGACTGTAAAGATTAAAAACGTTGGTGCGCTGCCTACTGCAGACAACCAACACATCCAGCTTTGGTCTTTGGGTGCTGAGTATGAATTTAGTCAAGCGGTACTATCAAGTGAAGGACAAATCAGTGACTTCTCTTCATCAATGTATGCAAGTTTGGGCTACAGATTGAATTCGTTTACGCCTTATGTCGTTTACGGTGCAGAATTTGACTCAAACGAACACCTTACAGGCAACAGCTATTTGATTGGTATCGATTACGACGTATTGCCGAACGTTTCTATCAATGGTGAAGTACAATACTTTGAAGCTCGTAAGTCAAATGGAGCCTTTATCGAGGACTTCAATCCACTGACAGGCTTTGATGATAAAGATGCCGTGCTCTATACCATTATGCTGAGTTTCGTGTTCTAACCTAGAATTAAACAATCACCGTAAAAAAGCCCAAGCTAATCACTCTACCTTGGGCTTTTTTATCGCAGTCATTCTTCATTCCAACCTGTCGAAACATAAACCATAACTATCGTTTCAATGGTGAATATTGAGATGGTTTTATTCCAATGTCAGAGCGGTCAGCATTGTGTAAAAAGGCTGCAAACTCACGAACCTCACCGCCCTCACTCGGTCAATCTTAGAGTGAATAAACAGATACCTTAAACGGAGAACGCATGCGTATAGCAACTTTATCTTTAAGCTTGGTTTCAGCGGTGGGTTTTGCTGCTGAGCCCAGCCCTTTCCCAATCATGCCGAATACTGAAGGTGACAAATTCATGGTTAGTGCGACAAACCCCTATGTCAGCAGCACTGGCTATTCGATACTGAAACAAGGCGGTAATGCCATCGACGCCATGGTGGCGATGCAAATGACCATGTCAGTCGTCGAGCCCGATATGACGGGGATTGGTGGCGGGACGTTTGCTTTGTTTTATCAACATGACAAAGACCAATTCCTCGCAATCGATGGGCGTGACGAAGCGCCCTCAAGTGCGACTCCAGATATGTTTATGGAAGATGGTAAGGCACTCAGTCGAAATGAGATTTTAGGGCCAAGATCTGTCGCGGTACCGGGTACGCTTCGTTTGCTCTATAGCTCTCATCAAGAATACGGAAAGCTACCTTGGTCTGAGTTGGTGCAGCCTGCGATTGAGCTTGCCAGTAAAGGTTATGCAATGAACAGTTACACCTATGACATTGTGGTTCGTGAGCAAAACCGTTTAATTGAAGATCCAGAAATCAAAGCGCTCTATTGGGATAACGACGAAATCAAACCGACGGGCACCTTGATGACCAATCCAAAGCTTGCCAATACGTTGACCAATATTGCGCAACAAGGTGACAAATATCTTTATGGTGGAGAGTTTGGTAAGAACATTGTCGAAACGGTCAACAGTCGCATCGATTCAGACCACGCAAAATTATCCATTGAAGACTTTGAACAGTACCAAATCAAAAAGCGTGACGTCATTGAGAGCGACTATCGTGGTAACAAGATCGTATCCTTTGGTTACCCTGCCTCTGGTGGCGTGATGGTTGCTCAAAGCCTTGAAATGTTAGAAGCCTATAACTTAGCCGACATGTCTAAAACCGATGTTGAACCGTGGCGCTTGATGACCGAAGCCATGAGAATAGCCAAAGCCGATCGCATCGCTTATGCCGGTGACCCAGATTACATCGAAGTGCCAGTTGCAGCCCTACTCGACAAAGCCTACATCGATGGGCGACGTAAGCTCATTCCAGAGACTGGCATTGCGAAAACAAAACCAAAAGCAGGCAAGCTAACCGATACTGATTACGCTCAGTATCAAGGTTTTGAGAGCCAAGATACCGGGCACATCTCCATCATCGACAAAGACGGGAATGCCATTGCAATGACCAGCACCGTCGGCACAGGCATGGGGTCTGGGCTAATGGTCGATGGCGTGATTCTTAATGCCCAAATGGCAAATTTCTCCACCAAACCCACAATAAACGGTAAACCGACTCAAAACTCTATTGAAGCAGGTAAGCGACCTCGCTCAGCGATCACCCCGCTAATGGTTATGGATAAAAAAGACGACCTGCGTTTAGTGGTAGGTTCTCCTGGTAGCTCACAAATTCCGGGTTACGTGTTGAAAACTGTAGTGGGCATTCTCGATTGGGATCTGTCTGCGCAGGAAGCGATTGACCTGCCGAATATTCAGTATGGCACTAAGATTGATCGAACCAAACCTTATGATCCAACAGGTTTGTTGGTCGAGAAGAAAACCTACGCTGAAATTCTAGTACCAGAGTTCATGCAGCTCGGTTATCAGGTGCATGTCATTCCCGTCGTCAGTGGCTTGAATGCCATTGAAGTCAAAGATGGAAAACTTTATGGCGCAACAGACAGGCGTCGCGCATCCAGTTCAATGGGTGAATAGTTGTTTAACGGGTGAGTAGCTTAACTCACCCATTATAACGGCTCTGATTGGTGTCTTATTCTAGCCACACATTCCGAACCCAGTTCCAAATGCAAAAAACCAGTCGAACGTTTCGACTGGCTTTTCAATAACTCACTTTTAGTTTACCGATTAACACAAATACTACGAACTTGGCGCTACTCGTTTCTCTTTCAGCTGTTCAATCACATAGTCAGGCGCGACTTTACTTAGCTCAATCAAACATTCATCCGTTTTTTCATTGCCGTAACGGACATAAATATCACATACAGCGTAAAGTTGCTCTGGAGAACCAGAGATCAAATACGCTTTCTCAAACGATTTCGTCGATTTGTCGATATCTAGCTCTTCTTGTAATACCCCATTTAGGTACCAGTAATAGCTGTTGTCTTTCGCTAATTCAGCTGCAACTTCAATCTCTTTTGCAGCAGCACCTTTGTCTTCCAGGCGAACCAGAGTCAACGACTTAGAATAATGCAGAGCCGCATTGTCCGGCACGTTCGCTAAACCGCGATCTAATACTTCAACCGCTTGTTGGTCTTTTTTCTGCGCTCGGAAATTATCAGCGTAGCTTAACCAAACTTGCGCTTCTTTTGGATGCGTATTGATCAATTCTAGATAAACCGTTTCCGCCTTATCCCACTCGTTGTGCCAGCGAAGTACATCAGCAAACAGCAGTTGGTATTTTTCAGATTCTTGCGTTTCTAGAAAACTGATCAGCTCTTTTACTGGTGGTTCGATTTGTGCTTTTTGTTGTTCATCTAAGGCATTAAAGTCACGAATTAGATTTGATGTTGCCGTGTGGCGAACCATGGTATCGCTGTCTTTAAGCAACGGAGATACCAATGCCCAGCGATGTTCGAGTTGATAAGGTTCAGAGCCAATCACAGACGCTTCGCGAACTTCAGGGTCTTTATCTTTCAAGCCTCTAGCAACAGCCACCAACGCATTTTGGCTTGGGTAAGCTGCCAATTCTTGCAGCGCACCAGTACGGTTTTCAATAGACTGATTCTGATCTTGCGCCATGTAAGACAACTGTTGAATGCGGGTTTGAGTGTCCGTCATTTCAAGCACTTGATTGATATTTTGTGCTGGTGCATCAACGGTTTGTTGAACGCTATTAGCTGCCATCGCTGACGTTGATAGCAATGCGGACGTTGAGATAAATAAAGCAACCGCTGTCGCTAAACTCTTCTTGATCATAGTATTACCTTAAGCTGGAGAACTTAGCCTGTCCCTAGACTCATATCTGATTAAATTTCGTTAGGATCGATAACTCTAAACCTAGAACTTGACTTAAAACTTAGTCTCAAATGTTGTTTGTTTTGCCAGTTCTGCTCGACGCGCCATCATCACAGAATCACTGTACTTGCCGTGAGCAACAGGGTGCCTCATCGCACGCGCGATATACGCCATCGATTTATCGACATGAGAAAAGAACTTGTGCCAGCCTGCGCATAAATAGTTCAAGCCCGGCTCACCCGCACGAGTTTTAATAAAGCGATTTTTCGGACACTCGCCATGACAAGCAAACTTGTAGTCACATTGCTGACATTGGCTCGTCAGCGTACGTGATTTAGCGAAACCAAATTTCTGTTGTGGTGCACTGTATGCTAGGTCATCAAGCTTTTCGTGATGGATGTTGCCAATTTTATATTCAGGGTAAACGTAGTGGTCACAAGAGAACACATCGCCGTTTGGTTCCATCGCTAAACCTTTACCGCAGATCTCATTCAGGGTGCAAAGCGGGTTTGGGCGACCAATCCACGTTTCTAAGCTCGCTTCAAAATACTGAACAAACACGTTACCGATATCGTGCTTCGCCCACTCATCAAACACAGTAATTAGGAAGTTGCCCCACGCTAAGTCCGAAACACACCATGATTCCATGATCGAATCTTTGTGGCCCGGGATAAGACGCTTGTCACCTTGCTTGAGTTGCTCACTCACTTGAGACGTTTGCGGTGCAACGGTTCTAAAGGTTTTCTGTTCTACGATAGGAATAAACTGCATTTGTGGAGACTTCACCACGTCACGTAGGAAACGATACACTTCGAGTGCATTTTGACTGGTCAGGTTGTTCACACAGGTAAGCGTGGCGAATTTGACTTGGTGCTTGTGCAGCAACTCGACAGCAGCCATCACTTGTTTGAATGTGCCACGACCTGCCCTGTTGACACGATACGCGTTGTGCAGCATTTCAGGACCATCAATACTCAAACCGATCAAGAAGTTGTTCTTCGCAAGAAACTCAGCCCAATCATCATTCAGCAAAGTGCCATTGGTTTGCAGGTCGTTTGAAATCAATACACCTTCAGGTTGGTACTTTTTCTGTAGCTCAACCACGCGTTCAAAATACGCCAAACCTAGCATAGTCGGTTCACCGCCCTGCCATGAGAAGATGATTTCTGGCGTGTTTTGACCTTCGATGTATTGTCGGATGTAAGTCTCTAGCGTCTCATCATCCATTCTTGGAGAACTGCCTTTCTTGTACTCCAATAAATCTTGCTTACTTAGGTAATAACAATATTTACAGTCAATGTTGCATGCTGCGCCAATCGGCTTAGCCATAACATGCAGGCGCTTAGACGCTTTACCGTTATATTGTGGACCTTGAGTAATGTGCATGATTTACCTACCTATCTTAGTGTCTTGTTCCCATCATAATTCCGAATTAAGTCAGTGGCATGTTATACCCTTTATAACCAATAGGAATGACCAAAAACGTTAGAATTACGCCTTATTTCGAACATTTGAGGCACGTGATGAAATTTATCAATTACAAACATTTAGCAGCGGTTAGCGGCGTCACCATGACTATTTTCCTAAGCGGCTGTGCAAGCGTGCCTACACACCCTATCGCTCAAAAAATTGATCAAGAGATGGTGTTGGTTGAAGGCGGAACATTCACCATGGGTTCCAACAGCCCAGAAGCGACCAAAGCAGAACGACCAGCCCGTGATGTAACTGTAGATAGTTTCTACATTGCGAAGTTTGAGGTGACTCAAGAATTGTTCGAATCGGTGATGGGTTCATCTCTCAGTTATTTCCAAAACCCGCAAGTTCCGGTCAATAACCTAAGCTGGCAACAAGCGAACTATTTCGTTGAACAGTTGAATGAATTAACGGGTGAAGAATACCGCTTGCCGACTGAAGCTGAATGGGAATTTGCAGCGAAGGGTGGCAACAAAAGCAAAGGCTATACTTACAGTGGTTCCAACAACTTAGATGATGTTGCGTGGTACTCAGCAAATTCAAAAAATAGCGCGCATCCTGTCGGGCTAAAGAAGCCAAATGAACTAGGCTTATATGACATGACAGGAAACGTTGGTGAGTTTGTCATTGATGCTTTCGATGACACCTTCTACAGATTCGGTCCAACAGACAACCCAAACAATGCTAAACACAGTGACGTTGGTTTATCACACAAATCAGTGCGCGGTGGCAGCTTTGCTTATGACGAAGATGAATCTGAAAGTTACCGTCGTGATTTCGCAAGCCAATCGATCACTATGTCAGACATGGGTCTGCGCCTAGTTAAAGATGCAGACTAACAAAATACCCCATGGTAGCTGAACAACAGACAACCTCTGTTCAGTGGTTAACCCATGACATTTTGAATAACGAAATTACATTGAATAAGGATACTCTATGCAATACACCAAGCTTTCAGGGCTTACACTTGCGTTACTCTGTGCCTTCCCTGCCTCAGCAACAGAAAAGCCAAATCTAGTCCTACAAATCACGGTAGATGGCCTACGAGCAGATCTTATCGAGCGATATAAGCACAACTTCGGTGAAGGCGGTTTCCGGTACTTAATGGATGATGGTACTTACTACACCAATGCGAATTACCAACATGGCAACACGGAAACGATCGTGGGCCATGTGTCGCTTGCAACAGGTGCGCCACCGAGCGTACACGGCATGGTAGGTAACGTTTGGTATGACCGTAGCGAAGAGCGTTTGGTGTATAACGTAGAAGACGGCAACTACAAAATGTTGACCTCTGGCGCGGGTGTCGACAAAGCAACAGAGATCGACCCAACGCAGAAGACAGCACAGGGCGATGGACGTTCTCCTGAGCCAATACTTTCCACCACGTTTGGTGACGAGTTGACGATTTCCAATAGTGGAAAATCAAAAGTGTTCGGTGTATCAGTGAAAGACCGCGGCGCAATCTCATTGGCGGGACACAGTGGTAAAGCCTTCTGGTTCTCCAAAGCGCAATCTGAGTTTGTCACCAGCAACTATTACTACGACGAGTATCCAGATTGGGTATCACGTTGGAACGAGAAAGCAATTGCTGCTCAGTACTCGAAACAGAAGTGGGAGCTCTCGTTACCACGAGAGAAGTACACGCTGCAAGAGCACGATACCGAACACAAAGTGAAACTCGGTGATTTCCAACGCACCTTCCCTCACCCTTATGGCCCTGCAAGTTACAAGTACTACAGCACAACGCTAACCGTTAGCCCGGCCGGTGACGAGATCACAGAAAACTTTGCAAGCACACTGTTGATGCAAGAGAAGCTAGGCCAAGGTGAAGTGACTGATTATCTGTCTGTGAGTTTCTCATCAAACGACTACGTGGTGCACTTATACGGCCCGGAAAGCCTAGAAACAGAAGACAACCTAATTCGACTTGATAAGACGATCGCCAAGCTTCTTAAAACCGTTGATAACCAAGTCGGTCTAGAAAATACATTAATTGTGTTGTCTGCCGATCATGGAGTACCTGAATCTTCACCTGCGGCAAATGCGCTTGGCTTTAATCAAGCTCAATACTTCAATAAAGACACATTGCTCTCGAGTGGCGTAGAAAAAAGATTGAAGGATCAATTTGGTTTATCCAAAGACGCCATTCGCTTGTATGCACAGCCTTATATCTATCTGAATCACGATTTAATCGCAGAGAAGAAACTTGACCTAGCTAAAGTGCAGGAAGCGATCGCCGATGAAATAGCAAAAGTGAAGGGTGTGGCGTTTGCAGTATCAAGCAGCGATATTGCAGCGAACCGAGTGCCTGATACTCATGTGATGCAGCTAATCAAAAACAACTACCACCCTGCTCGTTCTGGTGACGTGTATGTGGTATTTGCACCGCGTAGTTACATTAACGACATGGAAGGCCTTCAAATAGCCTCTACACATGGCTCGCCATGGAAGTACGATACGCATGTGCCTGTAATCTTCGCAGGCTACGACGTTGAAGCTCAGAAGATCTCGCGGGCAATCACGCCATACGACATTGCGCCAACACTTTCGAACAAACTGGGGATAACCCAACCAAGTGGATCAATTGGAGAGGTGTTACAAGAGGTCACTGAGTAGAGTATACCTCTAAGGTTTCGTGAGCTAGATTTCGAATCCAGCACCCACTCATTAAAAGAGTCGTTTATCATATTCAGACTGATTCAGTCGAAACAGATAAGCGGCTCTTTTTGATTGCCTGTATTTAAGCCTTAGCCGATTAACGTATGTTAGTGCTTGGGATAACTGCTATTCGTACAAATATTTTCCATTACACCCCCGTTAGAGCCTAACTTGATATGTCTTTTGCTGCCGCCTTGATCTTAGCGCGCAACCATTTGTGGCTTGGCTCATTGGTACGGCTTGGGTGCCAAATCATGCACATATCGAGATCGTCGAGTTCAAAAGGTAAAGGCAGCGTTCTAACATCATATTTTCCAGAAAAACAGCGTACAGATGACATTGGGAGCATACCGATGGAATTTGAGCCCTCTATAACAGGAAGCATCTCTACGACACCCGCAGCTCGATAGATTACTTTGCGTTTCTCAAGGTCACTAAAATGTTCTGAACTTAGTAGACTCCTTCGAGCGTGCCATCGCGAAACAACGACATGCTCTAAGGCTAGAAACTGCTCCATATCGATGGTATCACCTATCGTCGGGTGATCTGAGCGACACACCACGACTAACTCTTCGCTAGCAATCACTTCATGCTTGAGCATAGTTCGACCCCTTGGGGTCATATCGATGATCACATCATGTCTTTGAAGCCTAAGGTCTGACTCGTAGTCCTCTGTAAACAAGGGATGGACTTCCAAGGCAATACCTGGTGCAACTTGACTGATCAACTGCATGACTCTTGGTACCATTTCGTAGCTAGCCGCCGAGACGCAGGCAATTGAAAACACTCGGCCTGAAGTTTTAGGGTCGAAGTCTCTTGATGCGGATAAGGTAGAAGTAAAGTTTTTTAGCGCAGCGGCCATTGCAGGATAGATATCAATAGCAAATGTGGTCGGCTCTACGCCAGAAGTGGTTCGGTGAAACAGTGGCTCATCATAGATATCTCTCAACCTTGCAAGCGCTTTACTCACAGCTGGTTGGCTTATATCCATGCGATTAGCAGCTCTTGATAAGTTCTGCTCTTCATAAATAGCGACAAATATAGGAATTAGATTTAGCTCGGTACTTTTCATACAGTTCCATATTAAAGAGGCAGGTTCCCTATAGTAGAGAACCTGCCGATTATGTTCGATGCGAATGACTAAAGTTTGCTACTTAGTTCTATCTTTTAAGTCTGGCAAAGCTTTAGGGATTTTCAATCGGTCGACAATTGAGCGAGAATTGCTCGGTTTTGATTTATCATCGGGTAAGTGACCTAAGCCTTTCCATAAACGAGTAAATACGTTTTTGTCTTCGCGCCCTTGTTGAAGGGCTTCGCTATCCTCTAGCCAACGCTTTTGTCCATTCAATTTACCAAGTTGCACTTTATCCAGTTCTAGTTGAGAGGTTTCGTTTCGTAATTGACGATAGATAAAGGTTCTCAATGCAGACCAATTACCTTGCTTAAGCAAACGACGGAATACCAACCAACTCGGTGTTGGTCGGTTCTTGTAATAACGCTTCAAAGACACAAACAACGCAACACACAACACCAATGCCAAACCCACACTGATAAAGACTGACATATAAGCCTTGATGAAGGATTGGAGCGTGTGCTTGGCTTCAAACACATTCCCTTTTATCACCACGGTTTCAAGGCGCTGATTCTTGCTGTTCCACCACTGGAATGAGAAGTCTGGCAAGGTAAATTCGCCACCTTGTTGAATCACATAAACCGTTTCTTCAACTCGGCTAGAACGATAATCTCCACGTTCTTGTGTATCGTCTAAACGATTTGGCTGTGGGTAAGCTTGATATTGCTGAGTCGATTCATTGTTTAACACATCTGGCAGTAACACAGACAAGCTGTCTTTGGCCTTGATGGTTACCGTTCGAGTAATGGCATCGCCTACTTTTAAGTTTTCACTCGAGCGTTGCCATTGTTGCTCTGTATCTACTTCTGTTGCAGAAAACCAAGGCGATTCATCACTTAATAAACCTGAAGGTAGTGAGGTTTCAAACTTAATCGGCTGCGTGTAAAGCGTGCCGCCAACGTTAGAACCATCAGGTGCAGAAACTTGGACGCGAACCGGCACGGTTGGAATGACAAACTCGCCAGAAGTCATCGGATAGAGCGTCACTTCCCATCGTTGACGTGACCATGTAGTACCGCCGACTCTTTCTGTATAGTTCGTCGCGAGTTGGTTACGCTGCTTAGCGATCACGTTAGGGATTTCGATACTGCCAATTCGAGTGCCGCCAGTTAACCAGCGCGGTGTCGCCACCTCAATGTTCAGAATGACCTGCTCATTTACGCTGACTTTGGTCGGCGTTATCTTGTCGCCTGACTTGGGTTTCTCACCTACCCAAGCGATAAGCTCAACGTCACCACTTTTTTGTAGATCGAAGATGTCAGTAGCAGAAGCAAATGCAGAAAAAGCAGTGCTAAACAGCAAAACCATCGACACAAGCAAGGTCTTGGTTAAGTTCAACGACTTTGCCCACCCTACCTTTACTTGAACCAATTCAAGAGTTAAATCATATCGACTCATTGTGCTTGCTCCTGTTTTTGCGTCTGTTCGATAGACGGTGCAGGATCTCTTAACTGAATTTGAAATTTCGACTTTAAGAAGAACTTAGGATCCGCTTCAACGCGTTTTAACCACTTGTCGGCAAGCTCTTGGCTGCCCAATATTTCATTGGCGTTAAGCGTTTCCTTGAGCATCAATTCGGCTACCGTTTCTTCTTCAGCGCCATCACCCGTTCGCGGCTGATCATCTTCGAGTTCTAAAGATTCTTCAGGACCATCTGTGGTTCCAGATTGGCTTTCGCTGGTTCGGTTTACCTCTTCGACAATCCCGCTAAGCACTGCGAGGTTATTTTCCACATCCGTTCTCAGTTCTGGAGACAAGTCCCCTTTTTCACTTAATGACTTCAAAAGGTCTCTAGCAGCAAGATATTCACGCTGCCTGGCTAACGCGCTCGCTGCATTGTACAAACCAAGGTCAGTTTTGGTTTGCAAAAATGCACTGTGAGCTAGCTTAAAATCACGAGCATAGTAGTAAGCCGCGCCCTTTCGCATTGGGTCAGTAAAATGTTTGGCAGCTTGAAGGTACTCCTTTTGATTCAACAAACGTTGACCTTGTTGGTCGGGCGTTAGCCATAAGTCCCACCACCATTGAGCTGTTTTATCCCAAGCTGTAAGCGACTCCACCACGATTGGTTTCTCAGCCGTTAAGTTGACTGTTTTCGCAAAAGTATTTGGTGAATAGATGCTGCCTGAAATCATCATGCCAACGACACACCACTGCACCAACCACCCTTTTCTGAACCACAACAACATAATGATCGCCATTGGAATAAGCAGGCCATAGCCCATGTCTTTCCATGGCATAGAAGATTCACCGTTAAGTTGCATGTTTCTTTCAACAGCTTGATTCAACTGTTGAATATCCGAATCGTCAACGGTCACCTCAATCACTCGACCACCTGTCTTATTCGCCAAATTACGCAATGAATCGAGGTCGACTGGATTATCGCTCACCACATTGCTGTTTCCTGCGGCCAGAATGAGCAACTGATACGGATTGTCGTTAAAGAAACTCTCATACGCCCTAATGGTGCTTGGGTTTACACCATCTGATACCAACAGTACAGAAGAGCCTAACTCACCAGACAATTGCTGATTAATTAGTGGCAACGCTGCTTCTGCTGACTTACCTGATACTGGCATAATGTCGGGTGTGATAGCCGCTAGAAACGGTTCGAATACTTTGCTGTCTTGCGTAACGGGCATTGCCACGTGTGCGCTCCCTGCGTAAACCACTAAGCCCGTAGTGCCGCCTTTGCGAGCTGCTAGTAAGTCTCTAATTTTCTGCTTAGATCGCTCCAAACGACTCGGAGGTAAATCTTTAGCGAGCATGGATTCACTATTATCGAGCACAACCAACATCGACGCTTTGTCTTCACCAAAAGGCGAAGCCTCATGCTGCCATGTTGGGCCAGAACAGATAATGATCGCGACAGTCACAATCACCACCAATAGCTTCAACGGTAATTGCTTACGCCACCCTGTTTCGCCAATGGTCAATGCATCGCGTAAATGTGCAGGTAGAATGTCTTTCCACGTTGGTTTGGTCTCTTCTCTCCAACGAACCCATAACAGGAAGAACATCGGAATAAAGGCCAACAACCACAAAGGTCGGATAAAATGAAACTGGGTAAAGAACTGTTGTAGAGTGAGAGAATCAGGCATCATCCTCTCCTTTCAATTTTTTAGTTTTAGAAGCCAAAAGCGACCTTCTACGTAAAGTCGCCAGACTAAAGGCAGTCAGATACATCACAACAACAATCGCCATTAAGTAATGGTGCAGCCCCTGTTTAGGACGATAAGTGGTACTTTCATATAATTGTGGTTCTAGCTCACCAATCTGAGCGTAGGCTTTGGTCAGTTCGTCGCGGTTAAGCGCCTCAAAGGCTTCGCCACCAGACTCTTGAGCCACTCGTTTGATGGTTTCCATATCCAAAGCCACTTCACCAACGGTTTGTGGGTCACCCATGGCGATCACGTGAATACGAACGCCTTTCGCCTTCGCAACTTTGGCTGCATCAATCGGTTCAACAAAGCTTCCAGTATCATTACCGTCGGTTAGTACGATCACGACCTTCTCTTTTTCGTTGGCATCAACACTCGAATCTTGAACGGCAGCACTTTGCTTTTCGCTTTGTTCAAACACCTTAATCGCCAAGCCAATTGCATCACCTAAGTGGGTACTTTGGCCTGCCATCGCAACATCAGTTTGATTAAGTAGTTCAAGCCATACATCTTGGTCTGCAGTAAATGGCGTCTGCACAAACGCAGCATCACCAAACAAGATCAAACCGAGTCGGTCACCTTTTCTGGTTTTTGCAAAGTCAGCTAACACTTCTTTGGTCGCATCTAAGCGAGAAATTTTATCGCCTTGCTTAGAGGTAAAGTCTTGCTCTGCCATCGAGCCCGACAAATCGACCACCACCATCACATCCCGACCTAATTGTTCGCGAACCTGTGGCTCACCAAGAATGGTTGGTTTCGCTAACGCGCACACGACCAATATCCAAGTAATAATGAGCGTGGTTCGTTGCCACCAGCTTGGTGTTAACTGGCTTGCACCTTCTGACGGTGCTTCCCCAATTGCTTCAACCAATTCTCGAAAAAATGGCACTTTAATCGCCATTTGCTTAGTCCGATAAGCTGGCACGGCAAAATAGACCAATAACGGCAAAGGCAACGCGATAAACCACAGCGGATGCGCAAATTCAAAGCTGGCAGATAAAACATCAAACATTATCTTGCCCCTCTACCGTAACTTGTACATTCGACTTGTGAAGTTTTAACCACATCATCGCGGTTTGAATCACCTCTAAACGCTGTTCAAAGCTCAAACGCACATTAGGGTCAATTAGGCTCTGCATCCATAATTCCGAGACTTCATCAGCAAAGAACGCATTGCTGTTTTCACTGGTGTTAGCGCTAACAGGCAGATAAGCGTTCAGACGGTTCACATAAGCTTGGCCAAACAACTTGGCATTACTGCTGTCTAGGTAGCGAAGTACCACTTTCAGTACTTTAAAAGTTCGCTCGGTTGAATTTTTGTCTCGTGCATCCAATACCATAAGCTCTTGAAGAGCTTCTTTTCGATAACGGTTATTCCACCATCTCTGCGCCAAACGATAAGCCAGATAGATAGCGACCAATAACAGAATAACGCCGAGGGTCTTCCAGCCGATCGTTTGAGGAGCCCAGCTCACACTGTCAGGAATCGCTACATCGTGCAGTTCGCGGAGGATATAAGTACTTGGGGGCGTATGTTCAACAGCCATTTAGCGACCTCCCACTAGCTTCTGCAGCTGTGATATGTGATTGCCCGACGTGTCTAATTCAATATAAGGGAGTTTTTTCATCGCCATCAATTTAGCAAGGGACTGTTTCTGAAGTGCCGCTTTCTGAGCAAGACTTTCACTTGCGAGGTTTACCTTAGATTGGCTATCCAGATTAAGTTGAAAGCGACCATCACCCACCACCCAGTTTGCGCTTGCAAGATCTTGAGGTAATGACTGTTCTAATGGATCGGTGACCATAATGGCCAAGATGTCATTGTGTTGCTGTAACTGCTTTAGTCGATCGAGATGTTGTTCTTGGCAGTCTCGCCAGTCACTAATAAATATCAAGGTTGATTGCTTGAGCCTCATTCGCTTAATCAGTTCAATCCACTGGCTAAAACCAACATTATCTCCATCGCTTACCTTGACGCCTAAGCTTTGATTGGCTTTAGTAAGATGTTTTAGCTGAGCCAATAAATCAGATTGAGAACGCTGCGCTTTGGTATGAAAGAGTTTTTGGTGTGAGGCTAAAACGAAGCCTACTCGGTCGCCATCTTTGAGCACACGCCAACCACACAATGCCGCAACTTCGGCTGCGACGACTGACTTCATGGTGTCTTGAGAGGCAAAGAACATTGAGCTGCGCTGATCGACACAGATCATCACATTACGGTCTTTTTCTTCGGTGTAACTGCGAACATGCGGCTTCCCCGTTCGCATGGTGACTTTCCAATCAAGGTTACGAATATCATCACCAAGTTGGTAGTGTCGTAACTCCTCAAAATTCAAACCACGACCACGGAACAAAGAGTTATGTCTACCCGAAAGTACGCTGCCCGCTTTTAAATGAGGTAACAGTGAAAATGACTCAGCTTGAGCCTGAATTCGCACTAACCTTGAATAGTCACAGTAAAGTCGAGGATCAAGGCCTTGCGGTTTAGGAGCTTGTGTTGGCTTCGCCATGACGCCCCCTAGTTATCCGATCTCAACATTATCAAGCAGTTCTTCAACCACTCTTTGATGGTCAACACCATCGGCCAATGCATCGTAAGACAACGAGAATCGGTGGCCTAATACGGTTGGCAACATGGCACGCACATCGTCTAACGTGACGTGGTCACGCCCTTGCAGCCACGCATAAGCGCGAGCACATTTATCCAATGAAATAGAAGCACGAGGACTTGAACCAATTTCAATCCATTTCGATAAGTCTGATTCTGGATAACGCTCAGGTTTTCGTGTAGCCATTACCAAAGCCACGATGTAGTTCTCAACTAAATCGGAAACGGCAATGTCTGGAAGTTGGCGGCGCGCTTCAAGTACCAATTCAGGTTCAATATGCTGTGGAGTGACTAATTCCGAACTCGTCTCGCTACCGAGTTCCTCACTGCGCACAAGTCGAATGATATCGCGTTCAGCTTCATCTTCTGGATAGTCGACCGTGACTTTCATAATAAAACGGTCCATTTGTGCTTCAGGCAGTGGATACGTACCTTCTTGCTCTACTGGGTTTTGCGTAGCGAGCACCATGAATAGATCTGGCAGAATATGAGTTTGACCACCCACCGTAATCGTCCCTTCCGCCATAGCTTCAAGCAGAGCCGCTTGTACCTTTGCAGGAGCACGGTTCACTTCATCGGCTAAAACAATACTGTTGAAAATAGGACCCGGTTGAAAGTGCAACTGAGGCTTTCCATCAAGCTCTTGATACACTTCTGTACCGGTTACATCTGATGGCAGCAGGTCAGGCGTAAACTGAATTCGACCAAAACTGGTGTTCAGTAGGTTCGCCAGCGATTTCACTGAACGAGTTTTCGCTGTACCGGGAAGTCCCTCTAAAAGCACATGCCCATTAGTCAATAACCCTATCACCAGAGCCCGAACGACGTGGCTCTGACCGATAACACTTTTCTCTGTCTGTTCAATCAGTTGGTTTATTGCTTGTTGCGCATGGTTCATAGGTCTTCCCTTAATTCAATCTGGCTGCGTACATCCTACTCACAAGCCCTATAACTATTAGTTATAAGCACCATAAATTATAAGCGCATAGCCACGTCAATTCTGGTGCTTTATTTCAGCCCAGCTTTCTACTTGCTAATCGCTTTCAATTGGTTAATCGCCTCCGGTGGCGCCACTTTGCTCAATGATGAAATACATTGTTCGAACGCTTTCGGTACACCGGGTTGTTGGTAATTACGCGCTAAGATTTCACACTGTGCATACAGGTGTTGTGGATTTCGGCTGAATTGGTACGCCTTGTGCAATGACTTACTTGCCGCAAGTACATCCGACTTCTCTAAAGCCAAACCGTACACATACCAATATTGCGGGTCGGTTTGTGCGGTTTCTGCCGCTTGTTTTAGATAGTTGGTTGCCTGTTTGTAATCTTTCACTCGCAGCATTGATAACCCTGCGCTGTATGGCAACACACTCGATTTTGGTTGCGCTTGAATACCTTTTTTCAGTGTCGCTAATGCTTTTGGCTCGTCACCAAGTGCACGATATAAATCAGCCAAGTTGGCGTAGCTGTTTTCAAAGTAGGGCTCAATCTCGATAGCACCTTGATAAAACTCAATCGCTTTTTGGTACTGGCCTAAGTCTCGGTAAACGTTACCTAAGTTGGTGCGGCCAAACCCTCTGTCTGCATTAAATTGTTGTATCTCAATGTACTCTTCCAATGCAGGCTTGATTTGGTCTTTCTGCAGCGGATTCATTTCTCCCCAGTAACGTACTAGCGCGCCTGCGGTTTCTGAACGAATCGACAATACAGGGTCCTTCAATAGTGGCTCTAGGATCTGCCAGCGATCAGTGAATGGGAAGCCAGACGAGCCTTGCACCACGCCCAAGCGGATCATTTCATCATCGTGTTTCACCGCTCTCGCCAATGAGATCAGCGTGTTCTTGCCCGTATTACCCCCCAAACGTTCTAAGCTCGAAGCGCGAATGATATTGCTTAAGCTGGCGTCCTGAGCCGAGTATGCCAACGCATCCTCTGCACCTCTGTGCCCTATTGAGTCAGCATAAAAGGCAACGGCAAAATGCTGCTGATTACGATACTTAGAATCTGGGAACCACTCACCGATTTGCTTATCTGCCCATTGATCAGTTTGATCTTCGTGACAGCTGGTACACACGTTTGGTGTTTTAATGTGTTGGCTAATATCAGGACGTGGGATGTGCCAACTGTGGTCGCGTCTTGGGTCGACCTCCATGTAAGTCGTCTCAGGCATGTGACAAGTCGTACATTGTGAAGCTTCGGTATTCGACTCGTGGAAGGTGTGCTTTTCAGGCGTGTACTCTGATGCAATGTGACATTGGCTACACACCGCTTCTTCGGCAATTTTCAGTTCTGCAGTATGTGGATCGTGACAGTTAGTACATGTGACCCCTTTTTCAGCCATCACTGATTGTAAGAAAGATCCGTAAACGTAATCTTCATCGTAGATTTGACCATCGTTATGGTAAAGCTCAGGGGTAATCAAGCTCAGGCGATACTTATCAAAGAATGACCCATTCACGTGGTCGCCTGTTTCATTCAACTGAGTACGTCGGCTGTGGCATTGAGCACAGGTTTGAACTTGATTGGTATGGACGATGTCTTTTGGTTGCAGGGTTGAGTTGCCCTCTTGGTAGACCCATTCTTTCACCGACTTCGACAAGTCGCGATCGAAGCCATAATGCGCCGAGACTTGAACATCCTTTACACCATTGGCTTTGGCTGACTTGTTTTGTGTTAACTGATCTTTAGCTAACTGGGCCTGCTCAACGTGCTCGCTTGCAGGCCCATGACAGGCTTCACAACCGACATTAATCTCGGACCAAGTGGTGTTGTAAGTATTACTTGCGCTGTCGTAATTCTTTTTTAGGTTTGTTGAATGGCAGTCTGCACACATGAAGTTCCAGTTCTGGCCACTGTTGGTCCAGTAAAACTCATCGGTGTTGGTGGTATCAGGGTAAAGGTGAAACCAGCGTTGGCCGCCTTCTCCCTCGGTGCGAGAATCCCAAGCGAAAGGAATCAACTGTACACGGCCGTCTTCAAACTCAACCATGTACTGTTGTAGAGGCTCAAAGGCAAAGGTATAGCTGATTTTGTAATCTTTGAATTGACCGTCCGGCCCTTCGATGTTGACCCAAAACTCATTACCCTTGCGAAAAAAACGGTTGGGCTTTCCTTTATGAGTCACAGTTTGATCGTTGAAATCACCCAAAATGGACTCATCGGTAGCGTGTTTCATCGCCATATCATGATGAGAGCCTTGCCACGCTTCCACTTCTTCGCTGTGACAGTCAACACATGCTTCAGAACCGACATACGTAGCCTTGGAAGAGTCAGCATCTGAAATTTCTGAACCACTAAGCGAAGCTTCAGTCGTCGTCGGAGCTTGTTCATTTGCATACACATTGACACTCAGCATCGATAACATAGGTAAAGACAACATTGCGGATAATACTGCAACTCGCTGGTGTTTCAATCCGTTCACTAGCGAGCACAACCATGCAGACATAACATTCCTTGTTTTTATACATCCTTATGCTTAATAAGGTAGACGTAAAAACAATGAATTTACAATTATTTAGTGGCAGTGAGCTTGATTGTTGTGACTCATATTCACGACTGGTATTTACTCATCGATATGCGCATAAAAAAAGAGCTCCTAAGAGCTCTTTCGTGTTTTCAGTTTCATCAAGCTGTCAGTTTCAATAAACCAAAGCTTACTTGTTATGGTTCTCTTGGAGTTTTTCCATAACCTGATCCAAGCTAAAGCTTGCTGCTTTTTGACGTGGTGGGTATTCAGCAAATGTTTCTAAGAATTTGCCCACATACGCTTGCGCAGGGACAAACATATAAGCATGGTCTAACAACCAGTCATAATAGGTATTCGAAGTAATATCTGCGTTTTCGTATGGGTCCATACGCAGGTTAAACAGCTTAGGAAGACGTAACGTCACGAACGGTTCTGACCAAATCTGCATGGTACCCGTTGCACGTTGCTCCATGAACACCGCTTTCCATTGGTTGTAACGAAGCGCCGCTAAATCGCCATCATCGGTAAAGTAAAATATCTCTGAACGACGGCCTTTTTCTTCTTCACCCGTTAGGTAAGGAAGGAAGTTATAACCATCTAAGTGAACCTTAAACGTTTTATCACCAGCAGTATGACCTTTAAGTAGTTTCTCTTTGATTTGGTCATCACCAGCAGCGGCAACGAAGGTTGGCATCCAGTCCATGTGGTGCATGATTTCATTGGATACTGTTCCTGGTTCAATCTTACCAGGCCAACGGACCATTGCTGGTACACGGTATGCGCCTTCCCAGTTAGTGTTTTTCTCACCACGGAACGGGGTTGTCCCCGCATCAGGCCAAGAGTTCATGTGTGGGCCATTATCCGTTGAGTAAAAAACAATCGTGTTGTCTTTGATTCCCAACTCATCCACTTGCTTCAATAGTTGCCCAACGTGTCGATCGTGCTCAACCATACCATCAGCGTAGTTACCGACACCAGTCACACCTTTACTGTCCGCTTTCACGTGCGTTCTGAAGTGCATACGTGTTGCGTTCCACCAAACGAAGAATGGCTTATCAGCTTTCACAGCGCGATCCATGAAATCGAGTGCGGCATCGAGTGTTTCTTCATCAACGGTTTCCATACGCTTACGTGTTAATGGGCCCGTATCTTCAATCTTGCCGTCAGCAAATGATTTGATAACACCACGTGGGCCGAATTTCTTACGAAACTCTGGGTCGGTTGGGTAATCTTCATTTTCAGGCTCTTCTTCAGCATTTAGGTGATAAAGGTTGCCAAAAAATTCGTCAAACCCGTGTGCTGTTGGAAGAAATTCATCTTTATCGCCAAGGTGGTTTTTACCAAATTGACCAGTCATGTAACCCATAGGTTTAAGCAGTTCAGCAATGGTTGCATCTTCTGCTTGAAGACCAATATCTGCACCTGGCAAGCCTACTTTACTTAAGCCTGTTCTCAGTACACTTTGACCTGTAATGAACGTAGAGCGACCTGCGGTACAAGATTGCTCTGCGTAGTAATCGGTAAACATCATGCCTTCTTTGGCGATGCTATCAATGTTCGGAGTTTGATACCCCATTAAGCCAAAGGTGTACGCACTGACATTAGATTGACCAATGTCGTCACCCCAAATGACGAGAATATTCGGTTTTTCTGCCGCGAATGTGGTGGTGGAAGCCGCCATCATCGCAGTACCCAAAATCGCTAATCGACGTTTGACGCCATATTTCGCTGTCATAGAAACCTCTTCGTTAGTTATTTGCATCCTGCCCTACAACGTATAGTCCATTTTTTGAACGATCGCGAGATTCACTAAACTATTAATCTATTTGTCATTTTTCTTCACAGCGACGCGGACAACTAGACGATGGAACTTACGTATATAAACATGATAAGGATCACACATGACGTTAGAGGGCAAAATGAGTAAACAGCACCAAAACCCTAAAAATCAAAAGGTTACAATAACCCCATAACAATTAGTTATAACCACTATAAAAAGACACGACCGATTTTAGAGATTAATGTTTGCCCAACGATGTGTTGCTCTAACGCATTAATCTTTAAAGTGAATCGGAGTCCTTATGGGTACTAAAATTAATAAACTAGCATTAGGTGTTGGCTTATTAGCAGCTTCTTCAGCGGCAACAGCAGCAGAAAAACCAAACATTCTTGCTATCTGGGGTGATGACATTGGTGTATTCAACATCAGTGCATACAACAACGGTATGATGGGTTATGAAACACCTAACATCGACCGTATTGCTAACGAAGGCGCACTATTTACTGACCACTACGGTCAGCAATCGTGTACTGCTGGTCGTGCTGCATTCCTAACGGGTCAAGAACCTTTCCGTACAGGTCTACTAACTATCGGTATGCCAGGCTCTGATCACGGTATCCCAGATTGGGCTCCAACTATCGCTGACCTTCTTAAAGAACAAGGCTACATGACTGCTCAGTTCGGTAAGAACCACATGGGTGACCAAGATAAACACCTTCCAACGAACCACGGTTTTGACCAGTTCTTCGGTAACCTATACCACCTGAATGCAGAAGAAGAGCCAGAGACATACTACTACCCTAAAGACCCTGAGTTCCGTAAGAACTTCGGACCTCGTGGTGTAATCAAGTCTACTGCTGACGGTAAGATTGAAGATACAGGTCCTATGACGCGTAAGCGTATGGAGCACGCGGATGAAGAGTTCCTAGAAGAATCTCTAGCCTTTATGGAAAAAGCAGTGAAAGCTGACAAACCATTCTTCATCTGGCACAACACAACACGTATGCACGTGTGGACTCGTCTACAAGAAAAATACCAAGGCGCATCAGGTATCAGCATTTACGCTGACGGCATGTTAGAGCACGATGACCAAGTAGGTATCCTTCTAGACAAGCTTGATGAGCTTAAAATCGCAGACAACACAATCGTAATCTACTCTACCGATAACGGTGCAGAGACAGTATCTTGGCCTGATGGTGGTGCTACTTACTTCCACGGTGAGAAAGGTACAACTTACGAAGGTGGTATGCGTGTTCCTCAGCTAGTTCGCTGGCCTGGCACTATCAAACCGGGAACTAAGATCAACGACATCATGGGTCACCAAGACTGGATTCCAACGCTACTAGCAGCTGCTGGTGATGATAAAGTGGTTGAGAAGCTAGCGTCTGACAAAGGTGCAACTTACAACGGTAAAAACTGGCGTGTACACCTAGATGGTTACAACTTCCTACCTTACTTCCAAGGTAAAGAAGAGAAAGGCCCTCGTGACAGCATGCTTTACTTCTCTGCTAACGCTGAACTAAATGCTGTACGTTGGAACGACTTCAAGATTTCATTCGCTGTTATGGATGGTAACATCGTTGATGCTGTGCGTTTCCAACCAAACTGGCCTCAAGTAGTTCACCTACGTGCTGACCCATTCGAAAAAGCACCACACGAATCTGGCATGTACCTACGTTGGATGGCAGACAACATGTGGCTATTCGTACCTGTAGGCGGCAAAGTGCAAGAGTTCATGAACACGCTACCTGACTACCCTATGCAGCAAAGCCAAGTGTTGAACCCTGGTAACTTCAACCAGAATGCTTACATGCTTCAAGGTAAACTTAAGCAACTAGAAGCGGCAGCAGCACAAGCTAAGTAATAACTAGCTAACGCTCCCCCTCCAAGTAAAGCCAAACAAAGCCGTGATAGCTCAAACGTTATCTCGGCTTTTTAGTATCCAATACAAAGAACATATAGGCGCTAACCGTCAACTAATACAATTCATCCCAAAGCTATCCGCTCATTTTTCAAAAATATGAACTCACACTAGTCAATATGAACCTTGATATATGACTGTTGCGTTAAGATTTCGCAAATTTTTTCAAATCCTTATGACACGACTTGAATTGGAGTTCTTACCGTGCGATTGTAATTTAACTAACCATAACAACTGTATGATTATGAAGACAATCCAAAGCATTGCCCTACTTTCAACTATCGTTGCTGCACCAGCAGTATTAGCTGACGTTGAAATCAAAGTTCCATCAAGTGTTGATATTCTGGCAGTAAATGAAGCCAAGCCTGACCTAGATGGCAGCTTATTTTCATCTCATAAAACCCTCACCGTTCCAGACGGCCAAAACCAAATCGTATTCCAATATCAACTTGCTTTTGATAAAGGTAACGACCGCGAGTTTGTTGATAGCGATGCTATTATTGCAACCTTTAGCACCACAAACGCCGTATTAACGTTTGATATGCCTAAATACCGTAATACCGCTGAAGCGAATAAAGGCTTTGAGAACCTAGATTGGAAATTAGTTGATGAGAACCAAAATACAATCAGTGTTAAGCAAGACAAGCTATTGAAAGATGGTATGCAGATTGGTCGTAAATTTCCTCAAGAAGCAAAGGAATACAACCAGAAAGGTGGTGTCGCTGCACTAACACTAGGAGCTAGTACAGGCACAGCTGCGACTGTAGTACAACCAGTCACTCTACCAGCAAAGATTGATGCGAATGCGGCGAATACTGCTGAAGAAATGCTGTATTTCTGGTACGAAAAAGCCGATGCTGAAACCAAGCAGAAATTCAAAGATTACGTGAACAAGTAGCTCAATGGTCTGAATTTAAAAATGAAAGAAGCTGGCACACTGCCAGCTTCTTTTTTGTCTTCATCTAGATGATTTAGGCTTATATTGATTAAGCCGACTCAGTCGATAACACTTTTCCATCTACTTTTGTTGGCCATCCTAGCGCTTTGTATTCTGCTGCCAGTAAGTGCGCACAGCGGCTAGAAACTCTTGTTTTAATCCAATCACCAAGCCCCAATACTTTATATTCCAATACAGCCATTTTCATAACAATTCTATTCCGCTTTATTTCAATTTATAAATCTAGCGAGGAAGTTATAGATATGGAAAAACAATGTATGTTCCCAAAAGAACACAGAAGCTAATTTTGTTGTGAAATACCCATTAAGTGTTGGTAAATTTAACAATAATGAGAGAAAAGTTCGACTCAGTTCGCTCTTGTTATACACATGTTAGGACTTAATCTCAGTGACAGGATTTCGTATCATCAAATTCATCGGTGAAATATGCTCATACAACCCCTCAACATCGGTTATAAACACCTTCCCTCTTTGGATCTTCACTAAGCCCTGTTGCTCTATCCCTTTAAGAACTTCGTTTAGCCTAGGTCTTGATATGCCTGTTATCGAACTCAGTTGAATTTGTGAAATATTAATGCTGACGGTTGCCCCCGCGATATTGGTCTGGCGTGCCGCAAGTTCCAACAAGACGTAAATGGTTTTCTGCTCTTTTTCATGAATCGAGGATAAGTAAGCCTGCATCCAAATAGATTGCGCTTTGGTTCCACAGTGAAGTAGCCATTTGTAAACCATGCACTTCCGTTCTGCGAGCTCTAATACCTTACTTTCAGGAAAAAGTACCATAGTGATAGGCTCGACTTCTTCTGCCACTGCAAAGAGGTTGTAGTCAGCATGTATAGACAAAGCACCCATCCAATCTCCCCTTCCAATAACACCACCAGATAAGCTTTTCATGTTTTCAGTTGAAAAGCAGATACCTGCTGAGCCCTTAAGAATATAGAAAACGCCCGGTAGGTTTTGAAATTTTTTCGTAATTTCTAGGCTATGTATGCCCGTCTTTAAAACAGCGATTTCGAGTAGGCTGTCTATAAAGTCTTGTGGTAAATCACACGGCCATTGTATTTGTTCACTGATTGTTGGTTCTAACAATAACTAGTTCCTCCTCCGATAGTCTTCATACAGCATTGACACGGTATTTCTCCGCGTTACTTAAATATAGCTCATTACCAATACAACACTGTATTTCCCTCTAAAGAAAATCATAGTTCTTAGTATCTTAATTCATTTATCTAGCTTAAAAACCAATAAAAATGACCTACACTTGTTGATCCTTTAGGTGCTTCTAGCTTTAATTGGATACAAAGCCCTTATGCATACGGGCTTTGAGTAATAGCTATCTTGTTGACTAATGTCGAATGAAACAGATTCTGCTCACTAATATTGATAATCAGGCCTAATTCTAGACATAAGTAACATATCGATGTACTTACCCGCTTTGAATGTACTCAGCCTTTTGGTGCCTTCTAACTGAAAGCCTGCGCGTTCGTACAGAGCAATAGCGGCGTGGTTATCTGCATGAACCTCTAACTCAAGTCGAACGAGGTTAAGCCAATTATCGGATTGATTAATAGCTTCTTGCATTAACGCTTGACCAACCCCTTTGCCGTGCATATCCGGGTTAATCGCTATCGCAAGGCCAGCACAATGTTTGTCTCTCACCTTGGTGGTCATAAATAAAGTAATATGGCCTACTGCTTTGCCAGACACTTCAGCAACTAAAGTGAAATGGTCTGAATGACCAAACAACCGCTCTACCTGATCAGAGCTAAGGAAAGGCTTTTGTGAAGTATTTTCTGATACTGATGGGTGTCGATAGATATCAAACATATCTTGGCTATCTGTCGTTTCAAGATGTCTTATTTGTATTTCCAAAGCGCTTCCTTATATATTATTTCTATCCATCATCTAATTTTTTATATTACGGATAGCAACGAACACCTACAACCCTTAATACATGTAAGCTACTGAAATATTTAAAAAAATAGAAAACCTGAGCCTAAGAGCCTGTTTGATTAATTTTATACGTAGTGTGAATGTCAGAATTTATAGTCCACACCAACGCTTGTGAATACTTGTTCTGAATTATAAAAATCGATATTTGAATCAATAGATCTTAAGCCAAGTAACGTGACAAACGACCAATCTTTATAGCCCATCAAGCCACTAAACTCGTACGCTAAAAAGGCACCATATTCATTATCTTCGCGCGCTTTACCATAAATAGGGTTGGCTTCATCGTACTGACGATCACTTGCATCGAGCGTAACAACGAAACCATGACGGCCGATTCGCTTAGCGTAGTTTAATTCTATGCCATAGCTATCGAAGCTGAGTGCTCCCCCTTCTGCGTCTGAGTGGAAATACACCATTGAAGGAACAAATAGACCTGCTTGGTTTGGCAAGATAAAGCGGTACCCTGCTTTGGCGTATAAATAGGTTCTTTCTCTATCAAGCAGCACAGCTTCTTCCGGAGATAAGCCTTGGGTGCCCGATAACTCATCATCAACGTCAGATTCACCAATCGCGAAATCCGTTCGAAAGCCAGTACCGCCTATATTAGTCATTTGCAATCGCCCAACATTACCTTTTACATCGGTTTCGTTTCGATTGACGCCAACCGCATATGGGTCAGACCAAGCCTTACCTGAGATAAGGGTAGGAAGAACAGAAAAGTCTAATATGGTGCCTCCAGAAAGTTGGTATCTATAACCGATCTCAAACGCAATGGTACCTGTTGCAATATCCTCTCGCGTCGTACCCGCATACACTTGGTGAGTCAGCGATTCGCCAAAAGTATATTGAACAGTACCCAAAAAGCCGAGTAACCCTTGGTTTTCACTCTCCCCTTCCTGGGTGTTAGTTGCTTGATTCGAATCTTGTTCAGTACTCAAATTACTACTGTCAGAGTAGAAACCGGCCAATACACTGAAGTTACCGCTGAAACCTTCACTTGGAGCGAGACCACTGTATGCAGGCATTGAAGCCAATGCAGAAAAGACAACTGGTAAAACAAACCTCATATTCACATCCATTACTTGAATAATCATCAAGTAACTATAAGCATCAAAATAAAATTATAACAAGCATTTAACAATGTAAATTTATTCGCTTGGCGCAGTCGATATCGCTAACCATTCAATCAAAGACACAACAAATTGATCTATCACGATTGAGCTCTCGTAATACCTCTCGAAAATAACGGACACAACTCAAAGGAAGACAATATGTTTAATAAACTAATCAAAACCATGTCAGTGCTAGTTGCGACGCTTCTTTTTGCAGCTTTTGCTCACGCTGATCACCACGGAATGAAGAAAGATATCGTTGACGTGGCGGCTGAAAATGGCTCTTTCAATACCTTGGTAGCTGCAGCAAAGGCGGCAGGCTTAGTTGAAACATTGAAAGGTGATGGCCCGTTCACTGTGTTTGCGCCAACGGATGAAGCGTTCGCTGCACTACCTGAAGGAACGGTTGATATGCTGTTGAAGCCAGAAAACAAAGACAAGCTAATCGCAGTACTGACCTATCATGTGGTGCCAGGAAAAATAATGGCGTCTGAAGTGATGAAACTTGATAGTGCCGTAACAGTGCAAGGTGAAACGGTAATGGTAGGAATTGATCACGGCAATGTGATGATCAACAAAGCGCAGGTCGTGATGGCAGATGTTGAAGCGAGCAATGGTGTTATTCATGTTATTGACGCTGTATTACTGCCTAAATAACACAGACGAACACAAATCAAAGGTTCTTAGAGGTGTGACAGGTTCACACCCTTTTCATGTTTAAATACCAAGTTAAGATCGGTATCAAATTAGCCGAGCCTGCCTTTATATAAGTAAGAACCCGGATTACATAAACAAGCGCCCGAATATCAGAAAGGCCGCCATCGATACCACCTTTGTGAAAACCACCACCCATATGCAATCACCAATACTAGAGTGCGTCGCTTTCCCCAGTAGGAACACAAATAGAATCAACCCTAACACCCAGCCCACTGTCGGAATCAATGACACCAAAGCAACGATTACAGCAATAGTAAGAAGGGATTTAAAATCTGCGACCACGAATGACATTTTAGAGGCGATATACATACAACATGCGGTGATTAATGCGTCCATCACAAACGCTAAAGCTTCAATACCCACTTTTCTTCCTTCACTGATATTAGTTGAAGTGAATATTATCTCTAAAGTGATGATTTTTCTCGAAGAGGAGAACAAAAAAGCAGGCAAAAACTGTAACAAAAATGAGATTACCGTTCCTCTGAAGGCACTACCTTCTCCATCACGTAATTGGTGAGTTTTACGCCACGCATTTCGACTTGCTGCTCATTAACGACTGCAAAACCAAGGTGCTCATAGAAAGGCCTAGCGGTAATACTCACCTCTGAAAAGTATCGAGAGAGACCACGAGCCCGACCAACCTCAAATACATGCTCCATTAAAGCTCTAGCGACGCCTTTGCCTTGATATTCATGATGACAGAAAAAGTGGTCAATCAGGCCATTGGGTTGCAGGTCAGTATAGCCAACAACGCAACCATCTAGCTCAGCCACAAAGGGTTGTAACCCATTCATACGCTTTTGCCATAACGCAAAGTCAAAGCTACTAGGTGCCCAAGCTTCGACTTGCTGTTGAGAATAATCTCGAACATTCACATTACGTACAGTATGAAAGAAGATCTCCCACAGTGCTTTGTCATCACTCGTTTGATAATTTCGAATTCTAACCACGACATACTCCTTTTTGTCCTAAGCCCTTTCAAAGGGGCAAATAAACAGCTGAATCAACAGGCTCTATAATCCAAACTCAACAACCTCAGCTTTCGATCAAGAGATCAACGATAAAACACAGCCAACCAGATCGTCACCATGTCTTTATCCGTACCAATGACCTTGTGCTTTTCTCGTGCAGCGATGTTGATGTAATCCCCTTTTGATAAAGTAACAACGCGTCCATCTTCAAACTCGATGACACCTTGACCTTCAAGCACCATTACCCATTCATTCTCTTCTTGGTCATACCAACCTTTATCTGGAGAACTGTGCCCATGCGACAGTATTCTTTCGATTCGAACACTGTCGTTGGCAATCAGGTCATTGAATATTTCATTGGGCATTGACGAAGGAACATCATTGTAAATGTTTGGCATCAAGCTCTCCTAGCTAGCATTGAATTGATTAACAACCTGGACTTGAACTGCACTGTAAAACCTAAGCAGCAGCACTCTTTCTGAAATAAAAACGGTAATAGCCCACCAAGTTACTGCAGATAAACAGCGCCTCCATAAGAACCGCTGTTGGCGAGCCAACTAAGTAATTGTGAACCAACCAAAAACTGGTTCCGATGATCATCAATTCTCTTAATCTGCGGTCATCTTTGTTAAAGGCAGCAAAGGTTTGAAACACGGAAGCAAAGCAGCTCAATATGCTGGTCAGCCCTGAGTAAGTCACAACCGTTGCGATCACCGACATGGAACAGAACAAATATTTAAACTTAGACGATGTAGAAAATACACTCGTTAAATAACGGATTGTTGCAATGATCATTAAACTCGCCGCTGTCCATTGCTCGAGCAAAATAAAATGACTAGAGATAAGCACGCCAGCAAAGAATAGACAGGTTACAATTTTCTTCCTTTCTTTAAACTGAAAAGACAGAAGATCGAAACAGATAGCAATCGCGACGAGTATTTGAGAAAGATAAAAGGCTGACATTGTGATTCCTTCAATAATAACATTACACCCTAGCCGTTTTGCTCAACCATAAATGGCCTAAGAAAACTCACTTGGTTAGTCAAAAAAATACGGCAACAATGCTTTATAGATTCAACTGAGCTCTAAAGATTCAACAAAGCTCTAAAGCTTCAACACACCACTAATCACAGTAATAGCCGAACCAATCAGCTTGATTCGCCCGTTAGCTAATAACTCTGTCGACATATAACCACCACGACGAGACGCCTGATAAGCACTGAAGCAGCTTTTGTTTAGCTTTTCAGCCCAGTGCTGCGTCAATGCACAATGTGCCGAGCCAGTCACAGGATCTTCATTAACCCCAACCCAGGGTGCAAAGTAGCGAGAAACAAAATCAAGCTCCGCATTTGATGATAGCGCTGTCACCACAACACCTCGTCCTTGAATGCCTTTTAAAGCATCAAAGTTCGGTGAAAGCTCCAATAGCACTTGTTCGTTGGAAACTTCAATTAACTGCTTAGACTCAAACTCTCTGAATGAAACGACTTGATGCGGCTCTAAGCCAAGATATTCAAGTAACGTGAGGTTGGGTTCGGAACACAATGATAACTGAGTACTTGGGAAATCAAGCTCAATAGACGATTCACAAACTGCGGCTGATAACTCCCCTGATAATGTGTTGAACACAACTCTATCACCTGGATTGATCAGCCCTTGTTCTTTCATTACATGAACAGTTGCCAGTGTACCATGCCCACATAACTTCACTTCTACTTCGGGAGTGAACCATTTAAGAGTCATGGTGCTAAGCGAAAGAAAAGCCGTTTCGGATACCGCCATCTCTTCAGCGATTGAAAACATTAGCGACTCATCCAATGGCTCTTTGGAGATGCAGACCCCAGCAGGGTTCCCTTTAAACGCTTGAGTTGTAAACGAATCTACTTGATATATCTCTAAACTCACAATACTGCCTAGCTCTGGTATTGATTAAATATTGCTGACTACAATAAGCACAAACACTCTGTGCTACAAGTGTTTAACAGCAACTTTACTATTGCTTATTCAATAAGTATGGATTGATAAACTGGGCGTTATCAAAAGAGTTTACGAGTTCAACAGAACGTTGAGTATATGGCTTAAACCAAAGATAAGGCTTATTTGTTCCCTAATTAGGGAACAAATAAGCGCACGTTCGCGGCACACCGACATCATATTGAGCTACGAACGTAAGCTTATGGAGTAATTACGATTCAATTAAATCTAATGGCGTACTAGAGCAGATTTCACAATAGTCAAGCCAAGTAGGCCTAGCATGACACCAGTCACTTTATCAATGTAGTAAGCGACACGCGTAAATTCTCGGCGGACTTTAGGTGCAGATAAAAGGAATATAATCGCGGCATCCCACACAAACACAACCACTGTCATCCAAATACCTAACCCCAATTTGAACATGAAACCCACCTCATTATTCAGTACAACCGTGAATAAGCTCAAGTAGAACAAAAGATTTTTAGGATTAAGAATTCCAGATAGAAAACCCGTGACGAATTCTTTAAGAAAAGTCGTTTGATTGGAGGTACTTTCTTCAGCAACATCAATATTGCTGTAATTACATTTTTTGGCTCTTAACGCTTGAACAGCAAGATAAACGAGAAATACTCCACCAATAATCTTCAATGCAATCATAACAGAAACGGATGCCGCCAAAATCGAGCCGACACCAACTAGGCATAAAGCAATATAAACAGCATTTGCACTGGCAATACCGCATGCAACACCTAACGCCTTTCTTCCCTTATTTCGAACAGCACTCTTCACCACAATCACAAAATCTGGCCCGGGACTTAACAACGCCAAAAAGTGGGCAATCGCCACGGTAACAAATACACCAACTAAACCTGCATCCATAAACTAACTTCCTTGTAGCTCAATTAATGCTTTACTATTGCATAATTAACGAAAAAGCACGCGGTCAATTGCATATTTATTTGCCCATTTTCAAATAATTAGACAGACTACGCGTTTTCATCAATCCAAATCAGAAGTCTATGGCCTCATGTAAGCGCTTTTTCAGCTTTTCGTTCACTAAAGCGTAATATCACCATGATTTAACTTAATTATCTTGTAACCAAAGCTAGTTTATCGTTCTAACTGGATCGCAAGAATTGGGTATCTGCATGCAATGCATAAAGTTGAAGTGAAATTAGAGAGATAAATTTGAACCATGTCGCAAATTTTGGTCTACGATTGAGTTAGGTAAAGTAGGAAAGGAATCCGCCAGTGAAATCACTTTATGCTTCAGTTCTTGTGTCATCATCCATTTTGACTGGCACGGCATTTGGCCAACAGAATGACATATATCTCTACAATTGGGACGAATTTCTCTCTGACAGCGTCGTGACCCAATTAAGTGACACATACGGCATTTCTTTGAAACAACAGTTTTTTTCTGACGAATCGATCAGAGATGAAGTGCTATTAAGCGAACGTCGGGGCGCATTTGAGCTGGTGATTATAGAAAGCGTAAAGCTCAAGGCACTAGCCCAACAGAATCTATTTCATAACCTTCATGAACTACAACAATCCATTGCTGGCAACATCGATTCAAGGTGGGTTGAAGGATGTGGAGAGCATGGTATCCCCTATGCTTGGGGGACAGCGGGAATCTTATATCGAAGTGACAAAGTAAGCACTCCCACCTCTTGGAAAGCTATTCTCGAACCAGACGCGAACAGCCGTGGTCGCATAAGTATGTATTACGAACCAACCGATTTGGTGAGTACCGCATTGTTAGCAAATGAATTTGAGCCATTCACTAATAACGAGCAAGAACTTCGCGTAGCTTACAAAACCCTGCAAGCTCAAAAGCCTCATATTGAAAGCAGTGAGTACGTCATTGACTATATCCACCAACCTGAACGTCTCGCTGAGATCAACCTCGCCTACGGCTACTCAGGCGATAGCTATGTACTGAACGATGCGGAACCTAATGCTTCTTGGGCTTATATTGTCCCTAACGAAGGTACTACGTTATGGTTGGAATGTATTGCTGCAATTAACAACGGTGAGCTATCTCCACAAGCGACCACGATTCTATTATTCTTATCTCAACCCGAGATCGCCGCTCAAAACGCGATGGACTCCTGGTTTGCAACTCCAAGCTCGAAAGCAAAAGTACTGACCACTCAAGAGTATCAAAACGATCCGGAGCTATTCCCTAGCAAAGAGGTATTAGAACGCAGCTATCTATATGAGCAACTCGAGCCCAATAGTATTCAAATCCGTAACCGTATTGTCGACAGTTTGAGATAATCAATGCCATTATTGAAGAAGCTCTATTTTGTACTCATTCCTACGTTATTGTTCGTATTTGCAATAGGCGGAGTGGTTACCTATAACTTAGCCTCTAACCACACTAAACACCTGTATTTAGACGAAGTACAATCCGATGTAAATACCGCCCTAGTTGCGGCTGAGTACGAACAACTCGGCTTGTCTTTACTAGTAAAAGATATTGGTTCATCCTTACAGTTCTTACGATATATTCAAAACCCCGGAGACTACACCACCTTATCCCTATTGGAAAAAAGAGTACTTCGAGTCTTAAACCAAAGTCACGTAAATCAATTTGGTCAACGTAATATCTATATTGTTGATCCTAAATTCCAATTAACGCTATCTACTTTACGAGTTGACCCTTTTGAAGGCCTAAAAATCCCCGATAATATCTACGAGAAAGTTTTCGATATCTATACATCTTTGATCAATAAGAATGAACTCTCCCACGAAGGCTTTTCTTATATCTCTGTGAGTGGTGAACTCAGATACGCTTATGTTGCTGCAATAGACCCTTATTTACTCCCCCAGGACAAACGCGCAAAAATGAGTTTGAATCGATATATATTGATTGCAGATGGCCCATTAAAACAACTCTCTAATTTACTCACCAAATATAACGATGATGACAATACGCAACTTCTAATTGAACCATCATCAAATACCGAGCATATTGACAACACGCAATTCGTTATTAAATCCTTTAAACAAACTAAAGACAGCATCAACGTTGAGATGAATAGTCGACATTTTCTCGCTCAAATTAATATTCGTGAAAAGAAATTCAATCCAGAAAAATCCCTCATCGCTCAGGAGACCTTACTTGGTGGCTTAACGATATTATTCATTATTATGCTCATCGTACACATGGTCGTACGCTACCAATTAGTCCGTCCACTCAAAGACTTGTTACACGAAATCTCCATTGGTGGACTCAAACTTAGATACTTTAAACGCTCATCCGGACAAAGTGAAATTGACGGACTCAAGAACGCCTATATTGATTCATTGACGGAATTGAAATTCGAAGCCGAATTTGATCAATTAACCAAGTTAGCCAATAGGCGCTCGTTCATTCGACATCTTGATGTTCGTTTAAAAAGCTCTATGAGCCCACACTGTTACCTAGTATGTTGGGACATTATCGACTTCCGTAAAATCAATGATTTATACGGTGCAAAGGTGGGCGACAATGTACTCGTTAGTCTAGCCAAAACACTAAGAGAAACGTTGCAAAACCAACAATCCTCTTTCGGCTTTAGTTGCAGTGACTATTCTTTAGCAAGGCTGGGAGGAAACCAGTTCATCGCCATCTTAGAAATAGGCGGGCATCAATCAATAAATGAAGAGATTGAGAACATTAACAACACCCTCACGGGTACGGCTTTCCTCGATTACTATGGTTTCAGGCTCTCGATTGCAACGGGTGTTCTCCCCGTAGATACCCCGAAATTTGAAGAGATATGGCACCGATGTATCGATGAGATGTTGATTAATGCTAAGGATCATAGTGACGGCGAGAGCCGAATTGTTTATGGCGAAGAGTTGCTTCACTCACTTGAAAGGCATGATGTTATCGAGAAAAGGCTATTGGAGTGCTGTGAGAGTGACAACTTTGAACTTCGTTTTATGCCTATCTTCAATGCTCAAACACTGCATATCGACGGCGCGGAATGTCTGATTCGTTGCCCTGCTCTTTTTGATATCAAAGCAGGGCCAGATGAGTTCATTCCAGTCGCGGAGAAGAGCAATTTAATCTCCAAACTCGACATGTGGGTCATCAGCACCGCAATCAAGAGCTATAAAGAGCTCTCAGAGATTCACAACTACAAAGGTACATTATCCATAAACATATCAGCGATGGAGCTCTATAATCGCAACTTTGCCGGCAACATTCGTAAGGTACTCGAGCGTTATAAAGTTCCGCCTGGCAACATCATCATTGAAATTACTGAAACCAGCTATGTAAAAAGCACCAAATTGACCGTACAGACAATCGAGAGCATTAGAAGCTTGGGTTTAAAAGTTTCCCTCGACGACTTCGGTACGGGTTACACAGCATTTAACCAACTTCTTCATTATCCTGTCGATGAGCTTAAAATTGACAAGAGCTTTATCGACAATATCGCCACCGACAAAGCTGACCGTAAGATGGTCGAATCCATGGTTAACTTGGGCCACTCTTGTGACACCTTAGTTGTTGGGGAAGGAGTCGAATCTATCGAGCAATATCATCACCTTCGAAAAGCCAACTGCGATCTAATACAGGGTTATTATTTCAGCCAACCATTAACTTACATTGAGTTTATCGAATTTGTTCGTGACCATAATCCACAAACAATTCTAGATCAGCAAGATATTTTAAAATCGGTCCCTAACAAAAGGATCATAGCGCTGAACCAAAAATAATTGTTAATCTATTTTTAACCTGAGCTACCACCAGAAATCAAGCGCAGTAATAAACATTAGGTGTATTGGGATTAACGTTTATTAAACAGACATAAGTTTCATCCGAAGCGAATAAAATACGTTCAGATAAGGATTGTTATGTAAGGCTGTACACCTAGTCAAAGGTAGAGACATCGATATTAATGAGGAGTAAGAAATTAGAACTAAGCTTTTAAACAATCTTATCCCTTGATGGTAGTCAATAACTCCATCATGTCTTTAGAGCTTATGTTTTTCTTATGCCTTACTACAGCGTCAATCATCAACTCTAAATTTCCCGCTGATATGTAATCACTAAGCACATCATTGAACCTTTCCTGAATTTCATCACTCGCATACAAATGGTCAGGAATAAAAAATAAGAATTGGCTTCCGCTACTGCGAAATGAAATAGTGCTTTCCGGTATCTTAGCGGTCAAAGACTTAGCTGCCGAACTCACGACAAGGTCGCCATATTCAAGTCCATATTTTTGATTGATTTCGCTAAGATTTCTGATTCGGACAAAATAGAGATCAAAGTTGTTATCCTTTGAGTAGCTATTCTTCACAAATTTCATCAATGAGATTCGATTACGAAACCCTGTAATAAAATCCGTAGAATAGAGTTTTCTTTTAATAGAGAAATCCACATAGAAAATAATTCCTGTAATCAACAAGATGGCAACTAGAAACACGCTACTGATTAGATGGACGATAACTAATTTATCAACCATTGAAGTATTTTCTTCAATCACAGGGCTTTGTAAGCGAAACTTGTCGTTAATAAAACCAACGAGTGTGTGGTAACAAATATCGACCTTTTTCTGTAAAGAACCCTTCGGTAGCACTCCTCGTTCAACCAATTTAATTGAAGCTTCCAAACTCTTAAATTTCTCAAACTCCGCAGTAAAATAAGGCTTAAAGTTTGCTGACTTAATAAAATTAGAAGACTCGGCACTGTTAATTAATATATCAAAACGGCTCCACGTAATATCGTATGCTAGCCATAACTCTTCATAATCAATGTTTTCAGAACGGCTCACCATCAAAAAGTTGGCATATTCCTTTACTAACTGGAAAACAAACCAGGTGGCTTCATTTTGTCGAGTCGAAAAGCTTTTGTTGATGTCGTTAATGCGAGTGACACTGTAAATATTAACGGTGAGTACCACCGCAGCCAAAGATAACACGACGACTTTAATGGCAGTCAATGACAACAGCTTTTTCATACTAAGCCCTTATAAGTGAATATCGCGTATCTGCCAGATCATCTTGGCATGGAAGTCTGTGTTATCAATATCAGGCGTCGAAGAAAGAGGATATATCAACCAATAAGGTCCTTTGTCTCTAACCGACATGAATTTTCCATTTTGTTTTATCGCAATGATTGGCTGATAATCATAAAAATCTTCTTTAGGCACCGCGATTTTATAGTCGTTTAACGCCACGAAAGTTACCTGAGATGTAATAGGTAAATCCATTGTTTCAAGCACTGTTTGCAGAGTTACACCGCTATAAACCAACTCTCCATCAACCCAAGGTAATGATGTAACAATCTCTTGTTGGGGAAGTTGTAACAGTTGTTCTCGGCTTAACTGGTGCTTTTGACCTAGATGGTCAAATACAGTGAGTTGCGATGCAGCGAAAATAGAAAATGAACACAATGAAAGTACAAACAACAGTGCAGTTCTCATTTTAAACTCCGTTTTAAAAAAGTCACTAACCTGAGTTTAGTCCATATTGGCCATTTGACTTGCTTAGACATTGCCTTATTTTTGATTCGTACAACTCAACCCTGACTAAATAACATTTCACCTTATAATCCAGCGCGAACACAACCTTTGCTCCTTCCCAGATAATCATTCGCTCACGTTTATCTAGTAGAAATCTCTGCTTTTTAAACACCTTGAGTAATCCAATCCAGCCACTGAATACGTAATGGCCAATAAAGTTGACAATAAAAATGAGTCTGCGAGTAGCGAGAATGCTGGTTGCTGCATAACCTTTAATCGAACGTAAGCAGCTTTAAGAGACTTAATAACGGGTTCCAGTCGTTTCTACTTCACCAGTTGATCTCGTGCGTTGATCTTAAAAAGCTTACTCATTTCATAACCAAGGGAATCGAGAATGAGTTTGAATATAAAAAAATTTAACCCCATGGCGACACTTTCTACCCTAGTAATGACGTTGGTCATGTTTCCTGTTTCTGCTGAAGTTAACAAAGAGCAATTCGAATTAGGTAAACAAAAAGCCAAAGTGTGTATGACCTGTCATGGCGTTGATGGCATTTCAACACAAGATCCCTACCCGAACCTACGCGGTCAAAAAGTGGGATATCTGATCTCTTCACTGAAAGATTATCAGACACGCGAAAGAACCAGTGGCTTAGCGATTCTCATGCAGCAACAAGCCGACACGCTTTCAGACCAAGATATCCGTGATATTTCCTATTTCTATTCAATGCTGGGTAATGATTCAAGCTCGCTCGGCGATTCAAATGAAGTCAACGAATAAAATTAAGTCAGCGGTTCAAAACCTCTAGGCAAGGAGCCTTGTTATGGAACAAGTGACAACGCAATACAGCATTAAGGTCGTGAAGTACTTCATCGTCGCATCCTTAGTGTGGGCGAT
This sequence comes from Vibrio sp. BS-M-Sm-2, assembly GCF_041504345.1. Taxonomy (NCBI): domain Bacteria; kingdom Pseudomonadati; phylum Pseudomonadota; class Gammaproteobacteria; order Vibrionales; family Vibrionaceae; genus Vibrio; species Vibrio sp. BS-M-Sm-2. The sequence goes on from NZ_CP167895.1 coordinate 1,660,332, forward strand.
CGTAGGTATGATCATCGGCGTGATTCTCGCCGCGCAATTATATTGGCCAGTCTTAAACTTCGATTCCCAATATTTCCAATTTGGTCGACTGCGCCCGCTACATACCTCTGGTGTGATATACGGCTTCGTCGTGAATATTTTGATGGGGACCTCTTTGTACATTGCCCAACGAACGGGCCATTGTGACCTGTTTAACAAAAGTCTTTCATGGATGGTATTTTGGGGATGGCAATTCATTCTTTTACTAGCGGTCATTTCCCTCCCCGCAGGCCACACCACCTCAAAAGAGTATGCAGAGCTTGAATGGCCAATCGACTTAATGATTGTGCTGGTTTGGGTGCTTTATGCGGTGTTGTTCTTTGGCACGCTTGCAAAGCGGAAGGTCAGCCATATCTTCGTGGCAAACTGGTTCTTTGCTGCTTTCATCATCGTCGTTGCCATGATTTTCATCGTCAACAACCTCGCGATACCAGTGTTAGCGATGAAGTCTTACTCTGTATTTGCAGGAGCTCAAGATGCGATAGTGCAGTGGTGGTGGGGACATAATGCCGTCGGCTTCCTACTGACTGCGGGTATCATTGGTATGAATTACTATTTCATACCCAAAGCGGCAGATAGACCTATCTATTCGTACCGATTGTCAGTGATCCACTTCTGGGGCTTGGTCGGTTTCTACACATGGGCCGGGACACACCATCTCGTTTACTCTTCCGTTCCCATCTGGATTCAGAACATCGGAATCGTGATGTCGTTGATCCTATGGCTCCCTTCGTGGGCTGGTGCGTTCAATAGCGCAATGACCCTTCTACAAAACAAAGAAAAGCTGAAGTCCGATTACATTCTTTTATTCTTTTTCTCAGCAATTCTTTACTACTGCTTGGCGACATTTGAAGGCCCATTGCTTGCCATTCGCTGGTTCAACATGGTGGCACATAACACCGAATGGATTATCGGTCACGTACATTCAGCAGCACTAGGCTGGGTTGGGATGTCAGGGATAGCGGTCTTTTACTACTTCATTCCGCGCTTATGGGGCCAAACCGATCTTTGGTCGCCACGACTGATTAAGTGGCACTTCTGGCTCGCTCATGCAGGCGTCGCTCTTTATGCGATAGCACTTTGGGTAGCAGGCATCGGTGAAGGTTATATGTGGCTCGCTCAAAATGAAAATGGCGAACTGATTTACAGTTTTGTAGAGGCAATGGACTTCAAAGCACCTTGGTTGTTCTTACGATTCTTTGGTGGCGCGCTGTTCGTCCTTGGATTGTTCTTAATGGCATTCAACTTGTACAAAACGGTTCGTATGCCCGCCGTACATAACGCTAAACACACCGTTAATGAGGGGGCTTAAATGATGAGTAAAGACTTTACACATTCAATCGTCATTTTGATTTTGACTACCGTTGTTGTCGCCTCCTTCTCTTTATTGGTTTGGGTAGTGCCGAGCATCGTCCGTGGAGACGATATTGCCAAAGGCAGTTTAGCGATGCCGCTCACACCTATTGAGTTAGCAGGCCGAGACATCTACATCAGTGAAGGCTGCCATGTTTGTCACACACAAATGGTTCGCCCTCTTGAGCCAGAAGTGAAACGAAATGGTCGCCCGAACCAAGAAGCAGACGATATCTATGAGTTTCCTAACTTGTGGGGCTCTAAACGTACTGGCCCAGACCTCACTAACTTAGGTAGAAAGTATTCTGACCAATGGCATGTTATTCACTTAATTGATCCTCGAAAAGTCGTACCGACATCGATCATGCCCTCTTACCCGTGGCTGTTTGAGCAGACTCTGACTGGCGATGATATCAGCGCCAAAATGGAAGTGTTACGTACCTTAGGAGTGCCTTATACCGATCAAGAAATTGGTGAAGCCCGTTTGCAAGTAAGAGGCAAAACCAAAGGTGAAGCGCTGATTCGCTATTTACAAAGCCTGGGTAAAGATACGTCACAGGAGGTATCACAATGAGCACATTCTGGAATCTATGGGCGGTACTCTTAACCTTAATATTCTTTGTTCTGATGGTGTCTGTTGTCGTTAAATACTGGCGTAGCAATCACAAGGCCGATCACGACCACACCATTGGCACCTTTGATGGTATTGAAGAGAAAGATGCGCCTCCACCTAAACTTTTATTTGTCAGTTATGCAGTGGCATTTCTTTTGTCTGCGGGTTATTTAGTGCTCTACCCCGGGCTTGGCGAATGGGAAGGATTAGTCGATTGGAAACAAAGCGACGACAAACTCAGTTCGCCGACCACCAGCCTTAACGAACAATTTTCACAAACCAGTGACACCACGTTAGAAGGATTAGCTGCGATCCCAGAGATTGTGAACAGCGGTAGGATTCTGTTCCAAACTCACTGCGCCGCTTGTCACCGAGATAATGCTCAGGGACAAAAGCACTTTCCCAATCTGATAGACCAAGAATGGCTTTATGGTGGCAGTGATGAAGCTGTGATTCATTCGATAGCTAAAGGTCGGAACGGTGCTATGCCGGGTTGGAGTGAAATCATGCGCCCAGATGAGGTGGCAAAAGTCTCCTACTATCTAGCCTCTCTCAACCAACGTCATACCGATGTGCCGGAGATTAAAGTCGAGCTCGGTAAAACCTTGTTCGTCAAATACTGTTCGTCTTGTCATGCCGATGGTGCTGTCGCTAATCCAGCGATTGGCGTACCTGATCTTTCCGATGATATCTGGCTTCACGGCGGAAGTATTGAAGAGATTCAGCACACCATCAATTACGGTTTGAACAACCTAATGCCTGCGTTTGATAAGCAGCTCACCGAGAACGAAATACTCGCGCTTGGGGCTTATATACGACACGCTGGTGAAGTAGAGCAACAAAGGCTCGCGAGTTTGAAAGCATCATCTGTTGAGCGCGGAGAATATCTCGCTTATGCCGGTGACTGTGTGGCTTGTCATAGTGCAGAAGGTGGAGAACCCTTTGCTGGCGGCCTGCCCTTTGTTACCCCTTTCGGCACCGTGTATTCAACCAACATAACGCCACACACCACCGAAGGTATTGGGACTTATGACTTCGATGATTTCCGAGCCGCGTTAGTTGCAGGTAAAGGTAAGAATGGTTACCTGTACCCTGCAATGCCTTACACCTCTTATCAATACCTCACCGACCAAGACATGGTTGATTTATGGGAATACATGCAGTCAATCACCGCCGTGCCGCGACGCAATGATGACAACAGCATGATGTTTCCATCCAATATTCGCCTAGGTTTGCTTGGCTGGAACATCGTCTTTATGGATACAGACCCTATTGATTACGAAGTACCAGAGGAACTTAAGGGAGAAATTGATGATGTCGATAAATGGCAACAAGGCAAATATTGGGTCGCAGGTCTTGGTCACTGTTCTGAGTGCCATACCCCACGAAATATTGCCCAAGCTCTAATACCAGAACGTATTTTCCAAGGTAACTTAATTGATGGTTGGAATGCGCCTGATATCACAGCCAATGAGCTCTATATCGATGGTTGGGATGAAGCAATACTCACAGACTTCTTACACACAGGTCATTCAGACAAAGGAACTGCTTTTGCGGGTATGGCTGACGTAGTAAAGAACAGTCTGAGTTTGATGACGCGTGAAGACGTTGAATCGATGTCTTATTACCTTCTCAGCGGAGACGTCAACAACACCATCGCTAGTGACGCAGTACCGTTACAACCTAAAGGGTTTGATGAGGCCGCGTATAACAGAGAAATCTACGCCACATATCGTCAAACCTGTGGGGCGTGTCATGGTGACGATGGTAAAGGTCGCGACCCTATCGCCCCTACTCTGTTGAACAACGGTATCATCATGCACAGCGACCCATTCAACACCATTGCGGTAACTGTTCGCGGTTTACAACCGACCTACCTTGACAAGGATAGAAACTTCATGCCAATGGCAAGCTTTGAAGATGTCCTATCGGATCAGAGACTGGCTGAGTTGATCACCTTCGTCCGATTGTACCTTGGAGACAGGCAAGAACCAGTAACCGCAGAGCATGTTCGTGAGGTAAGAGAAACACTTGAAGCGGCAGGTTACGCAGGTGGCTTACATACCACTCCAGACATGTATGACCGCAGAGACAACACCATCAATATCCGGTAACAGACAAATGGCTTAGAAAGTGAGTTGCAATAAACCAAAGGGAGACTACTGTGTCTCCTTTTCTTTTGTCTAAACGCACCCTTTCGACGCTTTGCCAAACAACACAATTGTAACTAACTGATTACACAATTAAGAAGAGCTGCACATAATGCGATCAATCTCGCAGAACAAAGATGACACCAAGTGCATAATACGCAAAATTTTCTAAAGATGTACTAAGGACAGTTATGGATACAACTACACTCATCTACGATACGTTGGAAGGCCTGTCGAGCGCACAGCCACAGCAACACGCTCAAATCCGCCAAAATCTATATAACCAATTAGATTTATCATTTGAGAAGCAGTTGGCTTTGTATTCATCAGTTCTTGGTCCAGCCAGTGCTGGTAGATTGACCGATTTAGATAGTGCAGTGATGTCTGCACGAAAGATTGTTGGCCTAGAAAACAGCTAATCAATCTTCAACCTATCTCTACTTTAACGCTGCCATTGTGCAGCGTTTTTTATGAGAGCTATTTACAATAGGTACGCTTGGTTACGATAAGTACGGTTAAGTAAGATAAGTGCAATAGGGCCTTTTTTTCAAGTTACTCGCATTCTCATTTGGTTAATCTTATGTTCCATTTTTAACAGGTGTGCAACCTCAATAATGGCGCTAATGTTAGTAGCACGTTAACCACACATCGGATGGAAGAATCATGAGAGTACTAATTGAATATACACAAACAGGCAAATATCGTGACCATGCGTGGGAAGCATTAACGATTCGTTCAAAAGGCGAAATTCAAGCTGTGACTCCCTCTTATGCGGCTCAGCTTATCGAACAGAACCGCGCCAGCTTATCGACCACTGAAAATCAAGATATCGTCATCCAACCTTAATGGCTTCAAGGGCTACCCCTCCTAGTTCCTTAAATCGAATAGTTCGATGACATAAAAAAAACGCTGCACGGATGCAGCGTTTTCTTGTTTCTGGCAGGGAAAAATTAATTATTTTGGCAAGTTTTCTAATGCATCAACCATCGTCATTAACTTATCGACGATTCGTTCACCATCCACTCTCAAACCATTGTGCTCATACTCGTTGGTAATCCACGCTTTCGAGTTTGGAATATTAGTCAGTGTTTCGCGGCTGTAATCCAGTTCTACGTACATGTCATCTGCGTAAACTGCACACGCCATAGGAACCGTATTCTTGCTCAGCTGCTCCGCGTTGTACAAAGTACCCCAATCCGATTTCTCAGCTAATAGATTGGCTGCTTCACGCAGTGGCTTCAACGTTTCTAGTTGGTCGAACATCCATGGGTAGACCATTTCTCCGGTAAACCAGAACTCACGACCCGATTGGTAGTTGAAGTGTGGGTACTGCTGACGAACTCGATGTGCAGACCAGTTAGACGCTGTACCTTGGCAGTAAATCGATTCATGCAGAATTGCGTAAATTGGGTTAGTTAAGTAACCCTGCTCTTGCTGCATTTGATTTAGGAAGCTATAGCTCAGCTGTCTGTTACCGTTCACTTCAACAAATGCACTTTCCAGTGTGAAATACATCGGCAAGTTCGCTTCACCGCCACCAAGGTTAATGCCAATAAGTTGGAATTGCTCAACCGTGAACACCTGACCGTTTGGCAGTCTAACGTCGTTGTTGAGCAGGTAATCAGAGATCTCTCGGCACATCGCTTGCGCTTGTGGGAACTGAGCAAAGAAGGCCTTGTTTTTATCTTCTACACGCTTGTAAGTCGCACGATAAACATCGTCAGCGTCACGCTCAATAGAAGGAATACCGCCCGTCACGTAACAACGTTGTAAGCTCTGTGGGAACAGTGACAAATAGCTCAGAGTGCAGAAGCCACCAAAGCTTTGACCAATCGTCGACCATTGCTTAATACCAAACTGCTCACGAATCGCTTCAGCGTCACGAACGATGTTGTCCGCTCTGAAATGCGTTAAGTACTGAACTTGTTGTTCTGGTGACAAATGCGCCAAGGTTTCATGACTGATCACCGTACTGTTGCCTGTACCACGTTGATCAAGAAGCAGAACACGGTAGTTTTGCAATGCACGCTTTAGCCAACCTGATTGGCCGCTAACACGTGGAGAAGGAAAACCCGGGCCGCCTTGAAAGTAGATCAACCACGGCAGCTCTTGCGCATCTTTAGCGAGATCAACCAGCTCGCGTGCGAAGACTTGGATCTGTTGTCCATCTTTTGCTTGGTAATCGAGTGGCAACTCAAAAGAGTGCTGACGATACAGGGTGGTTCCATCAATAAAGTTAGCTTGCACGCTTCATTCCTTTTTATCTGATTCTAAAGTCATCGGTACGAATAAAAACGGCGCCCATCGGCACCTTTAGTTAGCAAGATACGCATAGTGGCTTGTAAAAGAAACCGTTTGTTTAACATGAATGTGAAGGTGCTTCATCTAATCGCTTAATTTACCTTCAACGCGTAACAACTTGTGTCAAAACAGAGAGTTTAAGGTTTGATCTATTGAGAGGAAGAATAAAAATGCGGCACAAATAAAAAGAGCTTAACGAGGTGAGGATACGTTAAGCTCTTTGGTTTTATCTGTTGTAGATGATGCTTTTAAGTTCAATAAGCTCAGGCTTTATAGGCTTAGTTTCTATAACTTATAGCTAAGAAGCTTCTAGTTCACCTGCACCTTGAATTGAACGTTGGCTGTTTTCAACAAGGATAGCCGTCGCCGTTTCTTTCAACGCGCCCCACTCTCCATCGTCAACTTCAATGCCTTCATTCCACGCCTTCTCTTGAGTTTTAAAAAGCGCTTCCGATTCAATGTGTGTTTGGTAGCCATCTGACAAACGTTCGATATCGAAATCCTGGACGGAAAGCTCGATGGTCATATTGTGGATATGATCGTCCGATGCCAGAGGCAAATCTGATAAAAACAGTTCTGGTGCAACGCAACCACGGTTGAGCACATACAAAGTGCTCTTAGGGTTGGATCCGTTGTCCCAACGTGCAGTACACGCGATGCCTTTCGCGGCCAGTTTCACAAGCTCGCTATACGCTAGCCAGCGGTTATGACAGTTGTTGAGCTCAATTTTCAACGTCTTCTTGCCGACCATTTTTTCAATCGCGTAATCCATCACCACTGGAAGGTGGCACGCCAAACTTGCCTTGTGCAGATCAACTTCAACCGTGTTATCACTAAGCACTTGAATGTCCACTGGGCAATCGTCTTCTAGCCCAATGAAGTTGCTCGCATTGTTAAAATGACGAACACCATCCAAACCGACCATTTGTAAATCTGCCACCATGTTCGCTATCACATCGGCTTCACCACATGTACGACGCATACCCAGAAAGGCTTTATTGACGGCCGCTACCAGTTCATTGTGAGAAACGATCATAACGATTTACCTCCATGTTGAGCGTTGATGTGTGTAGTAGATTTTTGAGAGTCAGCAAGCTCCGCTTCACTTGGTAAGACTGGGAACACCCATTCGTCCTGATGAATTTCATCAAGCAGTGGTGCACCTTGGAAAAACGTCACTCGTACCCAACGGTCTGAGCGAGGATCAAACTTAGTCGCGCCAAACATCGCAAGCTTGCAACGCAGTAAATGCATTGGTGGCGAATCTTGATGCAGCACATTCATTTGAATGTCGCCCATCGCCTTGTTGCCTAGCGTCCATACACGACGAGCTATCGCACGGTGCTGAGGTTGCTTAACAAGGAACTCAGCTAATGAAAGCTCTGGCGCAAACTGCAATAAAGCATGGTACAAACGGTAAGCTTGACGACCTATATCCAACGGCAGTTCACGCTCTTCACCTAGCTCCTCACCTCGCACTCCAAGCCTTGGCTCTTCTTTGTCTTGAGAGCGATACCAAAACCAGTAGTTGTTCTGTGCTTTGGTAAAATCAGTCGTGATCGCCCAACGGTACTTTTCTTCTAATACAACAAGAAGGTCTTGAATCTTTTTGCCACTAGGAAGCGACAGTGTTTCGCTGCAATTCATATGCTCTTGATAGGCGTCCACTAATTCTGGGTACAATTCCATCAAGCATGAGATAAGGATTTCTTGGGCTTCCATACTCATGTGCTTAGATTGTTCAACTAACTGCGCCCACGTATCACATTGGCTGACAGACGCTTCAAGCGATTGCTCAGCCTTTTTAAGGTCATCAACCGCCGCTTTGTTTAACTCTTGCTGGGTTTCATTAATGGTGACCACTTGCTCTAGATGGCAAACGGCTTTGTTCATTAAAACGCGCAACGGTTCAATCAATGCGGTATCCGTGTGACTAGCTAACACGTCAGCTAATGCATGTTCACGAGTAGTCATCCATTGATCGACAATACTTGGGTGGTTAATCAAATATGGCGCCATGCCTAAACCAGTAGCATTACCCACACCTAGGTAGCGTTGTAAACCTCTGTGCAAGGTAATCGCCTGTTCTCCGCCTTGTTGCTCCGCTAGGTAATGAACCCAATCTAGGCTGAACTCACGCAGCATATAAACCGCACACATTTGCGCACTAAACGACTGATTAAAATCTTCATTTTTCTCTAAGACTTTAAAGTCAGCAATTCCAAATTTTCCATTGCCGTATACCGCTGTCGTTCGCAGGATGTAACCCACTTCAGCCAGCTCTTTTGGTGTTGGTTGAACACCTTTAGCCAAGTGACTAACGATATGTTCAAACACACGTACACTTTTGTTTGCACGCGCTAAAACAAGCACATTGTTAGGGTTACGGCCTGCTTCTTGTAGCGGTACATTCGCACGAAGTCTCTCAAGTAGGGTGACATCAACATCACCAAGAACAAGAGCAAACGTTACGTCCCACTTTTCAGCAATTACACGGTCATTTCGTTCGTCGTCTGCAATCTCATCGCAGAAGACAACCAAATGATAAACATGATTTGGCGTCTCTAGCTTATAGATAACATGACCAAAACCTTGAGTGTCTAGTTGCCACTCATGCTTAGTCACTTTCCATTGCTGTTGTGCCATTTTACGAATCAGAGTTCTTACGAAGCTGATGCGTGTTTGGTGCATTGCACCTAGCCTTTCCGGTGCCATGACGACCGTTGCGTCACGTAGTGCTGATTCAGTGTAGGTAGAACGATGTGCATCCATTTTGCTCACCACCTTTGTAGTTATAAGGGTTTTGCTAGCCATTCAGAACCGATCGTTGCCGTCATTTGAAGCATTGTTGCGACAGTATGTTGGTTAGCTTTCACGTTTTTTGAGGCAAGCGAACTCACCCCTTATTATTTGTCCTGACTAGATCGATTGACCTAAATACGTGCCGCCCGGTGTATCTTCACCAGTACGGTTTTTCTGTTCCTTTCGGAATCTTGCATCAGCCTTCTTTCAAAGGCTGATTTGTTCTTATTTAATCAGTTTCTTGTTTTACAGAGCTCTTTCTTACAGAGCTTTATCTTTAGAGTCCCTGCTCTTTTGCCATCTTGATTGCGATTTGAGGCGCATTCCAAAGTGATGGCAGCAAGATTAAGGACACCGGTACCGCGGTGATAACAATGAACGATTGCAGCGCTGAAATACCGCCGGCTCCTAGGGAAATCAGAATTAACGCTGTTACCCCCATCATCACCCCCCAAAAGGTACGAATAATTGCATTCGGTTCTGTCTCACCACTGATCACCACACTGATGGTGTAAGTCATTGAGTCACCAGTCGTTACGATGAAGATCGTGGTTAAGATCAAGAACAGAATTGAGATAAGCATTGGCATTGGTAGCTGCTGAGTTACCGCCAGTAGCGCACCTGGTAAGTTAAAGCCTTCGAACGCCTTACTTACGCTGCCCGGATCTGCAATCTCAAACGCAAGGCCAGAGCCGCCAACAATTGTGAACCAGAAACAAGTTACAAACGGTGCGATAAGGCTAATCGTTGATACCAATTGGCGAATACTACGACCGCGTGAAATACGAGCGATGAAGATAGCCATCATTGGGCCGTAACCTAAGAACCAACCCCAGAAGAACACTGTCCACCAGCTCAACCAACCTTCGTCACCACGGTATGTTGCCATTGGGATGAAGTTATCAATCATGCTGCCTACACCTTGGATGTAGCCATTGAAGATGAAGTTTGTTGGGCCGAAGATCAGGATGTAGACCATCAATGCCATTGCCAAAATTACGTTGTAACGGCTTAGCATTTGCATTCCGCGGTTAAGACCACTTAATGCCGATAATGTGTATAGAACGATAGCGAACAGGATGATGATCAACTGCGTTGTGAAGCCATCTGGAATATCAAACAGCGTGTTCAGTGCATAACTCACTTGCAAGCCTAGGAAACCGATAGGACCAATGGTGCCCGCCGCTACTGCGACAATACAACATGCATCAATCAGTGCACCGGTGTGGCCTTTCAGAGCACGCTCTCCTAATACAGGGTAAAGCAGAATACGAGGTTTAAGCGGTAAGCCTTTGTCGTAGTGAAGGTGCATAACTACTATAGACGTTAAGCTACCCACAATAGCCCATGCTAGGAAACCCCAGTGCATGAATGATTGCGATAAAGCATTCACCGCGCCTTGCTGCGCATTTTCTTGCGCGCCATACAATGGTGGTGGGCTAACGTAGTGAGCGATAGGCTCTGCTGCGGCCCAAAATACACCACCGCCTGCAAGTAGCGTACAGAAGATGATAGCCATCCAACGGAAACCATCCATTTCCGGTTTAGCGATGCCGCCTAGGATAACCTTGCCTGTTCGCCCTGCAGCTAAGCCAAGACCAATAAGAAAAGTCAGAAGAAGAAGCATTTGCCAGTAAGGACCAAATACTTTTACAGACCATGCAAAGCCCGCATTTACTAGGCTTGATAACAGCTCGCCATCAAATAGAGCAAGTGCCACGAACAGAGCGATAAAACCGCCGCTGTACCAAAGTGCTGGGTTGGATAGTCCTAATTTGTCTGACGTAGACTCAGACTCGTTTGTGTTGCTTTTTGCATTAATTGCTGTGTGTGCTTGACCCGCATTTAAGCTAGAAGATTTCACGCTATTGGTTAAATCAGACATACTCTGACTCCAGAGGTTTCTTTGCAGCTGTCATTTGAATGATGACTACAAGGGTGTATTTAACACCTGCCCTATTGTTTTTTGTGTTGGGCAGGCTAATCCATGTTTGGGTTACCGCGTTGCGAAATAGACCGTTGTTCCTTTTGAATAGTGAAATTGGTGTAAGCAGCACTTGCTCATTGAACGTTTGTTACAAGGCTGCTAATTCGATGATGGCTCGCGAGAAACCATTAACCCTTGGTTTGAGGCTCTAGGCCATCTTTCAAGAAGTTAAACCAGTTTTCTCCCAAGACTTGCCCAGCTTCAGACTCGCTGAAACCATGACGCATCAATCCGTTATATATGTTTTCCATACCCGCACTACCGCAGAACCAAGGCAACGCATCTGGCCAACCTGAGTTGTTCGCAGAGCCTTCGCCATAGTCCATTGCTTTAGACCAACGACCATTTCTCATCCATTCAAGAACGGCTTGAGGTTGGTTTAAGCATAGGTCACTACCAATACCGAGGTGCTCTACGCCGACCATGTCAGCGGTAGTCGCAACCATTTGGCAGAAGTCTTCCAACGTACATTGGCTGCCGTTTGGTAGGTGAAATGGGTATAAGCTGAATCCGATTAAGCCACCGCGTGCAGTTAGGGCTTTAATCACATCATTTGATTTGTTTCGTAGCGCATCATGAGCAAACGTTGGGTTCGCATGGCTGATACAAATAGGACGAGAAGACAAGTCAATCGCCTCAAGCGTTGAACGCTCGGCACTGTGAGACATATCGATGATCATGCCCACTCGGTTCATCTCTTCGATAGCTTGTTTACCAAAGCGAGTAATACCGGTGTCGTTCTTTTCGTAGCAACCCGTCGCCAATAAGCTCTGGTTGTTGTACGTCAATTGCATGATCAAAAGACCTTGCTTACGCATCACCTCGATAAGACCAATCTCATCGTCGATTGGAGAACAGTTTTGAGCACCAAGGAAAATGCCGACTTTGCCAGTCGCTTTTGCAGCCTCTACATCAGCCATTGAGTGAATCGGCATGATAAGGTCTGCGTTCTGCTCGAATCTTAAGTTCCACTCTGCAAAGCGAGATAAGGTTTCACGAGCTGTCTCGTGGTAAACCGCGGTAGCGTGAACTGCTGTAATGCCGCTCGCCTTTAGTGTTTGGAAATACTCTCTGTTCCAATTGCAGTATTGCAATCCATCTATAACAATCCGTTGCTGGTACATAACCACTCCTATTGAAAGCTCAGTGTTCTAGCTCGGTTTTGAAAACACGCTCAAATAACATGTTTTCAAAAATGGGTTAAATCACTTATATAAGTTCGTTGCTGCTTTGGTTTTAATGTTGGCCTGACTCTGTGAATCAGGCCAATTCGATAGCTGGATAGCTAGGAAGTTAATATCTTCAGCTATCCAATTCTTATTTAGAAAGTGGATTAGTAAGGACGCTGGTAAGCTGTCTTCACTACTGTGTAGAACTCTTTCGCGTATTGACCTTGCTCACGAGGACCGAAGCTAGACTCTTTACGGCCACCAAACGGTACGTGGTAATCCGTGCCTGCTGTTGGTAGGTTCACCATCACACAACCGGTTTGCGCTTGTTGCTTGAACATCGCGCTAGTACGTAGGCTCTGAGTGATGATGCCGCCCGTTAGACCAAAGCGAGTATCGTTGGTTGTCGCGATAGCCTCTTCTAGGTCAGCAACACGAATCACACTTGCCATTGGTGCAAACACTTCTTCTTGGTTCACTTCCCAATCGTTCTTAGTGTTCAAGAACAGCGTTGGAGACATGTAGAAACCTTCGTGTTTCATGCTTAGGCGTTCGCCACCAAATGCTAGCTCACCGCCGCTTTGACGTGCTTTCTCAACCCAACCTAGGTTTGCTTCAAGTTGGTTGCCGTCAACAACAGGCCCCATGAACACGCCGTCTTCTAGTGCGTGACCGACTTTCAGTTCGCTCATACGTTTGATCAGTGCTTCAACGTATTGGTCGTGAATGCCATCCATAACCACTAGACGAGAAGATGCTGTACATTTTTGACCCGCACCAGAGAACGAACCTGCGATAGTCGCATCAACAGCTGTTTGGATATCAGCATCATCAGCAACCACAAGTGCGTTCTTACTGCCCATTTCTAGTTGGCAACGAACGAAGTTTGGCGCTGTAGCAGCTGCAACCTTACGACCTGTATCAACAGAACCAGTAAAGCTCACACCGTTCACTTCTTTAGAGTTGATCAGTGCATCACCTACCGTTGAACCGCTACCTAGTACAAGGTTAAACGTACCTGCAGGGATACCTTGGCGGTGGATGATCTCAGTAAGCGCAACCGCACTTGCTGGTGTTAGGTTTGCTGGTTTCCAGATAACGCTGTTACCGAAAGCCAATGCAGGAGCAATTTTCCAAGCAGCCGTTGCTGTCGGGAAGTTCCAAGGAGAGATGATGCCGATAACGCCTACCGCTTCACGAGTCACTTCTACAGAAACGCCTGGGCGTACTGAATCCGCGTTGTCACCAATTTGACGAAGCACTTCAGCCGCAAAGTATTGGAAGAACTGACCAGCACGGTAAATCTCACCACGACCTTCAGGAAAAGGCTTACCTTCTTCACGAGAAAGAAGCGTGCCTAGCTCATCACAACGTGCAATCAACTCATCACCAATCGCTTGAAGCACCGCTTGCTTGCGTTCAATCGGCGTTTTTTCCCACTCTGGTTGAGCGTGCTTCGCCGCTGAAATCGCTTGTTGAACTTGTTCCGCACTTGCTTGTGCAAAGTTACCGATGTTTTCAGAAATATCTGATGGGTTAATGTTCGCAACGGTACTTACACCCGCTTGCCATTCGCCGCCGATGTAAAGTGCATTTTCTGCTTGAACATTCTGTAATTGAGTCATCATTCTGTCCTTGTAACGGTTAGGTTGCGGTTGAGTCTGGCAACCATCTGGTTAATTAATAAACTGTTAATATTCAGGTAATTAATTGCTAAAATAAGTCGTACATTTTGTATCTAAAGTAAACCCGATCGCTTGTATCAATAAACCGCTTTAATTCAAAAGAGTTTTGATCCGCAAATAGCCTTAGTTCACAGTCGAATTATTCAGGTTGAGACGCCGATGCATAAACCACAAACTCGACTAACATCTCTTCTCTTGCTAACCCTGCAACGACGACCGCAGCACGGTTTGGATAAGGTGCATTGAAGTATTCTCCGTATACGCTGTTGACCGTTTTTAGATATTCACGGTCTGTCACGTAAATCAGAACTTGCAGCACGGAATCCATAGATTCGCCTGCACACTCCAACGTATGAACAAGGTTGTTAAAAGTCTGACGCGTTTGCGCTTCGATACCGCCTTCTACTACTGCGCCCGTTTCATCAATTGGAATCTGCGCGGTGTATAGAGTGCCGTTATTTACGATTGCCCACTCTAGTGGTGCTTTTGAAGCAAAAAGAGCGGTTTTTACTGGGTGTTTTTTAGTTTGTGCGTTCACGATTCCATCCAACTTTGTAACAACTATGTTTCAAGATGGTTAAATACTGCACCTTGACGACTGATAAATCTAACGGTAAATTTTGTGCATTTGATAAATAAAATCTATCACCTTTCAAAAAGTAAGGTATAGCAAGGGCTAGAGAAGGATCAGTGCCATGAGTATTAAGCTACAACAGTTAAAACATTTTGTTTTAGTGGTCGAAGAAGGGGGATTTCGAGCAGCATCTCACCGAGCAAATCGCTCGCAAGCGGCACTTTCTACATCGATAAAAGAGCTGGAAAAAATACTCGGCCAACCTCTGTTTGAAACAGGCAACAAATCGACACTGACGCCTTTTGGAGAAATATGCTTGCCAAAAATCATTCAATTCTTGAATGTTTACAAAGCATTAGACAATGACCTACGCGCAGCGGCGGCTGGACAACAAGGAAGAGTTCGAATAGCAAGCGTGCCTTCGGTAGCCGCAAAACTAATCCCTAGTGTTTTAGGGGCTTTTTGTGAACAGTACCCAAATGTAGAAGTGAGTTTGATTGATGATAATGCGGCAGGTGTAGAAGCAAGATTACTCTCTGGAGAGGTGGATGTTGCCCTCGGTAATAGCTCCCATTTAGAAGAAGAGAACATCGACTTCACGCCTTTGCTTTCTGATCCGATCGGTGTGGTGTGCCTAAAAGACAATCCTATTGCCTCTCAACGGGAAGGAATCGAATGGCAAACATTGTTAAAACAACCCTTCATTCGTAACGGGACTTGTACCCTACTTGACCCAACACCCGCACGCATGCTCAGCGAACAAGCTTTGTATTCAGTAGAGAACATTACCTCGCTGTTTTCGGTGTTAGAGCTCGGAATAGGCGTAACTACGCTACCTAAACTGGCTTTCCCAACCAACGAAACCCGCTTAGTGTGGATTCCATTAATTGACCCGCCCTTGCAACGACAAATTGGTATTTTCAGATTGTCTGATCGTACGATCTCACCACAAGCACAGGCTTTCCATGACTTATGTGTTCAATACCTCAGTTATGAAGAGTAATAAGAGAGCCTAGATTAAGTAAATTAGGCAGCACTTTGCTGCCATTTACTTCCTCAAAACTCGGTGTCTCTTCTCCCAACCATGCTTCTCACACACCCAATAATCACCATCACTCCTATAACATCAACATTTAGGCGCTGAATTTTCACGCTCGCGTACGCAAATAATGACAAAGTGACAACAATATAAAAAATATTCGTTTATTGATAAGGAGCGACGTACGTTTAATATCCCAGACAAACGAAACCTTCCATCCTTGCCTCAAACAAGCGTAATCTCTCTCAAACCACACTTGGCAATTCAGCTTACAAATGAGCCTAAGTGTTTGAATAGTCTTAATTGATAAGATCATAAGTTGATAATTTCGCTCGCAGAACCCTTCCCAAAAGTCCCTCTTTTCCATATGGATAAAGCATCTTAAATATTCATGAATAAAGTAATAAAACGATTACTTTCATAAATGAAAAACTCTCATTTCAAAAATGGAATTATTGATATCAATATTTGTCGTTTTGATCACATAATTTTAGGCGTAATTTATATTTTGTCGAAACGATAGCGAATTAGTTTAATTCGTTTCATTTCGTCAGGAGATATAAAACCAGCAAGGGTTTTTCTTTAAAGCAAATCAAGTGTTATTAACAAGTGAAATGTAGTAACAAGTTAAATTTAAACTGTGTTTTATATTAACTTACACTGTTTAACATAAGGTTTTATTATGAGGCTTAATGGGATTAGTAGCGACATCCTTGTTGCCGCTAAAAGAGTTGTTCTCTGCCAAATAGTATTAGCCATCGGTGTAGTTTTATATGAAGTGTTTTTTGGTAATAAAGTAGATATGGAATCATCAGCTTTGGGCATCGTAATTGCGATGTTGCCACCGCTGTTTGGATTTATATATGCAAGCCTAAAGGTGCGTAAGAACCCTAACTATAGTTTACGTGACTTAATGCAAATGAGTCGTGTCGTAAAAATAACATATACGTTTTTAATGTTTATCTTGGCATTCCAGTTCTTCAAACTGGATAACCCAGTAATATTATATGCGTACATATTTACTATGGTTGGATACTTCTTAACACCATTTATTACCGCCTCTAATAGATCGGAGTACGCGTAGTATGGATCAAGTCACTACCGCTCACGAATACATAGAGCATCACTTAACCTTCTTAACTACAGGTGATGGGTTCTGGGCGTTTAACATTGACTCGATGTTGGTATCTTGGATTACAGGTTTACTTTTCATCGGTGCATTTCGGTATGTAGCCACTCGTGGCACTAGCGGCGTTCCAGGTCGTTTTCAATGTTTTATCGAGCTTGTCTTTGACTTCGTTAATAATCTCGTCAAAGAAATTTTTCAAGCAGAAGATAAATTAATAGGACCACTGGCATTAACCACTTTTGTTTGGGTGTTGTTAATGAATGCAGTCGACCTATTACCCATTGATTTAATCCCGGGGTTAACCCGAGCTGTAGGTCTAGAGCACTTTAGAGACCTACCAACAGCAGACGTAAATATACCAATGTCGATGGCACTCGGTGTTTTTATTCTACTGTTAACCTATACATTTAAAAATAAAGGTTTGAAAGGCTTTATCAAAGAGCTAACTACTCAGCCATTTGATAACCCTCTTTTATATCCTGTTAACTTAGTTCTTGAATTAATAACATTAATTTCAAAGCCAATATCACTAGGTTTACGATTATTCGGAAATATGTATGCAGGCGAGATGATATTCATCCTTATTGCACTAATGCCTTGGTGGATGCAGTGGGCACTGAGTGTACCTTGGGCCTTATTCCACATATTAATCGTATTCTTACAAGCATTTATATTTATGGTACTGACCGTTGTTTATTTAGGAATGGCAACAGAAGAACACCACTAATTAATAACTACAAAAATTAACTAACAAATTATTTATCGGAGATACAAATGGATATCGTAAGCGCAGTTTTATATGTAGCAGGTGCATTACTGATCGGTTTAGGTGCAGCAGGTGCAGCATCTGGTATTGGTAACTTAGCAGGTAAATACCTTGAAGGTGTTGCGCGTCAACCAGACCTAACTCCAATGCTTCGTACTCAATTCTTCATCATGATGGGTCTTGTGGATGCTGTACCGATGATCGGCGTTGGTATCGGTCTATACATCATCTTCGCTGTGGCTTAATCAAACAGCTTTGAAAAGATCGATTTATACATAATCAAGATTTAGTGAGGAAGGTATGAACTTAAATGCAAGCATGTTTGGACAAGCAATCTCATTCGTGATTTTTGTTTGGCTCTGCATGAAATATGTATGGCCCCCTCTCACCGCGATGTTAGACGAGCGCCAAAAAGAAATCGCTGATGGTTTACGCCACTCAGAGAACGCTGCGAAAGAGCTAGAACTAGCAAAATCCAATGGCGCACAACTCATCGAAGATGCAAGAAAGAATGTGACTGAACTGATTGAACAAGGCCGAAAACGCCGCAACGAAATCATCAGCTTAGCGCAACAAGAAGCCGAACAAGAAAAGGCACGCATCTTAGAACAAGGTAGAGCTGAGCTAGAAGGCGAACGCCAAAAGATACGCCGTGAACTTCAGGCGGATATGGCAGACGCAGTGATTCAAAGTGCACAGAAATTGATTAGCAAAAATCTAGATTCTGCAACGAACCGCGCGCTGGTTGACCAAATGATTAGCGAACTCTAAGGAGAGGCAATATGTCAGATTACACCAATATTGCTCATCCCTACGCCAAAGCATCGTTTGAATTTGCTTTAGGTGAGAACCAGTTACAAGAGTGGCACTCAATGCTGTCCATTCTTGTGGCTGTCGCGGAAGAAGAAACAATCGCTAGTCAGATTTCGTCTGCAGAAGGTGCTCCTACACAACAAACCGAAGAGTTGGCAAACCTCATCATTCGTATTTGCCAAGGCCTCGTTGATGACCACGTCATTAATCTCATTCGAGTCTTGGCCGAGAACGGCCGCCTTTCTGTTGTAAGAGACCTGTTTGAATTGTTCTGCGAGCTCAAGGACGAACATGAACGTGTAGTGCCTGTCACTGTCACCAGTTCAGAAATACTGACACAAGATCAAGTTACGTCATTAACAGCTGCACTTGAGAAGAAATTAGAGCGTCAGGTTGAAATGAAGCAGGTTATTGATGACACGCTAGTGGGTGGAATGGTCATCAAGGCGGGTGAAACCGTGATCGATGGTTCGTTAAACACATCAATTGACCGATTGGCTCATCAACTTCACGCGAGATAGGTAACAATTATGCAATTAAATTCAAATGAAATCAGCGATCTAATCAAAGAACGCATCTCGAAATTTAATGTGAGCACCGAAGCTCGCAACGAAGGCACTATCGTATCGGTTCGTGATGGCATCATCACAATCAATGGCCTTGCTGATGTCATGCAAGGCGAGATGATCGAGCTACCAGGTGGCAAGTACGCACTTGCACTTAACCTAGACACCCACTCTGTTGGCGCGGTGGTAATGGGTCCTTACATTGACCTTTCTGAAGGCATGAAAGTGAAAGGCACGGGTCGCATCTTAGAAGTACCTGTCGGTAACGGACTTCTGGGACGTGTAGTGAACACCTTAGGTGAACCGATTGATGGTAAAGGCCCAATAAGTTGTGAGCGTCTTGACCCAGTAGAAGTCATTGCACCAGGGGTAATTGAACGTAAGTCTGTGGACCAGCCAATTCAGACCGGCTATAAAGCTGTAGATACCATGGTACCTATTGGTCGTGGTCAACGTGAGCTGATCATCGGTGACCGTCAGACAGGTAAAACCGCTTTGGCAATCGATGCGATCATCAACCAAAAAGATTCTGGCATCAAATGCGTGTATGTGGCAATTGGTCAGAAAGCATCAACCATCGCTAACGTTGTTCGCAAGCTCGAAGAGCACGATGCACTTAAAAACACCATCGTGGTTGTTGCATCTGCATCAGAATCAGCAGCGCTGCAATACCTAGCACCCTACGCGGGTTGCACCATGGGTGAATACTTCCGTGACCGCGGTGAAGATGCACTGATCATTTATGATGATCTATCCAAACAAGCGGTAGCGTACCGTCAAATCTCATTGCTACTTAAACGCCCACCGGGTCGTGAAGCCTTCCCTGGCGACGTATTCTACCTTCACTCACGCCTACTAGAACGTGCAGCAAGAGTGAATGCAGAGTATGTAGAAAAGTTCACTAACGGTGAAGTTAAAGGCCAAACTGGCTCATTAACCGCGCTTCCTATCATTGAAACTCAAGCGGGGGACGTGTCTGCGTTCGTACCAACCAACGTAATCTCAATCACTGACGGTCAGGTTTTCCTACAAACCCAATTGTTTAACTCAGGTCTACGTCCTGCAGTCGATCCGGGGATCTCAGTATCTCGTGTGGGTGGTGCAGCACAGTGCAAGATCATCAAGAAATTGTCTGGTGGTATCCGTACTTCATTAGCTCAATACCGCGAGCTAGCGGCATTCGCTCAGTTCTCTTCTGATTTAGATGAGATGACCCGAAAACAACTCGACCATGGTGAGCGTGTAACCGAATTAATGAAACAAAAGCAATACTCTCCTATGTCGGTCGCTGAGCAAGCAACGGTTATTTACGCAGCAGAGAAAGGCTATCTCGCGGGTGTTGAACTAAACAACATAGCCCGTTTTGAAGAAGAGCTGATCGCTTACGCCAAAGGTCAAAACCCAGCATTATTCGACAAAATTAACGCGACTGGCGATTACAACGACAACATCGAGAGTGCTCTTAAAGAGATTCTAGATGGTTTTGTTGGCATGAAAGCTTGGTAAGTGCTCCGGTTTGTTAGCTGGAAATCAAAACAAATAGGAGCAGATTATGGCAAGTACTAAAGAAATTCGCACCAAGATAGCCAGTGTTAGTAACACTCAGAAAATCACCAGTGCAATGGAAATGGTTGCAGCAAGTAAGATGCGCAAAGTTCAAGACAACATGACGCAAACGCGGCCTTACGCCGAGAACATGCGCCAAGTTATCTCTCATGTCGCATCGGGTTCACTGGAGTACCAGCACCCATACCTGCAACAGCGTGAACCAAAGCGTGTTGCTTACATCATTATCTCGTCCGATCGAGGCTTGTGTGGTGGCTTGAACTCAAACTTGTTCAAGAAAGTGTTAGAGGAAATGGAGCAATGGCGCACTAAAGGAGTCGAGGTAGAGACAACCTTAATTGGCTCGAAAGCTATCTCGTTCTTCCAACGCGGCGGCAATGTCATCGCGCAAACGTCAGGCCTTGGCGATACACCTAAACTAGAAGACATTTTAGGTACGGTAAATGCGATGTTAGGGCATTACGACGAAGGCAAAATCGATAGCTTGTATCTCGTTTACAACCAATTCGTCAACACCATGGTTCAAGCGCCAACGACGTTACAATTGCTCCCCCACCCTTCAGAAGCTGAGGCTGGTAGTGAGCCTAAAAAAGCGCGTCGTTGGGACTACATCTATGAGCAAGCACCCAAAGACATACTCTCAGAACTGTTACATCGATACATCGAATCACAAGTGTATCAAGGCATCGTTGAGAGTATAGCCTGTGAGCAAGCAGCCCGAATGGTCGCCATGAAAGCGGCAACCGATAATGCAGGCCAACTCATTGATGATTTGCAGTTGGTATATAACAAAGCGAGACAGGCTGCGATTACCCAAGAGCTGAGTGAAATAGTCTCAGGTGCCCAAGCTGTCTAGGGGCAGAAAAGAGTGGGTCAGAACAGAATTTGAGGATTTAAGAATGAGTGTTGGAAAAATAGTTAAAGTAATCGGCGCTGTGGTTGACGTCGAATTCAGCGGCGGCAACAGCCCTCGCGTTTATGATGCATTGAAAGTCACCAGCGACGAAGCAAGCTCGCTAGTATTGGAAGTTCAGCAACAACTTGGCGGCAACATCGTTCGTTGTATTGCAATGGGTACATCTGATGGCTTGCGCCGCGGCCTAACCGTTGAAAACACAGGCTCTCCAATCACGGTCCCTGTAGGCGAAGAAACGCTGGGCCGAATCATGAACGTGCTTGGTCAACCTATCGATGAGTGTGGTGAGATCGGTCAGAAAGAAAGCTACGAAATTCACCGAGAAGCCCCCTCTTATGAAGAGCAAGCCAACAGCACTGAGCTTCTAGAGACAGGTGTTAAGGTTATCGACCTTATTTGTCCTTTCGCTAAGGGCGGTAAAATCGGTCTGTTCGGTGGTGCGGGTGTAGGTAAAACCGTCAACATGATGGAGCTTATCAATAACATCGCCAAAGCCCACTCAGGTTTGTCTGTATTTACCGGTGTAGGTGAACGTACTCGTGAAGGTAACGATTTCTACTACGAGATGAAAGAAGCTGGCGTATTAGACAAAGTTGCCATGGTTTACGGTCAAATGAACGAGCCACCTGGAAACCGTCTACGTGTTGCACTTACTGGCCTGACTATGGCTGAGCGCTTCCGTGATGAAGGTCGTGACGTACTGTTGTTCATTGATAACATCTACCGTTACACGCTTGCGGGTACCGAGGTTTCAGCACTATTAGGTCGTATGCCTTCCGCGGTAGGTTACCAACCAACGCTGGCTGAAGAGATGGGTGTGCTTCAAGAACGTATCACTTCAACTAGACAGGGCTCTATCACGTCTATCCAAGCAGTATACGTACCAGCGGATGATTTGACTGACCCCTCACCTGCAACAACCTTTGCTCACTTAGATGCGACCGTTGTACTGTCTCGTAATATCGCTGCATTGGGTCTGTACCCTGCGATTGACCCGTTAGATTCGACGTCTCGTCAATTGGATCCTCTCGTGGTTGGTCAAGAGCATTACGACATTGCACAAACAGTTCAAACAACGTTGCAACGCTACAAAGAGCTAAAAGACATCATCGCGATTCTTGGTATGGATGAGCTTTCAACTGAAGATAAACAGATTGTATCTCGTGCTCGTAAGATTGAACGTTTCTTAACTCAGCCTTACCACGTAGCAGAAGTGTTTACCGGTCAGAAAGGTGTCTTTGTACCGCTAAGCGAAACACTAAGAGGCTTTAAAGGTCTGTTAAGCGGCGAGTATGACGACATCCCAGAGCAAGCGTTCTTGTACTGTGGCTCTATCGACGAAGTGCTTAAAAAAGCAAAATCACTCTAAGAGGTAGGTGCACCATGGCTATCGGAATTACAGATAATACATTTCAACTTAATATTGTAAGTGCGGAAGGTACGCTGTTTTCAGGTCCAGCGTATGCCCTAGCCGTTTCTGGCTCGGATGGTGAGCTGGGTATCCGCCCCGGTCACTCCCCGCTTCTCAGCAAAATAAAACCGGGCGTAACAGTGTTTGTCACAGACCCTAAATCAGAGGGGCAAGTGCTTTATGTCTCTGGTGGGATGCTTGAAGTTCAACCCGATGTGGTAACAGTTTTGGCCGATACTGCCTTGCATGGTAAAGACATTGACCGCGCTCGTGCAGAAGAAGCGAAATATGCAGCTCTAGAAAATATCAATAAGGGCAATGTAGACATCAACTTTGCACAAGCTCAGCTTGAACTAGCAAAAGCCGTTGCTCAGCTTCGCGCATCAGAACTGACGTCTTCTCGCACTCGACACTGAGAATAAGCGTTATTGGCCGTTAGCTGTGCTAGCAAACAAATACAAAAAGGCTCACTAAATAGTGAGCCTTTTGATATCTGCTTAACGAAAAACCGAGGTTTAACGTTGCTTGATTTTCAAACGAATAGTTTTAGAGCAGCAATTTAGAGCTATAGCTTAGAAGAATTCAATCGAGTTACGGCCGCTTTTGTCGTCACGAGTTGGCTTTGGCGTATCCGCTTTCTTTTTCGGTTTCTTCTCTTTTTTCTCTTTCTTCGGTTCAGCCTTTGCGCTTAGCATTTCAGCTTTGCTTTTCTTAGACTCTTTCTTCTTAGAATCCTTTTTAGACTGGCCTTTCTTCGCCTTGTTATTTTGTTTAGGCGCTTCTTTCTTTTTCGGCTTTTCTGATTCTTCTTGTACTGGCTGATCACACACCACTACATAGTATTCTTGGTTGAATTCGAAAAAGTCACCATCGTACATCTTGCGGCGCTTACGCGTTTCTAGCTCACCATTAACCGCTACGTAACCTTCCGAGATAATGTGCTTAGCTTCACCGCCACCGCTTACTAAGTTAGCAATCTTAAACACTTTGTAGAGCTCGATTGGTTGAGAAGAAACATCGATACCAATGGCTTCGATTTCAATTTCTTCGCCTTCTTCACCGTGCTCATAACCTTCGTAATCAGCGTCTTCGTAATGTTCTTGGTCCATGGTGACCTCTACCTAAATATGTACTTCTGAAATATTGGGCGCAGTGTAATCTTAAAACAACTAAATGACCATGTTGAATTCAACCAGAGCCCATTTGTTTTAAATAAACTCTCTGCGTTATAAAGCCCCACCAACATTCGAGAGGCTGACAAGTTGCTTAGTATATTCATGCTGCGGATTACCAAACAGAGTCTCAGTGTCACCCTTCTCTATTACCTCACCGGCTTTCATTACTATGGTGTAGTGACACAAGGATTTCACGACATTCAAATCATGGCTGATGAATAGATAGGTCAGACCGTACTTTTCTTGAAGTGACTTCAGCAAATCCAGAACTTGAGCTTGAACGGTTCTATCTAGTGAGGACGTAGGTTCATCTAACAAGATAAACTCTGGCTTAAGAATCAAAGCACGAGCAATAGCAATACGTTGCCTTTGACCGCCAGAAAACTCGTTCGGATAACGATGGCGAGTCTCAGGATCGAGGTCGACCTCTTTCATTACTTCACAGATGCGTTGGTCGAGTTCATGCTCATCCAATTGTTGATGCACTAACAAGCCCTCACCAATCACCTGAGCGACTGACATTCTTGGGTTCAACGCAGAAAACGGATCTTGAAATACAACTTGCATACGGCTTCGAAACGGCAACATTTGTTGTCGATTTAAACCTTGAATTTGTTCATTCGCGTAGGTAATCGACCCTTCGCTATCCACCAGCTTTAATATCGCCATTCCAGTTGTTGATTTACCAGAACCACTCTCACCTACTAGACCGATTGAGTGCCCCTTTTTCAAGGTAAACTCCATATCGGTAACGGCTTTGACGTGTGAAACCGTACGCTTGAATAAACCGCCCGTGATCGGGAACCAAACTCGAAGTTGATCCACATCGAGTAGAGGCTTGCTATCTGGTGATACAGGAACAGGTAAGCCTTTAGGATCAGAGTTAATGAGCTTTTGAGTGTAAGGATGAGTTGGTGCGTTGAACAATGTTTGGCAATCGTTACTTTCAACCAAACGACCATCTTTCATTACCGCGACTCTGTCGGCAATCTTACGAACGATACTTAAGT
Source organism: Vibrio sp. BS-M-Sm-2 (assembly GCF_041504345.1). NCBI lineage: Bacteria > Pseudomonadati > Pseudomonadota > Gammaproteobacteria > Vibrionales > Vibrionaceae > Vibrio > Vibrio sp. BS-M-Sm-2. The sequence goes on from NZ_CP167895.1 coordinate 1,685,396, forward strand.
CATGAGTAATGAAGAGCATCGCCATGCCGAGTTCTTGCTGCAAGTCTTTGAGAAGATCAAGGATCTGCGCTTGTACCGACACATCCAATGCTGTTGTAGGTTCATCAGCAATAAGCAGCTCTGGCTCATTGATCAGTGCCATCGCTATCATTACACGCTGACGTTCGCCACCAGACAACTCATGCGGGTAAGCTGAAATCTTTTGCTCAGGGTAGCGAATACCCACCTTAGAAAGCCACTCTATCGCCAAGGCTTGCGCTTTATTGGTTCGCATACCTCGGTGAATCGCGAGGGTTTCAACAAGCTGTTTTCCAATTCGATGAAGCGGGTTCAATGAAACCATAGGCTCTTGGAAGATCATGCCGATGCGACCACCACGAATCCCGCGCAGTTGCCTTTCTGAACAACTCAGAATATCGGTACCAGAGAAGTTAATCTTACCGTTTAAGTAGTGCGACGAGCCTTTAGGCAGCAGTTTTAACACTGAATTAGCGGTAACCGATTTGCCTGAACCACTCTCTCCCACCAGCGCCAGTGTCTCACCTTTGAATATTTCCAACGAGACATCGTGAGTCACTTGTTCTATAGAATCTTTACGTCCGAAACCGACAGACAGTTTGTCTATCGTCAAAACTGGAGAAGCAGGAACTGTATTTGAAGTCATAACCTATCCTTACTTCTGTTGATGTGGGTCGAAGGCATCACGTACTGCTTCACCAACGAAGACAAGTAACGTCAACATCAGTGAAAGCACGACGAAAGCAGAAATGCCAAGCCAAGGCGCTTGCAAGTTAGCTTTACCTTGCGCCAATAGCTCACCTAATGAAGGCGAACCCGCAGGAAGACCAAAGCCCAAGAAATCTAACGAAGTTAACGTGGTCACCGATCCAGAGAGAATAAATGGCATCATGGTTAACGAAGCAACCATCGCATTGGGCAACATGTGACGAAGCATAATACGTTTATCATCAACACCCATGGCTTGCGCGGCTCGTACGTAATCAAAGTTTCTACAGCGTAAGAATTCAGCTCGAACAATCCCAACCAAACTCATCCAACTGAATAGCACCATAATTCCAAGCAGCCACCAGAAGTTCGGCTCTATAAAACTCGACAGAATGATCAACAAGAATAAGGTCGGCATACCAGACCACACCTCAATGAAGCGCTGCCCGAATAGATCAACCCAGCCACCGTAGTACCCTTGTGTTGCACCGACAACCACACCTATCACGCTCGACACAATCGTCAGAATAAAACCAAACAAAACAGAGATACGGAACCCATAAATGATGCGAGCTAATACATCTCGCCCTTTATCATCGGTTCCTAACCAGTTGACTGAATCAGGTTCCGAAGGCACAGCGCCTGAAATATCGAAATTTATCGTGTCGTAGCTAAAGGGAATGATTGGCCACACGATATAACCACTGTCTTCAATGAGTTCGATAACATACGGGTCTTTGTAGTCGGCTTCGGTTTCAAACTCACCACCAAATTCCGTCTCGGCGTATTCATTGATGACGGGCACAAACCACTGATTATCATACGAAACCAATAATGGTTTATCGTTGGCAATGATCTCAGCGAACAAGCTCAATCCAAACAATATGGTAAATATCCAAAGGGAGATAAAACCACGCTTGTTTGCTTTAAAACGTAACCAACGAGCTTCAGCTAAAGGGTTGTTAAACATTTATTATCAATACCTTGTTATTCATTCGCCATTAACGCGCTTCAAAATCAATTCGAGGATCAACCCAGGTATAAGTCAGGTCGGAGATAATGCTCAGCACCAAGCCAAGTAAGGTCATAATATACAGAGAGCTAAATACCACTGGGTAATCACGTTGAATAGTGGACTCAAAGCCAAGCAGACCAATGCCTTCGAGTGAAAACATTACCTCAATCAACATAGAACCCGTGAAGAAAATACTAATAAACGCGCTTGGAAAACCGGCAATAATGATCAACATCGCGTTACGAAAAACGTGCTTGTAGAGAATGCTGCTCTCGTCCAAGCCTTTCGCTCTCGCCGTCACCACATATTGCTTATTGATTTCATCAAGGAAGGAGTTTTTGGTCAGCATGCTCAATGTGGCAAAGCCGCCGATGACCATCGCAAAAATAGGCAACGCTAAGTGCCAGAAGTAGTCGCCAATTTGCTGATACCAATTAAGCTGGTCAAAGTTACTCGACACCAAGCCACGCAATGGGAACCAACTGAAGTAGTTACCGCTTGCAAACAAGATAATCAGAATAATCGCAAACAAGAAGCCCGGCACCGCATAGCCGACAATCACCACCGCACTAGACCAAATATCAAAACGAGAGCCGTGATGTATTGCCTTCATAATGCCTAAGGGTATCGAAATCACATAGATGATTAACGTACTCCACAACCCCAAGGAAATGGAGACTGGTAAACGCTCGATGATTAAATCAATCACGTTGCCGCCCTTAAATAGGCTTTCACCAAAATTAAAGGTCGCGTAATTTTTCAACATATCGAAGTAGCGGACGTGAATCGGCTTATCAAAACCAAATTGCTTTTTGATCTCTTCTACCACTTCCGGATCAAGCCCGCGAGAGCCTTTATAACCACTGGCAGACGCTTGGTCACTTTCGCTTAAATCAACTTCTTGTCCACCACCAGAAAAGCGCTCCATGATACCGGAGTTGTGCCCTTCTAACTGAGCCACGGCTTGCTCTACCGGACCACCTGGCGCGATCTGAATAATAAAAAAGTTGATGGTGATGATCGCCCACAGCGTGGGGATCACCAACAGTAAACGCCGAAATATATACGCGGCCATGCTAACTAACTCCTAGCGACGTTTTTCAGGAAGCAAAGCCGCCTTCTCTTCTGAAATCCACCATGTATCGATGCCTAAATCGTATTTAGGTAATACATCCGGACGCTCAAACTTGTCCCACATTGCCACGCGGTATTCGCCAACATGCCATTGTGGGATATTGTAAAAATTCCACTGCAACACACGATCAAGCGAGCGACCCAGCGTAAGTAGCTTTTCAGGGTTCTGCTGGTTACGTGCGATTTGTTCTGTTAACGCATCAACCACCGGATCCATCACACCTGCCGTATTGTAAGTAGAATCAATGTAGTTAGAGTTCCAAACGATCATTAAGTTCGGGCTTGGATAAGGGTTTGCAGAAAATGACGACGAAACCAGGTCGAAATCACGATCACGCAAGCGCTTAATGTATTGCGTCGTATCGATGGTACGGATCTTCATTTCGATACCCATGCGCTTCAAGTTCTTCTGAACAGGCGTTGCAATACGTTCCGTAGTTGGGCTGTAAATCAACAACTCAAATGACAGCGGCTTGCCGGTCTTTTCGTTAGTCATGACTTTGTCTTTCAGCACCCAACCCGCCTCTTTCAACAATTTGAAAGCTGTACGCATTTGGCTACGAATACGGCCACTACCATCGGTGACCGGAGGTTGGAATTCTTCTGTGAAAACTCTCGGTGGAATCTGATCTTTGTATTGAGACAGTAACGCTACTTCAGCTTCGCTTGGCAAGCCTTTCGCTTCATAGTCGGTGTTTTGGAAGTAACTGCGAGTTCGCTTGTACTGTCCATAGAACATATTCTTATTCATCCACTCAAAGTCCATCGCGTAGGTTAACGCTTCACGAACCTTTGGATCTGAGAACACAGGAGATTGAATGTTGAAGACAAAACCTTGAGTCGTTTCTGGCTTCTCATGGTTAATCTCTTCTTTGATGATGTAGCCTTTGTCGAAGTTCGCGCCTGTGTAAGAGTTGGCCCAGAACTTAGCCGAGTTTTCCGTTCGAAGATCGAACTCCCCTGCTTTAAAGGCTTCTAGCATTACCGTGTCGTCACGGTAGTAATCGTATTGCACTTGCTTGAAGTTATTACGACCAACGTTAACGGGTAGATCGGCTGCCCAGTAGTTTTCATCGAGGCCGTAAGTGACACTTTGCCCAGACTTGTAACTGATGATCTTATATGGGCCACTTCCTACAGGTGGCTCACTTAGAGGCTCAGACAGTTTTCTGTCTTTCCAATAATGCTCTGGTAATACGCGGGTACTTTGGGCAAAGCTAAACAACTTCTCGCGGTTTGGCTTATCCATTTCAATACGGACCACTAAATCAGAAACCGCGGTAACTGATTTAATTTCTTTGTAATACACACGGTACTGAGGCACACCCTCTGTTGAAAACTTATTAAAGGTAAATGCCACATCATGAGCCGTAATAGGCTCGCCATCATTGAATCTAGCTTTTGGGTTGATATCGATTTCCATCCAAGTGAAATCACTGGCGTAGCGAACCTTTGAAGCGATCAATGGATAATAAGCATCAATCTCGTCGCTCGGAGAAAACATCAAGGTATCGTAGATCTCTCCAGTATAACTTGCAGCAACGCCGCGAGAACCGAATCGATTAAAGCTATCGTAAGTACCTATGCTGCCATAAGTCACTTTGCCCTGCTTTGGCGCATCAGGATTAACGTAATCAAAGTGAGTGAAGTCGGCTGGATATTTTGCTTCGCCAAAACCAACCAGTTGTGTGGTTTCAATTACGATGACAGCAGGTGTTGATTGGGTATCAGAAGCGTAAGTAACGGAGGGTTGTAAAGCAATAAGCGGCAACATGATTGCACATGACTTCAAGTTAAACCTGAAAAACTGAGTGCGTTGCGAGGCTTTGCGTCGAAAAACTGTTCCCATTTGACTCTCCCTTCAAATGTCATGAATTCTATATTCAAGTTGATTAATCGGCTTTGAATGCGCACCGCTAAATCAAGTATAGGTTCAAATCTAACATCATGTAATAACTAATAAAACCATCAGCACTCTATCTCTGACGGTTTATTTACAAATTACTCGTCACCGCTCGAAGTTATTGGATGCCGTTAGCTTTGATTGCGTTGATTACTTTAGTGGCATTGGAAAGTACAGAAGCACGGAGATTGCTCTAGCGTGAATGACACAAGCCTCCACGGCTTAGATTCTCTTTAATTCACATCTAAAGTGAAATTTAGGTTCTAAATAATCAACAAACTATACTTTACTAGAGTATCCTTGCTGCCTAGGTCTAAATGGAATGACACTTTGAACAAACCAAACCAAATAACATTCGCAACGTTCAACCTTTTGAACTATCTAGAGCCACCGAATGCTTATTATGATTTTGAGAACATCTACAGCTTCGAAGAATGGCAAAAGAAGCAACATTGGATGGCTGAAGCGATTCGTTCATTAGATTGTGATGTGATTGGCTTCCAAGAGATATTTAGCCCGCAATCTTTAGAACAATTGATGAATGATCTGGGTTACCCTCACTTTGCAGTGGTCGATAGCGCACATGTTGAAGATGATTACCTGTACACCTCTCCTGTCGTTGGTATTGCATCGCGCTATCCAATTGAAAACGTGCAGCCTGTTACGCCAGATTCGAAACTACTGACAGCATTCAACCTTGGCAACAAATTCTCATTCAACAGAACACCTGTTCACGCGACCATTACTCTGCCTCACTTAGGTTCAACCGACTGTTATGTCGTGCACTTCAAATCACAACGTCCAACAGAACCAAAGGCAGAATCTGTCGATGCAGACAACGCCCAGCAAGGTGAAAAACCACAAAGTGACACGCTCATTCGCTTCCACCAAGAACAACTTGGCTCTTGGCTATCAAGTGTCCAACGCGGTCTAGAAGCTCAGATATTGCATCAATACATCACCAATCAACGCTACCAAACCGATCAACCAGTCGTATTGATGGGTGACTTTAATAAGCCTCTGTTTAATGATGAATTTAAAGGGCTGTTGAGTTACTCAATCAACAGAGACGAAAACAGTAAGCATTGGCTGTCCCACTTTCGCTTAAAAGACAGTTGGGATCTTTACCATCAACTGCATGAGGAAGACTTGCTTGAGCAGCGTAAACCAACCCATTACTACGGTGCTTCAGGGTCTGTACTAGATTACATTTTGATGTCGAACGAGTTTGATTGCCAGAACTCATCAAGCTTGATGGAGATCTCGAGCTACACAGTGTTAGACCATCACCTGATCAATCCAAGCTTTGAACACGACCAATTCAGTACTGATCATGCCGTCGTCTCTGTTACTGCGCATATCCGTGAAGCCTAGCGATTCGATGACGTTCTCACTCAAGATTCACCAAAGATAAGCATTAAAAAAGCCGCAGTTCAAACTGCGGCTTTCCACTTTAGCCAAACGGGTTGAGCCAACCGACGCCCCATTTAGAAACCGATTTACCGTTTAACAAAGTGTGAAACTTAGAAGGTGTACATCGCACCAAGGTAGAACGAATCAAGTACAACTGTCTTTTCAGTTTTATATCCATAGTCATAACTATCAACATTAAAAGCATCAGCCTCATACGCTAATCGGAAGCTCAACGCAGACATGGTTGGTGGCGTGTATTCAACCCCAACTCCCATGCGGATTCCATCACCAGTATCATCAAATCCATTACCTGATGGTCGCGATCCATCTGCAAGCTCCATATCTAAGTCAATCGTAGATAAACCAATCGTACCAAATGGACGCACACCATTATCAAACGTGTAGCCAAGGTTAGCCGTTACAGAAAAGATTTGAGGTGTCCAAGTGAAAACCTTGTCTCCAGAATTGGTTTTAAGAGCAATATCACCAAAGTCTGTATATTGAGCCTCAATCGACACAATGCGGTTAAACTTGTAACCAGCAATTAATCGGTAAGTATTGTCTTCTGCTTTAAAAGTAACAGGAGCTTGAGAATCAATTAACCCTCCATCATCAATACCAGAAGTACCGATTGCACCACCTAGATAAAAACCACTATCGGATGCCATTACATTGCTTGCCGCCACGGCTGACATCAGCGCGATGCTTAAAATTAATTTGTTGTTCATTACTGCTTGACCTTACTTATTGCAAATCAAGATTGTTACGCCTTCCTCTGCTGCACAATCTTGTTAGAGTTATCCGACACCCCGTCGAATTCGCAAGCAGGTTAAGCTCACAGAAAACAAAAAAATAAATAAATATGTAATCACTTTGTCATTTCAAACAACACAATCAGTAATAACCAAATAAATAACTGAATAATAGAGAAATAAAAATACGTCTTTTCTAGATAAAACCTTCAACTCAATTTTCAAACCATCCCATTTTTAGATTTTATTCGCGCAGACTTACGAACGCTTACTTTCAAGAGTGGTGTTATTTCGCATAATCCGCGCGCTTTGAATTACTAGCACCCCTAACGAACTACCCAATCAATCTCCACCATTCAAAAGAAGACGAACAGAAACACGATGACCCACACCATAAACCTCAACGGCTTAACCCTTGATATCGACGCTCGAACTATCACTAACTCACAGGGAAACAAAATAACGTTGCGCCCTCACCTTTTGGCAGTGCTCTGTTTGCTGATAGAAAATATTGGAAGGCCGGTTTCAAGAGAGCATATTGTTGATGTGTGTTGGGACGGGCATCTCTCGTCACCTCATGCTCTGGCTAATGTGGTTTATAACCTACGCAATGTCTTCGCGCGATTGAGAACACCAAATGTCCAGATAGTAACCATCAGTAAGTTTGGCTATGTGCTATCAATTGAACCCACGTAGCCAAATTTATGCAATCAATGGCGTTGACTGAGATCACCAAAAAACACACCATCGAAACGTTTCGATGATCGTTATCACACTCTAAAACAATCAAACGTGCAAATGATAAATCAGACACTATTATCACTATCGAAACGTTTCGATGGCTTTTTCTTGAGTTGTTCTCAACCCATTAAGCGTTATTTTTTGATAGGTCGTGATATGAAAAAAAGTACTCTAATAAACTCTGAACTCTCTTACCTAGTGGCGACGCTTGGCCACACAGATGAAATCACGATTTGTGACGCGGGCCTGCCGATTCCAGACCACGTAACTCGCATTGATCTTGCACTGACTCATGGTGTACCGAGCTTTCAACAAACAGTAAAAACCCTATTAGATGAATCTCAAATTGAAGGCGTTGTGATTGCAGAAGAGTTTGCGAAAGTAAGCCCAGAACATCACGCATCACTGATTGATTTAATCAAGACAGAAGAAGTACGTTGTGGCAAATCGCTTTCGATTACTTACATCACTCATGAAGAGTTTAAGCAGCGTACACATGATAGCCGCGCAGTGATTCGCACTGGGGAATGTACACCATACGCAAATGTTATTTTCCAAGCTGGCGTAACGTTTTAAAAAAAGCTAAACCAAACACAGACACAACCAAATACAACTGGCCCCGAGTAAAGGAACCGACATGACTCAAGCCATTTTAGAACTTAGCTCAATTGAGAAAGCCTTCCCTGGTGTTAAAGCACTGGATAAGGCAAGCCTCAACGTTTATCCAGGACGCGTAATGGCGTTAATGGGTGAAAACGGTGCGGGTAAATCAACACTAATGAAAGTGCTTACGGGTATCTATCACTTGGACGGCGGCACTATCGCCTACCAAGGAAAACCTGCAGCATTTAAAGGGCCGCGTGATTCTCAACAAGCAGGTATTAGCATCATTCACCAAGAACTGAATCTAATCCCTGAGTTAACCATCGCCGAGAACATCTTCTTAGGTCGTGAAATCACGAGCACCATGGGTCGCATCTTGTGGAACGAGATGTACCAAGAAGCCGACAAACTACTTAAACGCCTTAACGTGAAACACAGTTCGAAAACACCTTTAGGGCAATTGAGCCTTGGTGAGCAGCAAATGGTAGAGATCGCGAAGGCCCTATCGTTTGAGTCTAAGGTCATCATCATGGATGAGCCAACCGATGCGTTAACCGACACCGAAACTGAGTCTCTGTTTAAGGTCATTAACGAACTTCGTTCTGAAGGCTGTGGCATTGTTTACATCTCTCACCGCTTGAAAGAGATCTTTGAGATTTGTGATGACATCACCGTACTTCGTGACGGTAAGTTCATCGGTCAGTGTGAAGTAAAAGACACCGACGAAGACGGCCTAATTGAGATGATGGTTGGCCGTAAGCTAGACGAACAATATCCACGTATCGGACAAAGCCACGGTGAAACCTGCCTTGAGGTGATCGGCTTGACCGGCTCTGGTGTTCATGATGTGAGCTTTACGCTAAAACGCGGTGAAATCTTAGGTATATCTGGCCTGATGGGCGCTGGTCGTACCGAACTGATGAAAGTGATTTACGGTGCCCTTCCAAGTGAGCGCGGCGTCATCAACCTAGAAAACAAAACCATCAACCCTGTAAGCCCGAAAGATGGCTTAGCCAATGGTATTGCTTACATCTCTGAAGATCGTAAAGGCGACGGCTTGGTTCTCGGGCTTTCTGTTAAAGAGAACATGTCGCTATGTTCGCTTGATCTACTGACAAAGAGCGGTCAAATCCAACATAAAGACGAAGTGATTGCGGTTGATGACTTCATCAAGCTATTCAACATCAAAACCCCGACTCGCGAACAAATTATTGGCAACCTATCTGGTGGTAACCAACAGAAAGTGGCTATCGCAAAGGGCTTGATGACCAAACCAAAAGTACTGATTCTCGACGAGCCAACACGTGGTGTCGATGTCGGTGCTAAGAAAGAAATTTACCAACTCATTAATAAATTTAAAGCCGACGGCATGAGCATTATTTTGGTCTCATCTGAAATGCCAGAAGTGTTAGGAATGAGTGACCGCATCATGGTGATGCATGAAGGCCGTGTAAGCGGTGAATTTGATGCTAAAGAAGCAAACCAAGAATTATTACTGGCGTGTGCGGTCGGTAAAAAGATCAACGAGGACGCAGCATGAGTACTAAAACCATGAGCAAAACAACTGAAGCTCCAAAGAAAAAACCGTTAATCAGCAAAGAGTGGCTGATTGATCAAAAGTCATTGATTGCTTTGATCTTCCTGATTGTTGTCGTTTCTTTCTTAAACCCGAACTTCTTTACTGTCGACAACATCCTGAACATTCTGCGCCAAACTTCGGTTAACGCGATCATCGCTGTGGGTATGACGCTGGTTATCCTAACCGCGGGTATCGACTTGAGTGTTGGTTCTGTACTTGCGCTTTGTGGTGCATTCGCAGCCAGCATGATTGGTATGGAAATCCCTGTGATGATCGCAGTGCCAACCGCTCTTGTAGCAGGTGCAGCATTGGGAGCTATCAGTGGTGTAATTATTGCCAAGGGTAAGGTTCAAGCCTTCATCGCAACGCTTGTGACCATGACGCTACTGCGCGGCGTAACCATGGTTTACACAGATGGTCGTCCTATCTCAACTGGCTTCACAGACACAGCAGACGCATTCGCTTGGTTCGGTACCGGCTATGCAATGGGCATCCCAGTTCCAGTATGGATCATGGTCGTGGTATTCGCAGCAGTATGGTACCTACTTAACCACACACGCTTTGGTCGCTACGTATACGCTCTTGGTGGCAACGAATCCGCAACTCGCCTATCAGGCATCGACGTAGACAAAGTAAAAATCGGCGTTTACGCAATCTGTGGTCTGTTAGCAGCAGTCGCAGGCATCATCGTGGCATCGCGTTTGTCATCAGCTCAACCAACCGCAGGTATGGGTTATGAGCTAGACGCTATCGCAGCCGTGGTTCTTGGCGGCACAAGCTTAGCGGGTGGTCGTGGCCGCATCATGGGCACATTGATTGGTGCATTGATTATCGGCTTCCTAAACAACGCCCTAAACCTATTAGACGTATCTTCTTACTACCAGATGATTGCAAAAGCAGTGGTTATTCTTCTGGCGGTATTGGTCGACAACAAAAACAAATAAAACCTATTCACACTCTAGGTTAATACAAGTAACACCCTGCTTTACCTTTAAATATTAGAATCTATAAATAATGTAACTACGAGCTAGGACTCACCTCCTAGCTCACCCTACACAAAGGACTTACACCATGAAAAAATTAGCGACTCTTATTTCTGCTGCTCTTCTTTCTACAACAGTATCTGTGTCTGCACAGGCGCAAGATACAATGGCAATCGTTCTGTCTACATTGAACAACCCATTCTTCGTAACCATGAAAGATGGCGCAGAAGCGAAAGCTGAAGAGCTAGGCTACAAGCTTATCGTTCTTGATTCTCAAAACGACCCAAGCAAAGAGCTTTCGAACATTGAAGATCTAACCATTCGTGGTGTTAAGGCAATCCTGATTAACCCAACAGATTCAGATGCTGTGTCTAACGCAATTCGCATGGCTAACCGCTCTAACATCCCAGTACTAACACTAGACCGTGGCGCAAGCCGTGGTGACGTAGTGAGCCACATCGCATCTGATAACGTAATCGGTGGTGAAATGGCGGGTCACTTCATTATGGAAAAAGTGGGCGAAAAAGCGAAAGTAATTCAACTTGAAGGCATCGCAGGTACTTCTGCAGCTCGTGAACGTGGTGAAGGCTTCATGAACGCGGTAAACGGCAGCGGCCTAGAGCTTCTAGCAAGCCAACCTGCTGATTTTGACCGTACTAAAGGTCTGAACGTAATGGAAAACCTACTTGCAGCGAACCCAGACGTTGAAGCAGTATTCGCTCAGAACGATGAAATGGCACTAGGTGCACTTCGCGCAGTTCAAGCATCTGGTAAAGACGTAATGATCGTTGGCTTCGACGGCACTGAAGACGGCATCGCAGCAGTTAACCGTGGCCTACTTGGCGCAACCGTTGCACAACAGCCAGACCTAATCGGCTCTCTAGGTATCGAGATGGCAGACAAAGTGCTTAAAGGCGAAACAGTAGACGAGTACGTACCAGTACCTCTAAAAATCATCGCTAAGTAACTCTATTTAATCACTCAGTTTAGCGCTGGAATCTAATTTAAGCAGGGAGTCCCCTATCTCCCTGCTCATTAGCTCGCTGGCTCAAGACCAAAAACAAAAATACCGACAGTGCATCGCTGTTTCTCATACGCCGTCTAACAAGGCGAGCGATTTACGTAACGAGAATTAACGTAATGTGAATTAACGTAATGAGAAAGACCCATGCATTTTCAAATACGATATATCATAAGGCTCGTATCATGACTCAACTGATTGTTTTAGGTAGCGTTAACGCTGACCACGTACTGCAAGTTCCTTCGTTCCCTCGTCCGGGTGAAACCTTGATTGGCGGTAACTATCAGGTCATTCCTGGCGGTAAAGGCGCAAACCAAGCGGTCGCGGCTGCGCGATTAAACGCAGATATCGGCTTTATCGCTTGTGTCGGTGACGACCCATTTGGCATCAACATCCGTCAAGATTTCGCCAAAGACGGCATCAACATCGACGGTGTTATCGTTGCAGACAACACCCCGACTGGCATTGCGATGATCCAAGTATCCTCAACAGGTGAAAACAGCATTTGTCTTTCAGCTGAAGCCAACAACAAGCTGACTTGCGATCAAATCGAACCACATCTAGAGAAAATTCGTGGTGCTAAGTACCTGCTGACTCAACTTGAAACACCGATTGAAGGCATTGAATACGCAGCAAAAGTGGCAAAAGAAAGCGGAACTCGCGTCATTCTAAACCCTGCACCTGCTCGCCCACTATCGGATACCTTGTTAGCGTGTGTTGATGTGATTACACCTAACGAAACCGAAGCGGAAGTTCTGACTGGCATTACCGTGACAGACAATGAATCGGCTCACCAAGCTGCTTTGGCTCTGCACGCTAAAGGCATCGAGACGGTAATGATCACGCTTGGCGCTAAAGGTGTTTGGGTAAGTAAAAACGGTGAAGGTGAATTGATCGCAGGCTTCCGCGTAGAAGCAACAGACACCACCGCAGCCGGAGACACCTTCAACGGCGCGTTAGTGACAGGCTTACTTGAAGATATGCCATTAGAACGAGCGATTAAGTTTGCTCACGCTGCGGCGGCAATTTCAGTGACTCGTTTTGGTGCTCAAACCTCTATTCCAAGCCGTGCTGAAACAGACGTGTTTTTAGCAGAACGTTTATCGGCTTAGTCGTTAGTTTTCAAACTAGAAATAACTAAGCATAAGCCCCTGTTTTCAGGCAGAATATCGCGCAGCGTGGCAAGTTACTCCCACAAGGATTTTTTATGGCAACAATGAAAGACATCGCTCGGCTAGCAAAGGTTTCAACTTCAACCGTTAGCCATGTGATCAACAAGTCACGTTTTGTCAGTGAAGAGATAGCTGAGCGTGTTAACAGTGCGGCTAAAGAACTCAACTACGCGCCTTCTGCATTAGCTCGTAGCTTGAAAATGAAGCAAACCAAAACTTTGGGCATGTTAGTTACTACCTCGACCAACCCATTCTTTGGTGAAGTAGTGAAAGGGGTTGAACGTCGTTGCTACGAAAAAGGCTACAACCTCATATTATGTAACACCGAAGGCGACAGCGAGCGTATGAAATCGTCTATCGATACTTTGCTGCAAAAGCGTGTCGATGGCTTAATGCTGATGTGTTCAACCCTTGAAGGTGAACATATCGATGTGTTTGAACGTTACCCAGAACTGCCAGTTGTGGTTATGGACTGGGGCCCTATGCTGTTTGCCAGCGACAAGATCCAAGATAACTCGCATCAAGGTGGCTACATGGCAACGAAGCATCTAATCGATAATGGCCATTCTCAGATTGGTTGTATCACAGGCCCACTGCACCGCAACCAAGCTTCGTCTCGTTATCAAGGCTTCAAGCAAGCGATGGAAGAAGCAAATTTAGAGATCAACCCTAATTGGATTGTAGAATCGAACTTCGAATGTGATGGCGGCTTTGATTCTTACCAAACATTGAAAGCGCGTGGTGGAATGCCTAGCGCACTGTTTGTTAGCAATGACATGATGGCAATGGGTGTGATTCATGCGGCGGCGCAAGATGGCACATCGATTCCGAATGATCTGTCTATTATTGGCTACGATGACATCCACCTGTCGAAGTACATGACACCGGCGTTAAGCACTGTCCACCAGCCAAAACATCGTTTGGGTAAAGCCGCTGTAGACACGCTATTAAACCGACTCGAAACACCGGATGCGTATCCTCAAGTTGTTGAACTGGAACCGACGTTAGTGGAACGAAGCAGCGTAAAAGCAATATAGCGCTCTTTCAACAGACCAAAGCAGCAGACTAAAACAACAAAGGGGCAAGGTTATCTAACCTTGCCCCTTTTCGATCCTACGCCATTCTAACGACTCAACGCAGACGTTATCTGCTCTATTTCTTCTAACACATCAACGCCGTTATATTGAGGAGCAAGAGATAGGTCTTGAATGCTCACCGTTTCAACCGACTGTTTATCCGAACATTGAAGTACTAAGTCTCCCTTTGGTGAATAAACTCGGCTTCCACCACGGTACGTTGCGGTAAACGCATCAACCACATCTTGCCCAACACGGTTACACGTTACAATGTGGCAACCTTCTTCTAATGCCCTCGCCTGCCCAATGGCAAAACTGTGGTGACCACCAAAGTTGGCTGGATGAAGAATAACGTCGACCGACTGATAAGATCTCATGATCTCTGGGAACCAAATATCGAAGCAAATCGCGACACCAAACTTTAAGCCTTTGTGCTCAAACATTAGGTGTTCATCCCCTCTCGAGAAATACTGCTTATCGAATTTGGTTTGACTGACTTTTCGGTATTTATGGCGTAGCCCCGTTCCATCAATAACAGCAACGCTATTGTAATATTGACCTTGGTCTTCCTCTGCAATACCAGCAACAATCAAGGTTTCATGCTTTGCTGATAATCGCGACAAAGAATCAATAGTCTGGCTATTGGCGAAGTTTTCACTCAGCTCATGAACTTCTGACGCTTGGTTAAAGATGTAACCCGTAGAGAACAATTCTGGTAGCAAAGTAATGTCACCGACAGAGGCTTGAGAATCTAAAAGATCCGAAACCAGAGCGAGGTTTTTCTGTTTGTTTTTGTATTCAACTTCAAGCTGAACAAGAGTGATACTGACATCATTCAAAATCGAATCCTTACTGGGTAACACAAATCAGACGCAGAGTAAGGGAATCCCCCTTCTCTTTCCTGCTTCAAGCCAAATCGTTGAAGCAAGCGCACACTCTCAAGGCTGTTTGGCTTATCTAATCCACCAACTTAGGTTCAGGTAATACAGGTGGCGTGCTGTCCATGTAAGTTAAGAAGTTTTCCCACACTTCATGTGTGCGTTGCTTGGTTAGCTTAGTCTTACAAGAAAGCGCCATCAGCCCACGGATAGAACCGTCACGCCATTGGGTATACACAGAGTCACAATGCGCTGTCATATAGGCTTGCCAACTCTCCTGCGCGCTTTTGATTGAACTGACTAGCTCAGCATCATAAGAGTTGTGTTCAAAGCTGGCTGCTAAGTATTTCTCAAGCTCCAACTGCGCCGATTCAAGCTCAAGTGCGGCACAGTGATTAATCTCTAGCGTGTTCATTGCATTCTCGCAATCGACAACATCATCTGATGCTAATGCTAGCAAAGGCATAAACGTTAATAACACGATCGATAAAAGCTTTTTCATTGTCTTTTCCTATTCCCAAAGCATATATATGAGACCTATTAATGCCGCGCGTTGCGAATCTTATCTATATGAGCGGCCAATGTCCGATAGCTACGTTTGGGGTTGTAACACAAGATGACGAAGGCATATAACCACAGAGCAAGCAGCATGGAAAATAAACCCGACTGGAGACCATCTAGGTACACCTCAGGTAGCAAGTCGATGACCTTTTGATAGCGCTCAGGTGAAATGGTTGCCTTACTGCTTATCAAATCATACGTTAAGCTTGCTGGCCACATAAAACTCCAAACCAAAAACCAAGATACGCCCGCGACAGGAACTAAGCTCAGTAAAGGCTTAAGTTGCTTAACAGGAAAAATAAAATACAAAAGCATCATCAAATACAGAGCAGCCAAAAATAAACTCCACGCATTAGCATAGACTTCAAAAATCCAATAACGCTCCTCGACGTACATGATTAAGACTGCCGCTCCCAGCACACTCAGAGACAATAACTTCCCTGCATATCTCGTTCTGGAAAACCTGATGAGTACATAGCCAATCAAAAGAAGGAAGCACGAAAGCCAAGCTAGCACTTCTGGTTTGGTCTCTAAAAAGCGAGGGGCTGCGGTATTAGACAAGATAAAGATCGCGTAGGTAGGAGCAATCATTAAATACGCGATGAACACACGCACCAACATCCAAATCATATTTTTTATCATTACGCTCAAATCCACCCACTCGCGTTGTTTCAAAAATTACAGGCCTCAATTTGATACTTAAAACCCGCAACAATCTGCCTCATCAACCCCCTCAAAAGTGCTGAACAAAAAAACGACGTACTCAACCTTTGAAGCATATCTAACACTCTGATTTTTATACTAAGAGCATAAAATACGCTATTTCAATGCATAACACATGCGTACATTCACAATAATTATTATTTATCTTGCCACTCAATCGTTAAATTTATAAATTAAATTGAATGCTCATCCAATCGGTAACGCTTTTCCTACTATGGATATCAAGTACCAACATTTTGCCAAGACCACATTCTACTTTGCCATTTCTTTCATTTTGTCGATGGCATTACTCATACCTTTTACACCGTCTCATTATCATGCGTTAACCGAAAAGTCTTCACAGTTAGTAGAAACAAAGCTTCAAGAGATCCAAGCTCGATTTGGAAGCTTTCTCTCAGAGATCACGCCCGACCTTTCTTGCGATGCAATAGTGACCGAGCTTCGTCAAAATGTATTCAATGCCGATTGGGTAAAAGAAGCCGCCGTATTCAATAAATACAACCGCTTTTATTGCTCCACCACGGATGGCGATGTGTCGTTTCGCTTATATAGCACCATTCGAGAAAGGCTCAATGAAGATCCAAATTTAACCACTCTGTCTTACTCGAGTGCAGCTATTACTAAAGTACAATCCATCATGCTCATTTTCTCGAACAAAGAAGAAGCCGGGGTGAGCCTTATGATACCGCCACACTTCATCTACGACCTTGTAGAAACGAGCCTGAGTAGCCATGGTATAAACTCTAAGGTTGAAGTGATTAAAAGAGATATCCACCCTACCGATCCCGGACCATATCTCGCAGAAGTACGCATACAATCAGATGCCTACCCGTTGGCCATTACCTCCTACATCGGACACCAGTACTACATACACTTCCTCATGAGCTTTTCATGGTTTGGTTTTCTCATGGCGGGAATCACCACTATCTGCCTGCTCTCTGCTAAACACAAAAAGCAGAGCCAGCGTAGCTTAGAGTATTCACTTTCAAGCGCGCTAAAAAACAAACACCTACATGTACACATGCAACCCATCGTTAACCAAAACACCAACGAGATCGTCGGCTGTGAGTCGCTGCTCAGGTGGAACGACCCAATTGAAGGCAATGTGTCCCCTGCCATCTTCATACCGCTTGCCGAAAGCTTAGGCTTGATTGAAGAGCTGACCTACTTCGTATTACGCAAAGTCTTAATAACATTGAAAAGCAATCAAGATGTATTTGAGTCAAAGTACATTAGCGTCAACATCAGCCGAAACGTCGTGTCTAACAGTAACTTCTCTAACAAGGTGCTTAGCATATTTAAAAGACACCCTGAGATTCTCAAACAGGTGGTATTTGAAGTAACAGAGGATGGTGAATGTTCTGATGCCGACATGGTCAAAATTAGAGACAACCTAACCAAACTATCGAACATGGGCGTAAGAGTCGCGATTGATGACTTTGGTACTGGTTACGCAGGGTTAGACTTTGTCAGGCAATTCCCGTTCAGCATTCTCAAAATTGATCGTGTATTCGTGAAAAACATTTCAGACGAGTCCAGCCTTGGTATCCCTTTGCTTGAATCCATGCTGCAACTTTCTCAAACTCTGGGCATGCAAGTTATCGTTGAAGGTGTCGAGTACGAATCCCAAGTGAACATCTTGTCTAAACTGGGCGTCGATTATATTCAAGGCTTCTATTTTTATAAGCCAATGCCGATAAACCTGACCGTCAGCTTACTCAGACAGCAGCACATGACCACGAACTATAGCGATCAAATCTTGTCCACCTCAAAACCAGAATAGAAATAAGTATAAGAACCTTGTTCACGCCCCTAAAATACATGCGTGGTATCTAGATACCACGCATGTGTATGAGCGTGAGCGGTTTCTTTCAACGCTATGTTTCACTGTTTACTCATAATCAAAGCATTGCTGTTTAAGCCAATGGCCTAGAGTCTTGATTTCAAACTGCTTAGCTCTCGACTTTTTGTAGACAAAATACATATTGTCGCCCGTCGGCAAATCGTGCATTGGGATACGAACCAAGTTTTGTTGAAGATCTTGGTCGTTAAGAAAGTAGTCGTTCAGGAACGCGATACCTTGATGGTATTTCACGGCCTCGGCGGCCAGTACCATGTGACTGAACTGGCTAATTTTCACATCCTTTGGCAAGCTGAAACCACCACGTTCACACCACTGAATCCAATCTTTCGCTTCACCGCCGTCCTTGAAGATCGAACTTACTGAAAGTAACTGCTGATCCCATAGTGCCTCTGGCAAAGGTTTATCTTCGATTCTCTGCCACACCTTTTGGCTACAGAACGGATAGAGCTGCTCTTTGTATAGGAAGTCACTAACGTAGTTTTTCTTTGGCGGGTAGGCAGTGATAAAGCAGTCGGCTACTTGATCCGAAAACTCAGGCTCATCGGCCACCATACTTAACGTTAAATCAATTTCTGGATGCTGCTGGCGTAAGTTTTCGAGCCTAGGCACCAACCATTTCACCGCCAGAGAACTGTACATTGCAATCCGAATTTTGCCACTGTCACCTTCGCGGATCTGGTAGCTGGCTTGCGCGATATTCTGCAATGAATGGGACACCTCTTCATAGTAACGCTCTCCTATCGGGGTGAGCGATAAACGCCTTCCCTGACGCACAAACAAGGTTTCACCTAAGTATTCCTCCAGCAAGCGAACCTGATGACTCACCGCACTTTGAGTAACATGAAGCGCTATAGCCGCTTGAGAAAAGCTATTAAAACGAGCGACCGATTCGAAACATTGTATTGATCTCAAAGGGGGTAATTTCATTATTAGTTCAGCTCATACTAAGTGAATTTATATCATTATATATGAAACGATTTTATGCATTAAGATTACGCCATCACATTTATTCACTTTCTTTTTAACTCACACTGAACACGCGTCAGTCAATGATAGGAGCTTCTTCATGCCTACAATGTCTGTTGGAATGGCAATGAGTTTACTCATTGTCGGCAATCTCATTGCGGTTTTCTCTGATGCCTTAATTAAAACCTTGGGTGAAGACATTGCTGTGTTTCAATTTGTCTTCTTCAGACAGCTAACTGCCGTGTTAATCCTTCTGCCTTTTTGTTTTGGCGTGAGTAAAAAGAGTTTCACCGACGGGCTGAAATGGCATGCCCTGCGCGCGCACATATGGTTATTGGGGGCAATCTTTATGGTGTTTGCCATCAATGCCATGCCATTGGCCACCGCCAACGCGATTTTCTACGCCGCACCTTTGATGATGTTGCCGTTAGCCTTGGTATTTTTCAAAGAGCAACTCAACCGCTACTCAGTTGCTGCTGGAATATTCGGCTTTATGGGCGTTCTGGTTATCATTCGCCCGACAGAGATCGATTGGGCGGCCATTGCAGCGCTTATCGTGGCGTTAACCATTGCCAGTAATAACTTGTTAATTCGCAAACTTCCGAAGCATCAAACCGTGGCACAAACGTTGTTGTTAACCAATTTAGCAGGCGTTCCGGCATCACTTGGGCTCGCCATTTGGGAAGGCCGTGAATGGGATTGGTCACCACTTATCACTGCCGCAGGTTCAAGCGGCTTTATCCTCATCTACGCGGCGATATGTGTCGTCACTTACCGATCGGCAGAAAGCAATAAAATCGCCAGCGCTGAATACAGCGGCTTACTCGGTGCGGTGGGAGTTGGGTTGGTCTGGTTTGGTGAAATGCCTGATATTGCAATGGCGATTGGCACTGCGATGATCATACTGCCGCTCATCTGGCTGGCTCGAAATGAAAAGAAGCAAAGCTAACAAAGTTTATTGATACCAGACCTGAATACTAAGCCAAATGAGTAAGGTATCACTTCAGACAAGATCTTTAATTAATATGAGCGATGTGAAGCCGTAACTGTAAAAGCAACGACTTCACATCTTCGTCTCTTCGAGCAGAGCTTAAAGAGAATAAAGGGATGAACTAGTAAGCCAATTAAACTAGTTCGTCGCTTTTGAATCTGATGAATTGGCCGCTTTCGTCGCTTCTTCAGCGGTTTTCTTACCAAATACCGTATCCATCATAAAACCAATACGCTTAGATGCATCACCGAACTTGTTCGGGTTCGCTGTATATGGAACTTTAAACTCTACTTCACCGACTCTTTGCCCGTTCTGATAAGCATTGATCTCCGCTTGCTTTAAGAACAACGCTAAGTCCCAGCTCCAATGGCCTTCATACTCCAATGTTAGCTTATCAAGATCGTGCTTCGACTTATCTGGTACGACAGTGTAGGTATAATCGTTATCTTGCAGCCACGCTTCCATGGTATTCAAGAACCCTTCACGTGTTTCAGCGTCTTTAACAATAACAACATCCACTTCAGTCTTAGGTTCTGGAATCGCGCTCCCTGTGTAACGAGGGGCTCCACAACCAGCCAAAATTAAAACCGAAAGCGATAATAGTAGGTATTTTTTCACGTTATATATCCATTAACAATTAACTGCGTAAATGATACCACATCAAAAAAATGACATATTATATAAGCAAAGGTTAATCAGACATTCCTTATTACATAAGGCACTAAAAAACAACGAAAGAAAATGCGAAAGCGATGGGTCTCCTTGGAGGGACATTTAATTTCATCGCATCGTTGAGTGCATTAAAGGAATATCATGGAAAAGACACTTCAAACCAAACTGGCGACGTGCCTACTACTACTGAGAGTCGGCATTTTTATCGTCTTCTTGTTCTGGGGCTTGGATAAGATCCTTGTCCCTGAACACGCGACAAAAGTGCTGTCTGGTTTTTATGGCATCGACATCTCGAACAATGCGATGATGGCTCTGGGTGTCGCACAGCTCGGCTTTTTAGGCGCGTTCGTCGTCGGCATGTGGAAGAAGTACACCTACGGTGCCATTTTGGTCTTGCATGCAGGTTCCACCTTCGCTTCTTTCGCTAAATACATGGACCCATTCAATAACCTACTTTTCTTTGCCTCTTGGCCAATGCTCGCTGCCTGTGTCGCACTCTTCTTACTGCGCGACTACGACACTTACAGCGTTTCCAACTAACACAAAGGGCGCCTGTTGGCGCCCTGTTTGGTTGTCTTGATTCTTAAACGTTTGTTGGCTTGAGTGCCAAAGTGACACAGAATTGCTTATTGCACACTTTAAGACCATAACACCCATGTGACACTTTGACACAACAGGAGATAACATTATGGCTACTACCTTGCCTCGCATCACCGCTAGAGTTGATGTCGATACACAAGATTTACTAACTAAAGCAGCCGCGATCGCCGGCATGTCTAGTATTGACTCATTTGTACTAAGCGCTGCAGTTGAAAAAGCGAAACAAGTCATCGAACGTGAACAAACTTTAAAACTGAGCCAAGCTGATGCTATGTTGCTAATGGATGCTTTAGACCGTCCTGCAACACAGAACTCAAAACTAAAAGCAGCTTCTGAACGATACGAGAGCGTAACGCTATACAAAAGCCTCTAAAAGCCACTTTAATCACTAAAACCAACGCATCGCCAAAATGCCACGCGTTACGAATCTGTCTTAAAAGCTTTATTAGCTGAGTTTCAAAACTGGTAATACTTCAGCGGTTTCAGTATCTAGCATTTCTAAAATACTTTCAAAACCATGTATAGGAGACCAACCTAATTTCTCACGTGCGGACGACGAATCATATACGCGATCTAAGCTTTGAGGTAATTGCCAGCTTCTTTGTTGAAATGCTAGCGCGATTTCTGGGCACTTATGTGTGATAACAGCTCCAGCTTCATTATATAGAGCTTCACAATCAGAAAAATGAAAAGGCGTTGCACCTGAGATTATAAAACGATTAAAACCGCTCAAGCGTTTTTCCACAGCACATAAATGAGCATTTGCTACATCGCGAGCATCAATACCACGAGTCAGGCGAAATATAGCCATTAAATCCGCAGGCTCAGGAAAGCATCTCGACATTTGCAACACAGTCACTGGAAGCTGAAACAGATTTGAAATTTCTTCTAGCTTAGTTTCAGCCGCAATTTTACTTTTATGATAAATCGACTTGGGTTTTGGGGTAACTTCCTCATCAATCCAACCTGCAATACTTTTAGGTGTCGAGGCATAGCCGTATAACGCGGTTGTACTGGTAAAAATAAAGTGCTTAACACCTGCTTTTACGCCAGCCAAAGCCAATTTCTCAGTCGCATCTACGTTGATAGATGTAAACTCTGAATCAGGTACTAAACCAACATGAGGAGCATGAAGAGCTGCTGTATGAACGATGACATCAATATTTTCAAGAACCCCATCAATCAGAGCGCTATCACGGATATCACCAATATAATCGGCTGTTGAGCAAGGTGTTTTATCAATGCCGACTACGTCATGTGTTCGCATTAATTTAATATAAATTGCACGCCCGACCCTACCCGCAGAGCCTGTTACCAATATTCTCATTACGACACCTTACTAATGATTAACCTCAAAGCAGCTAACGCCGGATTCTTGCGAATCCCCTCATAATTAGGCATAAAAACAATGAGGTAGACGCGCATCGCCGTCTTTGATCTAATGAATATCGCTGAACACACATTTCGAACAAGTGAACTAACGATGCGCGATATTCAGATTTTACAACAAACCATACAAAACCAATGCCCCTCCATTCACAAAAAACGCGTTAGTTCTCTGATACTTGCTACAAAAAGTGTACTTGACGGCTCAGACTTGACGCTAACTAAACTAGGTCGCAAACTGGAAACTAATACCACGGTAAAACATGCGATCAAACGCGTTGATAGACTGCTTGGAAATCGCCAACTACATCGTGAAAAAGACCTAATTTATAAATGGCATGCCTACTTAATAACGGGCGCCAACTCATGCCCTGTGATCCTTGTGGATTGGTCTGATGTTCGTGAACAACTTCGTTATATGACGTTAAGAGCATCCGTTGCACTTGATGGTCGAGCCATCACAATCTTTGAACAAGTTTTTGAGTATGGCCAATATAATTCACCGAAAAGTCACCAAACATTCCTCGATAAATTGCAGAGTATTTTACCCAGTAAAACCAGTCCAATCATCGTTTCTGATGCGGGTTTTCGAAATACTTGGTTCCGACAAGTTCAAGAGAAAGGCTGGTTTTGGTTAGGTCGTGTCCGAGGTGAAGTATCAATCAAACAACCTCATAAACCTTGGGTCTCAAATAAAACCTTTTATCCAACCGCTGTCCATAAACCCAAATATCTTGGCCACTGCTTACTAGCAAAGAGATCACCGATATCTTGTGAAGCCTATGTTTATAAGGGATTAGAAAAAGGCCGAAAAGCCCAGCGCCATAGTAGAACCAGCCAAAAACACTCCGCTACACATCTCTACCAGCGCAGTGCGAAGGAGCCGTGGCTACTCGCGACGAATGTCCCTAGACATATCTTAAATGAAGTACAAATTACCAATCTGTACGCCAAGCGTATGCAGATAGAAGAGGCCTTCCGCGATCTAAAGAGTACCGCCTATGGGATCGCACTTCGTCACAACAGAACTCGTTGTACTAAACGATTAGATATCCTGCTTCTTATTGCGTTGCTCGCTGAAATCTTGATGTGGTGGAATGGCCTCATTGCAGTACAGGCCAAATGGCATTTTGACTTCCAAGCCAACAGCATTAAACACCGCCGAGTTCTCTCCATACCTCGTCTAGGGAGAGAGGTTCGAAATCATCGGCGATATCAAATTAATGAATCCCAATATCAATGGGGAATGTTCGAATATCAAAGGCTCACACACAACGCAGGACTAGGGAAATTATGAGGGGATCCGTCAGCGCCGGATTAAGGTGATGAGATGGTCTCCCCCTACCACTTCACATGACTGTAAGCCATGCTTGGAGTGTTCAGGTCCGAAGTAAAAGGAGAAGACCATGACTCAGCATAAAATCATCGGTATCGATTTAGCAAAAAATATCTTCTTTCTTTTTGAAATCAATCATAAAGGGAAGAATCTTTGCCGTAAAAAACTTCAACGAAGTAAACTACTTAGTTACATCGCCAATAAAGAACCTTGTACTATCGCCATGGAAGCTTGTTCCGGCGCACACTACTGGGCTCGTGAATTCTCTCAGTTCGGTCACGAAGTCATACTCTACGCACCCCAGCATGTGAAAACTCAAAGGCGTAAACAGAAAAACGACTATAACGATGCCGAAGCCATTGCCGAAGTCGCGCTCTACAAAAGACCTCACCCTGTGCCTCATAAATCCGTCGAGCAACAAGACATCCAATCTCTTATTCGAATGAGACGTCTGCTCGTCACTGAAAGAACTCGTATCGTTAATCAAGTGCGTGGCCTTATCTCTGAATACGGCATCATTATGCCCAAAGGAGCCGCAGCCTTCAGAAAGGCCATACCCGAAATACTCGAGAACGATGAAAACAAACTGTCTTGTATATTAAGAGAGTTGCTATCCCATCAGTACGAACGATATTTATACATCGACGAACAAGTAAAATGGTTCGACGATAAACTTAACCAAACCATCAAGCAGTTCGAAAACGCAAAGCGACTCATGTCGATTCCAGGCTTTGGGCCACTCACTAGCCAAGCCGTGGCGGTATGGCTAGGCTCTGGACAACAGTTCAAAACCGGTAGAGATGCCTCCGCCGCAATGGGGCTTGTACCAAGGCAAGATACCAGCGGCGACAAAGTCATTCTTCTAGGAATAACTAAAAGAGGCAATACGTATATCCGCTCCCTTCTCGTTCATGGAGCAAGAGCAGCGTTGAGGCGCTCCAAATTTAAATCCGATAATCTCAGTAAGTGGATGCTTGAACTCCAAGAACGACGAGGACCAAACAGAGCCGCTGTCGCTTTAGCAAACAAACTCATGCGAATAGCGTGGGCTGTTACAACTAAAAATGAAGAATACCAAGCCACACAAAGCTAGTAACAATCACCAACCCTTTGCAAAGTACGTAGTAAGATGAATAACAGGACAAATCCTACACGTTGAAAACCTTATGCTCACACTGGCTTATAAAGTCGATAAGGTGATTAGGACTTCGTGTTCGACTTCCTCATCTTGGCCAAGGCAATAGCCGTTAAACAGGCCGTATATATGGAAGTTAACCTGCGCTTTTAATCATACTGCTGACTTGCGAAACTGGGGGAGACCATATATGTGAGCAACGCAATACCGATGCCACCGCATACCACCTTAAACACTAAACGCAACGCATAGTAAAAATGCCACGCGTTGCGAATCACTCTTAAACAGTTTGTTATGTTGAGGCTATATCACCTATTTTTTTAGACATGTTGAAGCCCGTAATGGCAAAACCTACAGCTTGGTATAGTTTGAGGGCTCGTTCATTATGATAAGCAACCCTCAACTTAATTTGTTCAACACCGCATTCTTGCAACTGTTTTTCTAATTCAGATATCGCCGCTGTTCCATAACCACAACCTCTATATTCACTCGACACGTAAAAGTCGTATATAAAAGTAGACTTGTCAGTAACATTAACGGAATGCCATAAATATCCAACTAAGCACTGTTGTCCATTCAATTCGCTTTCGATACAAAGCAACGAATGCTCTTTCCCCTCCAACCCGTTCGGAAAACAACGATGAAGATCTTTTTTTGCCAACTCAATGGCAAGCTCCATTGAGTGCCCATAGTTTTGAGCAATTTCTCGACTATAATCGTCAATAAAGTACTGACAATAATCAGGATACTCTTCTTGACGCATTTCCCTCAGTACAACCATACATTCCTTCCAATAGGATAAATTCAATCCGCAACATAACGCCGTCTTAAGAGGTGAGCGACGCCATAGCCTCGACAAGCCACCTTAAACACTAAAGCTGAATTTAAACGAAATTCGCCAAGCGTTGCGAATCCTTCTTAAATACTTGTTAGATTTTGGGGCTATTCTCCCAAAGAACTCCACTCCGACAGATTCAATTGCTTTCGTCTAACAAAGTAAAATGTCGCCATAATTAGCCCAGACAAAACACCACCAATCAGAGACATATAGACAGCTTCGAGAACTGGCTTATCTGCTTTACTCCAAACCACAAACCAATTTAAAACACCCCAAACAGGAGCGAACATGATGGCTGAAATAATCCAGTTGTCCATGAAGGTCTGATAATAAGGCGGCGGGAAGTTAAGTCCCATTTTGCATAGTAACTTGACTATTGGTGGATTGTAATTCGACTTCCAAACACCTTTATCATTGAGCTCTTTATGTGCAAATTGGAGCTTCGTTTGATAATCCATGATATCCCCTCAATTCCATTTGACCGCGGAAAAACCTAACGCCGCATTCTTGCGAATCCCCTCATAATTAGGCATAAAAACAATGAGGTAGACGCGCATCGCCGTCTTTGATCTAATGAATATCGCTGAACACACATTTCGAACAAGTGAACTAACGATGCGCGATATTCAGATTTTACAACAAACCATACAAAACCAATGCCCCTCCATTCACAAAAAACGCGTTAGTTCTCTGATACTTGCTACAAAAAGTGTACTTGACGGCTCAGACTTGACGCTAACTAAACTAGGTCGCAAACTGGAAACTAATACCACGGTAAAACATGCGATCAAACGCGTTGATAGACTGCTTGGAAATCGCCAACTACATCGTGAAAAAGACCTAATTTATAAATGGCATGCCTACTTAATAACGGGCGCCAACTCATGCCCTGTGATCCTTGTGGATTGGTCTGATGTTCGTGAACAACTTCGTTATATGACGTTAAGAGCATCCGTTGCACTTGATGGTCGAGCCATCACAATCTTTGAACAAGTTTTTGAGTATGGCCAATATAATTCACCGAAAAGTCACCAAACATTCCTCGATAAATTGCAGAGTATTTTACCCAGTAAAACCAGTCCAATCATCGTTTCTGATGCGGGTTTTCGAAATACTTGGTTCCGACAAGTTCAAGAGAAAGGCTGGTTTTGGTTAGGTCGTGTCCGAGGTGAAGTATCAATCAAACAACCTCATAAACCTTGGGTCTCAAATAAAACCTTTTATCCAACCGCTGTCCATAAACCCAAATATCTTGGCCACTGCTTACTAGCAAAGAGATCACCGATATCTTGTGAAGCCTATGTTTATAAGGGATTAGAAAAAGGCCGAAAAGCCCAGCGCCATAGTAGAACCAGCCAAAAACACTCCGCTACACATCTCTACCAGCGCAGTGCGAAGGAGCCGTGGCTACTCGCGACGAATGTCCCTAGACATATCTTAAATGAAGTACAAATTACCAATCTGTACGCCAAGCGTATGCAGATAGAAGAGGCCTTCCGCGATCTAAAGAGTACCGCCTATGGGATCGCACTTCGTCACAACAGAACTCGTTGTACTAAACGATTAGATATCCTGCTTCTTATTGCGTTGCTCGCTGAAATCTTGATGTGGTGGAATGGCCTCATTGCAGTACAGGCCAAATGGCATTTTGACTTCCAAGCCAACAGCATTAAACACCGCCGAGTTCTCTCCATACCTCGTCTAGGGAGAGAGGTTCGAAATCATCGGCGATATCAAATTAATGAATCCCAATATCAATGGGGAATGTTCGAATATCAAAGGCTCACACACAACGCAGGACTAGGGAAATTATGAGGGGATCCGTCAGCGCCGCATTAAGGCGTGAGCGGCGCTTGGCTATACTTGAGCGAAGCGAAAACGCCAAGCGTTGCGAATCACTCTTAAATGCTTTGTTATGTGATTTTGTAGCCCATATTTCAAACAAGCTTCAGCTCACAGCGATCAAGAAAACCAAATAAAGTACTGGAATGAACACTATCGATAAACCACTTAAATGCTGATTTTATATCAGATAACTGCTCATCGGTTACTTCAAACTCTTTAGGTTCTTTTGGATGCATTAGCTTATTTCTTACCTCAATAGAGCGAATAAAGCTTTGCCACCCATATTGGTCTTTCATTGGGTCTATTTGATTACCAAATAGCTTCTTCGTTAGTTCGATAAAACACTTAACATTAGGTTTAAGAGGTATTCTTGCATTTTTTTCTTCAAACTTACCACTCTCACCAAGGCGGATCTCTTTATCTTTTAAGTACGCTATTTCTTCTCTAGAAAAACTACAAAACTCATCCAAACTTTGCAGTTCTAAGTACATTTTCTTATATTGATAAAGTGAGCTTTCAAAAGCAGCGAAAGCCACCCTAACATACTGTCTTCTATTAAATTGAGTGTCGCTTTGATCCAGTAAATCACGAGAGATCGATACATCTTCGTGAAAATAATTCACTACCATTAGTGCTTGATACATCCGTTCCAAAGTAATATCACTTGAGTTCAATTTCACCGCTTACCTCAATAAATCACATAACGCCTTGTTCTTGCGAATCCCCTCATAATTAGGCATAAAAACAATGAGGTAGACGCGCATCGCCGTCTTTGATCTAATGAATATCGCTGAACACACATTTCGAACAAGTGAACTAACGATGCGCGATATTCAGATTTTACAACAAACCATACAAAACCAATGCCCCTCCATTCACAAAAAACGCGTTAGTTCTCTGATACTTGCTACAAAAAGTGTACTTGACGGCTCAGACTTGACGCTAACTAAACTAGGTCGCAAACTGGAAACTAATACCACGGTAAAACATGCGATCAAACGCGTTGATAGACTGCTTGGAAATCGCCAACTACATCGTGAAAAAGACCTAATTTATAAATGGCATGCCTACTTAATAACGGGCGCCAACTCATGCCCTGTGATCCTTGTGGATTGGTCTGATGTTCGTGAACAACTTCGTTATATGACGTTAAGAGCATCCGTTGCACTTGATGGTCGAGCCATCACAATCTTTGAACAAGTTTTTGAGTATGGCCAATATAATTCACCGAAAAGTCACCAAACATTCCTCGATAAATTGCAGAGTATTTTACCCAGTAAAACCAGTCCAATCATCGTTTCTGATGCGGGTTTTCGAAATACTTGGTTCCGACAAGTTCAAGAGAAAGGCTGGTTTTGGTTAGGTCGTGTCCGAGGTGAAGTATCAATCAAACAACCTCATAAACCTTGGGTCTCAAATAAAACCTTTTATCCAACCGCTGTCCATAAACCCAAATATCTTGGCCACTGCTTACTAGCAAAGAGATCACCGATATCTTGTGAAGCCTATGTTTATAAGGGATTAGAAAAAGGCCGAAAAGCCCAGCGCCATAGTAGAACCAGCCAAAAACACTCCGCTACACATCTCTACCAGCGCAGTGCGAAGGAGCCGTGGCTACTCGCGACGAATGTCCCTAGACATATCTTAAATGAAGTACAAATTACCAATCTGTACGCCAAGCGTATGCAGATAGAAGAGGCCTTCCGCGATCTAAAGAGTACCGCCTATGGGATCGCACTTCGTCACAACAGAACTCGTTGTACTAAACGATTAGATATCCTGCTTCTTATTGCGTTGCTCGCTGAAATCTTGATGTGGTGGAATGGCCTCATTGCAGTACAGGCCAAATGGCATTTTGACTTCCAAGCCAACAGCATTAAACACCGCCGAGTTCTCTCCATACCTCGTCTAGGGAGAGAGGTTCGAAATCATCGGCGATATCAAATTAATGAATCCCAATATCAATGGGGAATGTTCGAATATCAAAGGCTCACACACAACGCAGGACTAGGGAAATTATGAGGGGATCCGTCAGCGCCTTGTTAAGGTGTGAGGCGCGCAATACAACAGCCTCTGCATAGCACCTTAACCACTAAAACTGACGCATAATACAAATGCCACGCGTGCCGAATCACTCTTGAACAATTTGTTATGCATATTTTTCCGGCTAACTCGAAACCACATTAGGATCACTTGCCTTACTGACGGTCAGGTGCAAAACAGGGAAAGGTAACTCACCACTTATACCACCGACCATTTTCTGTATTTCTACTGCAGTAAAAGCGAATAGGTTACAATCACGAAGAGCTGCTAGCTCCAAGCCGATATCTTTACTGGCATTAATTTTTTGAATTGGTTCTAATTCTTGCGCGATTTCAGACCAATCCTTTACATTCTGTAGAAAGTTACCAACGAGCTCAAGTTCATCGTCTGAAAGGTTATCTGTGTAATCCATATAAAATGCTTGGCAACCAGTGATGATTTCAAACATTTCTTTGCCAGTATGGACAACATTTAACTTACTTGGAATCTGAGACTTATCACGAACGACTCTGACATTTCGAATGCTAGGAGCGTCTTTTAATTTTTCTTCTACCCACGTTTCGTGGTTCGTTTTGATAATTCGCAATAACTCTGCGGTATATGTCTCAACCTGATCATCTATTTGTTTGTGATGAAGCCTACAAAGCAAGATTAAGTTTGATACATCGTCTATTTTGTCTCTTGGGAAGTCTACGTCACTTCTAGGACCATTTTTCGCGCCAGAAATAATGTGGCATTCTTCCCCGACAACCGACTCAGAATCATGATCAGTTTTTTCGAAAACCAAGGTGTGCCTGCACATTGCACATTTGTTTCCAGATTTACCCCAAAGAATTTTCCGATTCTTATCCGAAATAGCCATGATTTCCTCTTATATGCATAACGAATGACATGGATTCCCCCTACCGAGGATCTGCCACACTTATGTGGTACTTAAATGCATCGGAGGCACCATGTCTGATTATTCTTATTTCTGCGGTATCGACCTAGCTAAAAACCACTTCAGTCTTCATGCCGTAGACCAAAATGGTAAGGTCATACTTCATAAGTCGGTAACTCGCTCTAAACTACTGACTACAATAGCAAATATGCCACTCATGCGTATAGGCGTTGAAGCGTGTGGTGGTGCACATTATTGGGCAAGAACACTCAATAAACTTGGGCACGACGCCCGCATTATGGCCGTTAAATACGTAATGCCTTATCGAACTAAAGGAAAGAACGACCTTAATAATGCTGTTGCCATATGCGAAGCTGTTCAGCGTCCATCAACTCGCTTTGTACCCGTAAAATCCCCCGAGCAACAAGCCATCTTATCGGTACATAGAATGAGAGAGCATTGGGTTCGTGAACGCACCGCGCTTATGAATCGCATGCGCGCCCTACTCTCTGAATTCGGGTTGATCATTCCTGTTGGCCGCTCTTCGTTAATGAAACACGTTCCCTTAATGCTCGAAGATGCAGAAAATGAACTGCCACACCTCGCAAGAACAGTCATTGCCGATGCTTATCACCACCTTGGTGAATTGAATCAACGTATCGCCGATACAGAACAAGTCTTTGACTCTTTTGCTAAGGTCAGCGCTAATGTTCAACGAGTGATGAAAGTTCGAGGTATTGGGCCGCAAACCGCTACTGCGATACTTGCTTCGATAGGCAATGGTTCTCAATTTGATAAAAGCCGTGATTTCTCTGCTTGGCTAGGACTAGTACCAAAGCAATATTCCACAGGAGGAAAACCTCGCTTAGGTCGGATAACCAAACACGGCGACAAATACTTACGAACACTATTAGTTCACGGCGCAAGGACCGTGATTGCCAACCTTGGCGACAAGCAAGATAAGTTAAGTCAGTGGTGCAGAGGCGTTCTGGAACGAAGAGGAATGAACCGAGCAATAGTGGCACTTGCCGCGAAGAACGCACGAATTATATGGTCGCTTTTACACAATCAAACAGAATATGAAAACTATGCTGCTTAAGTAAAACCTTAAGCAGCATAAAGAGTTAAACCCACCGGGTCATTGCAGACGCTAATGATGGAGATAGGTTAAGACCACTTACGGAGAGCCTGTTAATGCGGCGGACACACTAGATGTCATCTAACGAATAAGGCACCGCAGTCGCGCAAGTCATCAGGGCCACGACGTATGCGAATCGTCGATAAGTAGGCCGAATGTAGAGCGGCAGTCCAAAACCCATCAACATAAGTTTAGCGGATGTTTGACAACCGGGGGAATCCATGTAGAGGAATGAACCGAGCAATAGTGGCACTTGCCGCGAAGAACGCACGAATTATATGGTCGCTTTTACACAATCAAACAGAATATGAAAACTATGCTGCTTAAGTAAAACCTTAAGCAGCATAAAGAGTTAAACCCACCGGGTCATTGCAGACGCTAATGATGGAGATAGGTTAAGGCCACTTGCGGAGAGCCTGTTAATGCGGCGGACACATTAGATGTCATCTAACGAATAAGGCACCGCAGTCGCGCAAGTCATCAGGGCCACGACGTATGCGAATCGTCGATAAGTAGGCCGAATGTAGAGCGGCAGTCCAAAACCCATCAACATAAGTTTAGCGGATGTTTGACAACCGGGGGAATCCATGTAGCCGCGTTAAGTAGTGAGCAACACTACCACCTTACCTAAACCATTACACCGTAAACACAAAACTCAACTTGAATTGAAAATGCCGAGTGTTGCGAATCTGTCTTAAACGCTTTGTTAGCGGTTTGTTCGCAATACAACGAACTCTTCGTCTGTAACAGGGTTATCAACATATTCATGCTCATCAGATATAGTTACAGAAGGTAAAATGGTTTTAACTCGATGCTTGTAACCAACATAACAACAATTAGGAATAAATATATGTTTTATCAGTGGTTTTGATTCCCACTCTCTCTTTATATAAACTTCACCTGGTGTCGAAAAGCTCCATGGTTGCTCACCGAATACACTAAACTGGATATTCACAATATCTTGCACTGTACAGATTGCCTCTAGTGCTAATTCTCGATCGTTCGTATCGGTTTCAGGATTAAAGTGTATCGCCTTGTTTCGCATTACATTTAGCTTACGAAATGCTTCTGCTGCTTCTGGCAATAACTCCCCCCAACTTTCAAGTGTATCGATTACTAAAGGCCAATAATCAAAAGAGCTCTTACGGTAAACCTTTTTATATTCCGGCTTGTCCGAATGATAGGTTCGGAGAACTAACATCAATTGGTTGAGAATACGCTCACCAAGAGCACAAGCTCCCGTCAACGCAGGGTAGTAACTACCAATAACAAATGCGTTTCTAGCTTGCTCTAAGAATTTGTTATGGAATGCTGATACTGAAAATGGCTTGTTGCCCATTGCAACAAAATTTGTAATTTTGGCATTTAGCTGACTAGAGCCATATTGGGAACTTAACCCTTCAACAGTATTCTTGTAGTTATTAATATGATTCTCTTTTACGGTGTCATCCCACTCATCTTTAACAGGAGTTAGTGATGAAGCTCTCGAGTCAAAATCGAAAGAAAGTATCCTATACCTTTTCATAAATACCTTACTTAAAAAACCGCTAACAGCTATATTAGACAGAATAATTCTGCATTTTGTCTCTGAAACAATTCTGTCTAGTAATCTAAACCGTTCAGGCCAAGCCCAATAACTCATTTAATAACATCATCTTACCTACTTATCTTCGTATCAAACATGACGAAAAGCAGATATTTTCCATATAGTTTCGGAAAAATGCAGAAAACCCCCCAATGTATGAGTAAACCGCAGTTCAGGCTATGAAGGGTGTATCTTGGAAACCGTGTTCTCAAACACAAACGCCGACATGATTGTCGGCGTTTTTGCTATAGGTATGGTGAGTGAGAGGTAGTAACTACTTCGCCAATGTACTCAAAAACTCGGCTTCGAACTCTTCATCGGCTTCTCGGGTTAAGCACTCCACCAGCCAATCGATGCTTTGATGGTCGAGCTTACTGTTCACTACGAACGCTTGCTTCACACCAAATTGATCCAGCTTGGCAGAACCATAATTCTTGAACGATTTATTGCCGTGGTAATGGAGTGATTTAATCGCATCCGTGTTTGGTTCTGGTAAGGCATCAAGGGTGTTGGCAAGCTGAATCACCAACTCCATTGGGTTCTTAGATGAAGATATACGATACAGAAAACCGCCCTCTACTCTTTGACGTACCCAGTAATCAAAGCCGCTGCAATCCATCACTTTGTCGCTGACCAGTGCGGCTTCACTGCGATAACCACACGGCTCTACCACAACAGGTGTGTGTTTGAATTCTGGCTGGCCTGATGCGGCATCGGTATGAGGCAAAATCAGGTCACATGGTTTGCTATCTTTGGCGGTTGGGGCATTCCAGTGAATTGGCATGAAGACTTGTTCTCGGCGCATCTCTTTGGTCACCACTAATCGAGCTTGGCATTCGCCTTGTGCACTGCGCACTTTCACTACCGGATTAATAGTGGTGTGATTAAAGGCATCTAGCCCAAACTCATCTAAACCAAGCTCAGCAACCGTATCTGGATGTATGGCGACAAAGGGTTCTGGTGTGTGTTCACCTAAACCTGCGGCCAAGCCCGTGCGGCTCATGGTGTGCCATTGGTCTCGGATTCGGCCTGTGTTCATGATAAGTGGAAATTCGACACTGGTATCGGCAATTGGCTTGTCGTGTTCAACCGAGATAAACTGCGCTTTCCCAGATTCAGTAAAGAACTCGCCATCGGTGAACATGCGCTGTTCAATGATCTCTGGTTGATATTCAAGTACTGGCCATTGCTGTGGAGTGAGTTCGCCATAGCCTTTCTCATTTAACTGAGTCAGACCGATTAAGCATAAATCGCGCGCTTTTCCTGCTTCATTACCGAGCGCTGTCATCTCGCAATACTCTTTGAAGATCTCGCCTTCGTGACGGTAATCAAACTGCTCTTTGAATCCCATATTTTGCGCGACTTCTTTTAATATCCACCAATCAGGTTTGGCTTCTCCTGGGCTTGGTAACACGCGGCGCTGGCGTGAGATTCGACGCTCAGAGTTGGTTACAGTGCCCGACTTTTCACTCCACCCTTGCGCGGGCAGCACCACATCGGCCAAGCGTGTGGTTTCCGTATCGGCAATGCAGTCCGACACCACCACAAACGGGCACTTCTCTAATGCGGTTTTGATCTTTTCGCTATCAGGCAAACTCACGACTGGGTTGGTTGCCATGATCCACACGGCTTTTATCTTGCCGTCATTCATCGCATCAAATAGATCGATGGCTTTTAAGCCTGCGCGAGTAGCCAAGCTGTCAGTTTGCCAAAACTCACTGACGGTTTGGTGTGATTGCGGATCGCCAAATTCAAAGTGCGCCGCTAAGGTATTGGCTAGGCCACCCACCTCTCGCCCGCCCATTGCGTTTGGCTGGCCTGTTACTGAGAACGGCCCCATGCCCGGTTTACCTATTTTTCCGGTCGCTAAATGGCAGTTAATAATGGCGTTTACCTTGTCGCACCCTTGTGTGGATTGGTTTACGCCTTGGGAATAAATAGTCAGCACCTTCTCGTTAGATGCAAAAAACTGGTAGAACTGTTCGAGTTGCTGCTCAGTAAGCCCGGTCAGTTCAGGAACGCTTTTTTTGCCCCAGCCTGATTCGGTATAACGGTAATCTGTGGCTGTTCGAATCGCTTCCGTAAAACCTTGAGTGTGTTTTTCAATGTAATCAGCATCAAGTTTGTCGTTGTCATCTAAGTAGGCTAGCAAACCATTGAACAGCGCCACGTCTGAGCCTGACTCCAACGCCAAGTGCATGTCGGCAATTTCACAGGTATCGGTATAACGCGGGTCAATCACGATCACTTTTAATGCAGGGTTGGCTTGTTTGGCCGCTCTTAACCTTTGGAATAGCACAGGGTGACACCAAGCGAGGTTTGAGCCAGTGATAACGACGACTTCTGCTTGTTCTAAATCTTCATAACAGACAGGTACTGTGTCTGCGCCAAATGCTCGCTTATGCCCGACCACAGTTGAAGCCATGCAAAGGCGAGAGTTACTATCGATGTTGCCACTGCCGATGAAGCCTTTCATCAATTTATTGGCAACGTAATAGTCTTCGGTAAGCAGCTGACCAGAAACATAGAACGCAACCGAATCGGCCCCAAATTCTTCGATCGTTTGATTGAATTTGTCTGCAACCAACTGAGTGGCACTGTTCCAATCCAGATCTTGTTTTTGCTCATTCTGAATATGAGCAGGCTGTGT
This sequence comes from Vibrio sp. BS-M-Sm-2, assembly GCF_041504345.1. Classification (NCBI taxonomy): domain Bacteria; kingdom Pseudomonadati; phylum Pseudomonadota; class Gammaproteobacteria; order Vibrionales; family Vibrionaceae; genus Vibrio; species Vibrio sp. BS-M-Sm-2. Next base: position 1,721,605 of record NZ_CP167895.1, read on the forward strand.
TAGGCGTCCTAAAGGCGTCACAGTATCACCAAGCGCAATCCCTTTAGTACATAGCTTTCCATAGTTTGATGGATGATCTTTATCACCACGTACTTCTAGTTTTCCTAACGATGTCGGTCTCGCTTCTATTCCACACCCTACACCACAATAAGCACAGGTTGATTTTATCCAGCCGCTGTTTGAATCGGTCATCCGTTTCTCGCTCAATTATCCATAATTGTAATAACTCAAACCAAGCAAATAGCACGCCACTTAATACCAGTCGACCGAATTGAAATATTTTCTATTAAAAACAATAATTTAATTAAATACAAAATATCAACCCCGAACAAAATCGGACTTAACCAAGATAGAAACTTAATTTTTGCACCATCTTGCGGAAAGTTGCACCACAAACGCTCATTTATATAAATCTAACAAAAATTTTACATACCACTTTAGGGGTAATTACGTGCCACCTTAAATTTTTAAATATCTGAAACATATAGATTAAATTTTATTTAAATGAACAACTCGCAATCTGGCACCCTCCTTGCTCCACTAGAAACCAAGACTTAGAAAAAACATTTTTGTTTTTCTTAATGATTATGAATTGAGTGGAATCTCAACCCGGTATTCATCTGCTAACGACTAGAAATTAGATGCTAGTGATGGTGATGCCGAGAATAAGGAATGGATTATGAGCAAGAAGAAAATCGTCGTTGTTGGTAACGGCATGGTTGGACACAAATTTATCGACAACATCCTGCAATCAGACAGTGATGAGTTTGATGTAATTACTTTTAGCGAAGAGCCAAGGCTAGCGTACGACCGTGTTCAGCTCACCGCCTACTTTAATGGTAAAACCGCTGATGACTTGTCATTAACCAGTGAAGAGTATTACCAAAGCAACGGCGTGAACTACTTGTTGAACCAGAAAGTCGCCAAGCTAGACACAGCCAATCAACAAGTCATCACTGAGAGTGGTCATGTTGAAAGTTACGACAAGCTAATCTTGGCGACGGGCTCTTTTCCTTTTGTTCCTCCTATTCCCGGTAACGACCAAGAACACTGTCACGTTTATCGTACTATCGAAGACTTAGACGCCATCGAGCTTTCAAGCAAGAGCAGCAAATCAGGCGTGGTCATTGGTGGGGGTCTGCTTGGCTTAGAAGCCGCAAACGCAGTCAAAAACCTTGGATTAGAAACTCATGTGGTTGAGTTTGCTCCTCGCCTGATGGCGGTTCAACTGGATGACGGTGGCGGCGCCCTACTGCGCAGAAAAATTGAAGACCTTGGTGTGCAAGTTCATACCGAGAAAGCAACCTCTGAAATTGTGGCAGGTGAAACGTCTCGCTACCGCATGAACTTTGCTGACGGCACACATCTAGAAACCGATATGATCGTGTTCTCTGCAGGTATTCGCCCACAGGATGCGCTGGCTCGTAGCTCTGACATTACCATTGGTGAACGTGGCGGCATCGTGATCGACGACAACTGCCAAACCAACCTCGACAACGTGTACGCGATTGGTGAATGTGCCCTATGGGACAACAAGATCTTCGGCTTAGTAGCCCCTGGTTATTCCATGGCAAAAATCGCGGCTTCGCATATTGTCTCTGACGGCACTGACGAGTCTGAATTCACTGGCGCAGACATGAGCACCAAGCTCAAGCTACTGGGTGTAGACGTAGCCAGTATTGGTGAAGTACACGGCAAGACGGAAGGCGCTCAGTCGTATACCTATAACGATGAAATCGAACAAGTTTATAAGCGCCTGATCATCTCAGCTGACGGTACAAAGATTGTCGGTGCAGTATTGGTTGGTGACGCAGAAGCCTATGGCTCGCTACTGCAAATCAAGCAAAACGATATGCCCCTTCCTGAAAACCCATCGGTACTCATTTTACCTAACTTGGCGGATGATTCAGGTTCGGCAATGGGTGTTGAAGCTCTGCCAGACAGCGCTGTGATCTGTTCATGTTTTGATGTGACCAAAGGCGACATTAAAGACGCGGTATCTGCTGGCTGCACCACCATGGCAGCACTGAAAGAAACCACCAACGCCTCAACCGGTTGTGGCGGTTGTTCTGCTCTTGCTAAACAGGTTCTGGATAGTGAGCTAAGTAACCTAGGTGTTGAAGTCTCTAACGATATTTGTGAGCACTTTGCTTATTCTCGCCAAGAACTCACTGACATCATCCGCGTCAACAAAATTAAGACCTTTGATGAGCTGTTAGATTCTCACGGAAACGGACTAGGTTGTACCGTATGTAAGCCAGCAGTCGGTTCAATTTTGGCTTCTTACTGGAACGATTACATCCTCGAAGATCAACACATCGAACTGCAAGACACCAACGACATCTACCTCGGTAACATGCAAAAAGATGGCACCTACTCTGTGGTACCACGTATTGCTGGCGGTGAAATCACACCAGATAAGTTAATCGTGCTTGGCGAAGTCGCAAAAGAGTTCGACCTGTATACCAAAATCACAGGTGGTCAACGTGTCGACTTGTTTGGCGCGCAACTTAACGAACTGCCAATCATCTGGAAAAAGCTGATCGATGCAGGTTTTGAAACTGGCCATGCCTACGGTAAATCAGTACGTACCGTGAAATCGTGTGTCGGTAGCACTTGGTGTCGATACGGTGTCGACGACAGTGTTGGCTTAGCGATTAGACTCGAGAACCGCTACAAAGGCTTACGCTCGCCACACAAGATCAAGTTTGCGGTTTCTGGCTGTACTCGTGAATGTGCAGAAGCTCAATCGAAAGACTTTGGCATTATCGCTACCGACAAAGGCTGGAACCTCTACATCTGTGGTAACGGCGGTATGCGTCCTCGCCATGGTGACCTTTTTGCTACCGACCTTGATGAAACCACTCTGCTGCAATACATCGACCGCATTCTGATGTTCTACACACGTACCGCGGATCGCCTACAGCGTACATCGGTATGGATGGAAAACCTTGAAGGCGGCATCGAATACCTCAAACAAGTCGTGATTGAAGACAAGCTCAACGTTGCTGAAGAACTTGAAGCCGATATCGCCCTCAACATCGAAAAATACCAGTGTGAATGGAAAACGACCATCGAAAACCCTGAAAAGATGAAACGCTTCCAGCACTACATCAACAGCGAAGAAATGGACACTAGCCTGTCATTCATCAAAGAACGAGAGCAACGCTTTCCAAAGCCAAGTTTGAGTGATTCTTCGAATACAAAACGCGATACAAAGCTGACTAAAGCAGACCAAATCGAAGTCACGGAAGTTTCATAAGCCGAATGGACGTGTGAGTGAATCAGTAACAACGAAACCCAATATCGATAGTCGACAGTGGCGCAGCCCAAGAAAACTGCTGTCGGCTATCACCCTAATTAAATTGATTATTAGCTTTATGTTTTGACTAGGAGAAAGTCATGGAAAATTGGACAACCGTATGCAGCACCCGGGAGTTAACCCCAAATGGTGGAATTTGCGCCAAAGTAGACGATAACCAAGTGGCTATTTTTTACTGCAAGCGCAGCGACACGCTTTATGGGCTCTCTAATTACGACCCTATCGGCAAGGCGAATGTTATGTCACGTGGTATAATTGGTTCATTAAGCGGTGAGCCTTACGTAGCCTCGCCCTTATATAAGCAGCATTACCACTTAGAAACTGGCGCGTGCCTTGAACAACCCGATCTCAAGCTCGTGAAATTTGAAGTTCGCAAGCAAGGAGAGCAAGTACAGGTTCTCGCACCGCTTGCTATCGCCAGTTAACTAAACGCCGACATCATCATGTAAACGCTTTATAGGCGTGAGCAATTTCGGCATAGGGTTTAGCCACATGAATGCGTTCGAATTTCGGAAGTAACGCACGAGCTAAAACCGGGTAATTTTCCAGATTTAAAGGATTTAAACCATGGATAACACAAAATTTTCGCTGCTTTCATTTACGGGTAAGATGAAAACCTTACACCTAAGTTGGATGGCCTTTTTTATCACCTTTGTAGTGTGGTTCAACTTTGCTCCACTACTGCAAATGGTAAAAACCTCGCTTGGTCTTTCTACTGAAGAGATCAAAACACTCCTTATTCTCAACGTTGCCTTAACCATTCCGGCGCGTGTCGCCATTGGTATGTTAACTGACAGATACGGCCCTAGATTGGTCTACTCTTCGCTACTCGCGGTCTGTTCAATCCCTTGTTTTATGTTTGCTATGGCAGACTCTTTCATTCAAGCGGCGATTGCACGTTTCCTATTAGGCTTCATCGGTGCAGGCTTCGTGGTCGGTATTCGTCTTGTGTCTGAGTGGTTCCCACACAATGAATTAGGTACTGCAGAAGGTATCTACGGTGGTTGGGGTAACTTTGGTTCAGCTGCGGCAGCATTCACACTTCCTACACTGGCATTGGTATTTGGTGGCGAAGATGGCTGGCGTTATGCGGTTGGTATCACGGGTGTAATGAGCCTACTGTTCTCAGTTGTATTCTACAAAAATGTATCCGACACGCCAAAAGGTTCTACTTACTTCAAACCTGCTCAAGTAACAGCAATGGAAGTGACGTCTAAGGGTGACTTTTTCTTTCTACTCTTCATGAAGATCCCTATGTATGCGGCACTGGCTCTACTGGCTTGGAAACTGTCTCCATCAGGTATTGGCATGCTTTCGGACACAGCGGTTTACGGCGTGTATGCAGTACTTGCTGCCCTGTATGTTTACGAAGTTTCTCAGGTTTGGAAAGTAAACAAGAACGTATTTAAAGAAGAAGTGCCAGAGATTCACCAGTACAAATTTAAGCAAGTTGCTGTGTTGAACGTGTTGTATTTCGCGACATTTGGTTCTGAACTGGCTGTTGTTTCTATGCTGCCACTGTTCTTCTCTGAAACCTTTGAATTAACGCCGGTTCTGGCAGGTATGGTTGCATCGGCTTATGCGTTTATGAACCTGATGTCTCGCCCGGGTGGCGGTTGGATTTCAGATAAATTCGGTCGTAAACCAACACTGCTTATTCTTACGATTGGTCTTGCTGTGGGTTACTTTGCAATGGGTCAAGTCGACAGTACATGGCCAGTATGGCTAGCAGTTGTGGCTGCGATGGCGTGTTCTTTCTTCGTACAAGCGGGGGAAGGTGCGGTGTTTGCAACAGTACCTCTAATTAAACGTCGTATGACAGGTCAAATTGCAGGTATGACTGGCGCTTACGGTAACGTGGGTGCGGTGGTTTACCTAACGGTACTTTCATTCGTAAGTTACCAAACCTTCTTCTTAGTGATTGCAGGAACAGCGGTACTAGGCTTCGTTACTCTGATGTTCATGGAAGAGCCTAACGGTCAAATCGCCGAAGTAAACGACGACGGTAGCGTGACCTTAATTAACGTATCGAGCTAACCACTCATTGAATCGGGAGAGGCACCAAGGTTGGTATCACCGTTTTGGTGCTTCGTTCAGAAGCTCTACGTTCACTAGAGCTTTTGTTCTTCCTCAGATGTGCTCTCAAGCAGATGAGAAAACAGCCAGTTAAGAAGAAGACAGTTAAGAAGCAGACCAGTTATGACGATTTCATTCAGCCAAGGGCAAGTCATCACGCCTGAATCCAATAATCAGCTTATGCTTAAATTTGGTGGTTATTCCAATAAAGGCGTACGTGATGAAAACCAAGACGCCATCATTGTAAAGCACCCTAAGACTCGTGCAGAGCAAGAGCTAAAAGGCAGTGTTGCTTGTATAGCCGACGGCGCAAGTTGCAGTGAGCACGGCCAAAAAGCCAGTCACACTAGCGTGATGCAGTTTATCGACGACTATTACGCCACGCCCAATAGCTGGAGCATTCAGCGTTCAGCGCAAAAAGTCCTAACCTCGCTCAACTCTTGGCTGTTCAACACTTCTGTTTCTAATATTCATCCCGCACAACAAGTTAACCACAATGCGCTCGTTTCCACCTTTAGCAGCGTGATATTGAAATCGAACACCGCGCATATATTCCATGTGGGTGACAGTCGAATTTACCTATTAAGAGATGGTGAACTGCGCCAACTTACTCGAGACCATACTCGTAAAACCATGGGGCAGAAGCATTACCTGACGCGAGCTTTAGGTATGGATAATCAGCTCAACGTTGACTATCAAACCTTGCCAATCAAGAAGAATGATTGCTTCATCCTCACATCGGATGGTGTGCATGAGTTTGTCTCGCCCAACACATTCAAGGAACATATCGACAAACCCGGCGTTGATTTCGAACACGCTGCACAAACGATCTGTAATACCGCTTTAAGCTACAACAGTTCAGACAACGTAAGCTGCTTGATTGTGCAAGTTAACCACCTACCTAAGCCTTCGCTCATTGAATTCCATGAAAAACTGGCTAAACGTGCCATCCCACCCGCTTTAAAACTCGGGCAAAGTATCGACAACTTTATGGTACTTGAGGTGTTGTATGCAGGCTCAAGAAGCCATGTGTATCGTGTTATGCAGAAAGACACACAAACCGAGTTCGTGCTAAAAGTCCCTTCCGTTCAATATCACGATAGCCCGTCGCAACTCCGAGCCTTCTTTAATGAACAATGGGCGGGGATCTTGCTGAATAATAAGAAGGTAATGAAGGTTTACCCGACGCCAGAACATTCGCAATTTTTATATCAAATCTGCGAATGGGTTGAAGGCATCACGCTAAGACAATGGATGTACGACAATCCAAAGCCGTCACTCAATGAAGTGCGCGAAATCTTAGAAAAGATCACGCAAGGTATTCGAGTATTACAACGCGCAGACATGGTGCACCGAGACTTAAAGCCCGAGAACATCATGATTCAACGTGATGGTGAGATAAAAATCATCGACCTTGGTGCAGTGTTAGTGAGAGGCCTTGAAGAGGGAGAGCTCACAGACAAAGACGATACACCATTAGGCGCGGTCAATTATATTGCGCCAGAAACCATCAAGCACAATACGGCGACCACTAGTTCAGATTTGTTCTCTATCGCAGTGATCGGCTATGAGATGCTAACGGGTACATTGCCCTACTCTGAGATGACCGCACAATCGCTTAATCAATCTCGTCACCATCAATGGGAATACCAACCCATCACCCAGAAACGAGCGGACTTACCAAGCTGGGTGGATTTGGTGTTACAAAAAGCCTGTGCGGAATCGCCAAGCGAACGTCATCAAGTGTTGGGGGATTTTGTCGCTGACCTTTACACACCGAACCAAAGCTTGGTAAAAAGCAAAGCCAAGCAACCTTTGATAAACCGAAACCCAATCCAGTTTTGGAAAGTGTTGGCCTTGTTGCTCGGCATTGTTGCCATTGTAGAAATGGGCTTATTACTGAGTACGAGTTAAATCCAAGTTCGAGCTAAACGCGAGGCTTCTAGCTAACTGTAAAGCTCGAGTTAGCCTCGTCTAACTAAGCTTCTCGGCACTAGCTCAATACCAGCTTGATAACGCTTAGCGGAAGCATTTAACGCCAAGGCAAAAGCACTATCTGCAATCACTTCGAATTGCTGTGGCAGTGAATGGACTTTAAAAGGTAAGAAGTCCAATAAACGGTTATCACCAAAGGTTGCCAGCTTTACTTGATTGATCAGCTCTGGCTTTTCGACCATCACATCCAACACACCTTCTAACAAGGTGTAAGACATAGTCACAATCGCATCAGGAACTGTGCCTTTAGCTATCCAGTCTTCAAAAACCTCTCGCCCTGATTCTCTATCAAAGTGTTCTCCATAACCCACAACCATCGGCTTATTTTCTGTTAGCCCTGTTTGTTGAGTATGCGCTTTGTTCGCTGCTTCAAAACCTAAGTGACGTTCGCGTGAAATGTTCAGATCAGGTAACGCGCCGATTAAACCAACACTATGAATGCTGTCATCAAGGATCGAGTGAGTCAGTTCAAATGCGGCTTCGAAATCTTCACTGATCACACACGCAAAGTGCTCATCATCTAACGGACGGTCAATCGCGATTACGGGTGTACCTGAGTTTTGCAGCTTCAAGTAAAACTCATTGGCGTCTGGCATTGAGCTAGCCACCAGCAAGGCATCGATACGACGGCTCACCAAAGCTTCAGCGACCTTTCGTTCGGTTTCAGCATCATCATCAGAACACCCAATCAGGATTTGATAGCCCACTTTACGTGAGTTCTGCTCTATCAATTTTGCTAAACGCGCGTAACTGCTGTTTTCGAGATCAGGAATAATCAAACCAAATGAACGACTATTACCAGCACGCAGCGACGAAGCAGCATGGTCTGGTCGGTAGTTATACTCTTCCACAACCGCCATGACTTTCTGCTGAGTCTTTTCACTGATTCTGTATTTCTGCGCCTTGCCGTTGATGACATAACTGGCCGTGGTTTTCGATACTCCAGCCAATTTAGCAATTTCATCAAGTGTCATATGGGTGACCTGTATTTTGTGCGTAGGATCATATAACCAATGATCTGATCCTCGGATTAGTTGAATTATATGCTGAATCGATTCAGTATAAAAGCTGAAAGGATTCAGCAAAATCTGAAAAGTGACTTCAATCATCCTTTTGAATGGATTGAGCGTCATTTGTTGTGATTCAACTTCTCGTTATTAACGAAACTGAAATTACGACACGCAGCAAAACTATTTTGAAAACCAAAATCGGCTTTGCTGAATTTTTTTACACTGAATGCTGAACCGATTCAGCAAGCATAAGGCAAAGAGTTAAGCTCCATGAATCTTGCTCTAGACTGAATCGTAGCGATACACAAATTCTCAAGCGATACGCTAAAGAGGCACCATGCTTAAATTATCAAAATCTGACATCACTCTTGGTCAAAAGGCCGATGACAAATTCAAAGCAATCCAACACATTGCTGGCGACCTTACCGCGAAAGGCTTAGTTGACTCTGGCTACGTTGAAGGAATGCTGAACCGTGAAAACCAGAACTCTACGTTCCTAGGTAACGGCATCGCGATTCCTCACGGAACGACTGACACTCGCAACCTAGTAAAAAAGACAGGCGTAGCGGTACACCACTTCCCTGAAGGTATTGATTGGGCAGACGGCAACCGTGTTTACGTAGCAATTGGTATTGCAGCTAAATCTGACGAGCACTTAGGCATTCTTAAGCAGCTAACGAAAGTGCTAGCGGCTGACGGTGTTGAAGAGAAATTAAAGCAAGCGAAATCAGAAGACGAAATCATCGCCCTACTTAACGGCGAAGTTCAGCTAGAAGCAGACCTAGATGCTTCTTTGGTTCAGCTACTGTTCCCTGCAAGCGACATGGTTCAAATGTCGGCAGTTGCAGGCGGCCTTCTTAAGAATACAGGTTGCACAGACAACGCATTCGTTGCCGACCTAGTAACAAAAACACCAACTCACCTAGGCCAAGGCCTGTGGTTGTTGGGCAGCGATAAAGGCGTAACTCGCACTGGCGTATCGTTTGTTTCAACAGCAAACCATTGTGAGTATGAAGGCACACCAGTGAAAGCATTGGTCGCATTCGCAGCTTGCAACAGCGCGCACCAATCTATTCTGGCAAACCTAAGCAAGATGGTTTTCGAAGGTAAACAGCAACAACTGTTAACTGCTGACGTTGCACAAGTGATTGGCCTTCTAAAAGGTGAAGCGGTTTCTACAGCGTCTCAAGACGATGACAACTGCGCAGTATTCAAAATCAAAAACGCACACGGCCTACACGCTCGCCCGGGTGCAATGCTGGTAGCAGAAGCGAAGAAATTCGAATCAACTATCCGCGTTTCAAACCTAGATGGTGACGGAAAAGAAGTGAACGCGAAGAGCTTGATGAAAGTGATCGCACTTGGCGTTAAACACGGCCACCAGCTTCAGTTTGTTGCTGAAGGTGAAGATGCAGCACAAGCACTTGAATCGATTGGCAAAGCTATCGCTTCAGGCCTTGGCGAAGGTTAAGGAATCGATATGTCTGATAAACAAATCAAAGCCGTTACCGTTACGCTAAACCCTGCCCTAGACCTGACTGGCGCTATCGACGCACTTAACGTGGGTTCAGTGAGCCTAGTAAACAAAGGCTCTCTACATGCGGCAGGCAAAGGCGTAAACGTAGCAAAAGTACTGTCAGAGCTTGGCGCTAAAGTGACCGTAACAGGTTTCCTTGGTCGCAATAACGAAGAAGCCTTCTGCCAACTGTTCGAACAGATGGGCGCAACTGACCGCTTCATCCGAGTTGATGGCGCGACTCGTATCAACGTGAAATTGGTAGAGAATTCAGGCCAAGTAAGCGACATCAACTTCCCAGGTGTTCCTGTTGATGCTGACGCGATTAAAGCGTTTGAAGAAACCTTGTTAGAACTGGCTGAAACGCACGATTACTTCGTGATTGCAGGCAGCTTGCCACAAGGCGTATCGCCAGAGCTTTGCGCTTCTTGGGTACAACGCTTGCGTGACCTAGGTAAAAAGGTGCTGTTCGACAGTAGCCGTGACGCACTTAAAGCCGGTATCAATGCACAACCTTGGTTAATTAAGCCAAACGATGAAGAGCTATCTCAACTATTCAACGCAGAACTGACAACACGTGACCAATGCCAACACGCAGGCCAAGCCCTAAGTGAAAAAGGCATCGATAACATCGTGGTATCACTTGGCGCAGAAGGCGTGATGTGGCTAAACCAAGGTGAATGGTTACATGCTCAACCGCCGCGTATGCAAGTGGTGAGCACGGTAGGCGCAGGTGACACCTTAGTTGCTGGCCTATGTTGGGGTCACATGCAACAGATGCCAAAACCAGAACTTATTAAATTCGCCACTGCCCTATCTGCTCTAGCAGTTTCACAGGTAGGCGTGGGCATCACCAGCCAACAAGAGCTGGATTCAGTACTACAAAATATCCAATTACAGTCGCTTAGTGCTCCAACTAGCCAGTTAGACACAAGCAAATAGGACAAAAGGTTTATTATGAATATTACCATTATCACAGCTTGCCCTAGTGGCGTAGCAAACAGCATCATCGCAGCAGGCTTGTTAGAGCAAGCAACAAAAGCACTGGGTTGGAACGCCGCTATTGAATGTCAATCAAGCGTGTTACCTGAATCTCCAGTATCACAAGACGCTATCGACAGCAGCGATGTTGTGGTTATTGCAGCTAACACAAACGTGGATAAAACACGTTTCGTGGGCAAAAAAGTTTACCAAGCAGCTATCTCTGAGTGCACTGCAGATGCAAAAGCATTTCTAGAGAAAGCGGCAGCAGAGGCAACGGTATTAGAAGCTTCTCAAGTTGAAAGCACTGTTAAAGTGACGGGTACGTCACCTGCTACAGGCAGCAAAAAGATCGTAGCGATTACGGCTTGCCCAACTGGCGTTGCACATACCTTTATGGCAGCTGAAGCGCTTGAAGCAGAAGGCAAACGCCTAGGTCACCAAATTAAAGTGGAAACTCGCGGCTCTGTAGGTGCGAAAAACCAACTGACAGACCAAGAAATCGCAGACGCTGACCTTGTTATCATCGCAGCTGACATCGACGTACCTCTTGATCGTTTTAACGGCAAAGCGCTGTACAAAACGACAACGGGTCCTGCGCTTAAGAAAACAAAGCAAGAGATGGAAAAAGCATTCGCAGAAGCTAAACCATACCAACACACTGCTTCTTCAAATTCAGCACCTGCTGACGAGAAGAAAGGCGTGTACAAGCACCTAATGACAGGTGTATCTCACATGCTTCCAGTGGTTGTTGCGGGTGGTTTGATCATCGCTCTTTCTTTCGTATTCGGTATCGAAGCGTTTAAAGAAGAAGGCACACTGGCAGCAGCACTGATGACTATCGGTGGTGGTTCTGCATTCGCACTGATGATTCCTGTTCTTGCTGGTTTCATTGCATTCTCGATTGCTGACCGTCCGGGTCTTGCTCCAGGTCTAATTGGCGGTATGCTGGCTAGCTCAACGGGCGCTGGCTTCCTAGGTGGTATCGCGGCTGGTTTCATTGCGGGTTACTCTGCAAAACTCATTGCCGACAAAGTTCAGCTTCCACAATCTATGGAAGCCCTCAAGCCTATCCTGATCATTCCGTTTATCGCGAGTTTGTTCACTGGCCTTGTGATGGTGTACATCGTTGGTGGTCCTGTATCTGGCGTGATGAGCGCAATGACAGACTTCCTAAACAACATGGGTACGTCTAATGCGATTCTTCTAGGTGTGATTCTAGGCGCAATGATGTGTTTCGACCTTGGTGGTCCGGTAAACAAAGCGGCTTACACATTTGGTGTTGGTCTGCTGGCTTCGCAAACTTACGCACCAATGGCGGCTATCATGGCAGCAGGTATGGTTCCTGCTCTAGGTATGGGCCTTGCGACTTTCCTAGTGAAAGACAAGTTTGAAGCAAGCGAGCGTGAAGCAGGTAAAGCATCATTCGTTCTTGGCCTATGTTTCATCTCTGAAGGTGCGATTCCATTCGCAGCGAAAGACCCAATGCGTGTTATCCCAGCTTGTATGGCAGGTGGTGCACTAACGGGTGCTCTATCAATGATGTTTGGTGCACAGCTGATGGCTCCACACGGCGGCTTGTTCGTACTACTGATTCCTGGCGCTATCTCTCCAGTGCTTATGTACCTAGTGGCGATTGCAGCAGGTACAGCAGTAACAGGCTTTGGTTACGCAGCACTTAAAAAGATGAGCGGCTCTAAAGTAACGGCAGAGGCTTAATCCCCCTACTCTGTTTAGATGACAAACAGAGACTCTTGATAAACTGTTCCTTGAAACAGAATAAAGGCTCCTCATATGAGGAGCCTTTTTATTATTCGTGCATTTTCCGGTCGGAATGAGTTAAGTACAATATTGGTATATTTGATTAACTACTCAGCGTTTCTTCAAAGACACCCAGTTCACGACCAAGCCAAATCGCACGTACTGTGTGATCCAAAGTTTCTTCACCGCCAGTTACCGGGTGAATAAGCACCGACATATCGCCGCGTTCTTGCTCAAGCCACTCAACAATACCCGACTCTTTGTTAGCAAAGTGAATTTCAAACATCGGCATCTTATGTGGGCCAACCAAACGCTGGATTAATGGGAAAGTCTCTAACACATCTTTACGTTCTGAGAGGATTTTCTGACGCAGTGTTTCTGCCTGCTCTGCAAATCGCAAAGGGAAATAGATATGACCGTGGTACATGGCACCATCCTTTAGAATTATGATGCGAACAGTTTAACCTGCTTTCTCTAACAAGGACAGCCAACCAATGGCAGCCGAAGTATTAAACATCATATAGAAGACTGATCTAGCTGATAATTTCTAGGACATTGCGACAAAAACGCCACACGTAATTTAAGTGTGGCGTTTGTATTTAGGCTATAAAATGCCTTAGCAAGAATTAGCGTTAGTAAATTGAATCAACATTCAAAGGGCTGTTCTTTGGTTTCTCTAGTTTTAACTGTTCAACCGCACTAAGACCTTTAGAGCTAATTCCGCCACTATAAGACTTAGAGCCATCAGCATTAGTCATTGAGGTTTCGCCCACGTTCCAAGCAACAAAGAAATCACTTAAGTCATAGCTCGAAACATAAGAAGCGCACACCATCATTAGGTCTCCACCAGAAAGCCCAGTCTCGCTAGCGCTACAATAGTTCGTATTAGAGTCACCTTCTCTATCGTCTCGCGCTTTACGATGCATAAGCTTGAACATATTCCAGCCTTCATCTTCACCATACACATCAGATTGGCTTGCGCCGCGTGTATACCAATCATCAATTGCAAAGTTCGATTTCGCCCAGATTTTTAGCTGACCAAACATAACTAATCGTAAACCTGCATCACCATGTGACCACGCATGTTCATTATTAAGCTCCAACCATTTAGGTGCTTTCTTAATATCCGATTTAATGCGATCCATTTCAGGGTTTGAATTGCGACCCTCTAATTCCTGCATATACAACGCAAGAAGGTTATTGGTGACTTCCGTACTACCAGTCGCTAAGAAAGGAGCTGATGCTAAGTTATGACCAACTTCATGCCACAACAGCCAGTCGTTCACAGGGTTGGTTGGAATGTGTGTTCGATTTGCATTAAAGCTTGAGTTCATCACTGGGTAGCCAGAATGAGCCGCACCAATCGAAATCTGCACGTCATTCACAAAACGATGGCGGAACGCCTTCAGTTCTGGATAAGTGAACCTACGGTGTAAACCATCGTTTTGTATCTCATCACGTCCGTAGAAGTTACTTGCAGCTTCAGCGAATCGATTCATATCTGTTGCGAATTGGTTCAAATCAGCGGATTCTAGATTCCTGATTGGTGTCGTATAAATAAATGAACCCGTATCGACTTCCGCAATAGGCCCCTCTGCCGATTGAACTGGGTTAATCCACTCACCCTCTTTCCACCAAGCCGCTTTTAACGCGCCATCAATGCTAAACGAGACTTCACCAAACTCTTTTACTTTCGGTTGAATGTAAATAAGGCCGCCATATGGAACCTTGAAGGTTAAGTTTGAACCGTCGTACGCATAGTTAATTTGCATACGCGGAGGGCGCTTCAAACTGGTTTCATGATTCGGCTTACCTGTAAGGTCATCCGCCATCATCACAGTGATCGTTGCAGCTACACCATCACTAATAGTTACATCTTGAAGCTGAGGAGCCCATAAACCTGTCGATTGATTGTTCCCAGCCGAATACGTGACGCCCTTGCCATCTGTTTGGATAAGAACCGAACTTGACGAAGATGCTCCTGAAGTTCGACCGGGATACATTGTGGTATCAACAACGATTTCATGATCCCAAAAAGAGCGCCCCAACATAATGCGAGTCAGAGGTTTCTCCATGTAATTTAATGGATAGCTCGGATTCAACTGTCCCGATAACTCACCTTCGCCATGAATCATTCCATTAGCGACTAACGACGCTTTTAGGTCAACAGGACACTGTGCATCATTTGTGTCTGTTTGATGTAAGTCTTCGGTATAACAGTTTAGGAACTGAACAGCCTGCTTGAACCCCAACTCATCTTGTATGTCTGTTTCAAAACGGTATGCGTTGTCATTCCACATCCAAACAGACAGGTTATCAAACGCTTGATTCAATTCGCTGTTAGACAGACGCTTACCTTTAGTGCCCTTCGTGCGATAGTAAATCTCGTGCTCGTAAAGCGCTGTAAAGTTAGAACCCAAGTTTGCTGCTTTCACCATACTGTCGACAACGGTTTTACTCACTTCATAGCGGTCGAAATCGGCTCTATGATAAGCACCACGAACAGTGATGCCGTCTCCAGAACGAGTCTCTATACAGTTAAATTCATATTCATACTCGTTCTTACAAAGCTCAGTGCTAACGAATGCCGACTGCAGTTCTTTGATTGCCGCTTCACGCTCTTCTGCCGATTCAACAAAGATACGTGCGGATTTTGTCTCCATGACTGGTACGCCAGACTCATCAAGCACTGGTTTCCCTTCAGCGTCTAACTTAGTAACCTCATAAGTCGGGATTTCAAACTTGATTTTGGATTCATCTTTGATCCACTCAACCGTACCATCTTGATTTACCGTGAATGGAGGCTCTCCTTGGTTATCTTGAAAACGCTCAAGAACCACCATTTCCTTTTCGCTCTTCACGTGAAGATTTGGATACGGCGCTTGGCAATAATAAGAGCTACCGCAGAAAGCTTGGTTTGTCGGCGTAACGTTTTCACCACCTAGTGAAACACCAGCGGCATCCGCCAAGCGTCCAATAGGTTCAGGGTTTGTCGTTTGAATCGCATCCATAAACAAGATATTGCCACCGTTATTAACATAGTTGATAAGAGCGGTAATATCGTCTTGGCTTAAGTTCGGGTTATCCAAGTCAGCAACAAACTGGTTAGTCATACCATCTTGAACCAACTTAGGGGGATATGCCTGAAGGATCAAAATCGGCGTAGTGCTCATATCCAAACCATCAAAGTCACCTGAACCACGCTTTTCTACTGATGCAAAACCATACTGAGGACTAACAAAAAACGTGTACTGCTTACCCATTGTGGAGTGGTGATAAGCCGAATAAGCTTGGTCAATATTGGTGACTGCATTCATCCCAGCAATAGGCAGACCATTATTGAACCACTCAAACAAGTTCGAGAAAAACAAGCTCATGCTGCCTTGGTCATCATGCAGTAGGTTTTCGAACGTCGAAACAGTGCACTGTTGTTTGTTGCTATCGATATGCAATGTTCGATTGGCCCAATAATTTTCAGGGCATGACAGAATACTTGGATATAAGCCATTACCCATGAACACGACTTTACCTTTGCCTATCTCGCCTGCTGTAACGAATGGAAAACCATAAGTCGCGTTGTCTTCAGAGACTAAAGGAATCGGAGGCATCGAGATACTTAGGTGTTGTGCGATGTAAGGTTTGCCTTCACGAGTCCAAGCCTGCTTCTCACCAAAATAAAGCTGACGGTTTTTATCAGTTCTTGGCATCATCACAGGGAATGCTCTGTTCGATATGTTCAGAGCTCGCATACCACGGGTATACCCCGTCGCACCGTAAAAACTACCATTGTCATTGAAAACATGGAATGTGGTGACGTTGTGGAAGATTTGCTGCAAAGACTCCGTAACATACTGACCAGAATCCATAGATAAAACGGCAGGTTGACGAACATAATCCATAAACTGAGGCGTTTGGCGCAGCTGCTCATCGATTACTGCCGTTAACCCTTGGCTAAACTGACCAACAAACTCATTAGGAAGTTCAAAGTCTGTACCCTCTATTAATCCCCCATTTGGCAGAGTTAGGTTGATCAGTTCATTTATAACGTTAGGGTACTTTGAAAAGGTATCTTGGACTTCTTCAGATATCTCATAATGACTTACATGATCAAGCGCGTAGCGCTCTAGTAATGACTGGATATTCGCTTTCTCAACCACATTATTGGTCACATCAGACAATTTATAAGCAATCTGATTACCCGTAATGGAGCCAAACTCAAACGTATCAATACCAAAAACGATTCTGTCGCCCCACAGGTACTCAAAGATTCCCTCTTCATCCGTCACGCCCGTCGCGTTAACCGAAAAGAAACTGATCCCAGAAATCGCTTTACCATTAGCGTCTGTAAGCTTACTGCGAGTTAACACCTTACCTTCAACACTTGGCTTATAAGCATAGGTAGACTCTGCGTCTGCAGAAACAAAACCAGCGTTAAGGTTATTGTCCGCATTAGGGTCAACCGCAGGAACAACTGTTGTGTCTACGTGTGAACTAGGAGCCTTACCTACTTCATCTGTAGACTCTTCTTCTTTCGATGAAAAGTACGCATCAACAGCATCTTGATCATCAAGTTGCGAGAACACATCTTCAATATCAAAAGCATCCAGTTCTTTTAAACAGATAGCACTTTCAGTCTCACAAACATCAATTGATTCGAGTACCTTAGTAACGTTGTCTCCATGTAATTCTGTCAACTCAAATGCCGCATGAAGCGCATCATTTGAAATCGTGCTTTCTGTAACTTCAGGGAAAGGAGCCGTGAAATCACCTAAAGTAAGGTGACCCAAGGTACAACTAAAACTCACGCCTTGTTTAACACTGAACGTTCCGTTTTCAAGATGAACGCCGTCACAGTATACATCTCCAGACACAAACGCCCCACTCGACAACAGTGAACCTATGTAAGTTGTTGGGGGGATAATATCTGTTGGTGGAATAATGTCAGTCGGCGGAAGAATATCCGTTGGTGGAACAATATCTGTCGGCGGAAGAATATCCGTTGGTGGAATAATGTCTGTTGGAGGAACCGTATCAGGGCCGTCACTATAGCTTAGTGAATCGTGATTACACCCGGAAAGAGCCGCGGATATGATAGCCAGCGCAATTAAGTTTTTTTTCATTGAGCGAAGTTGGTCGTAATTTTAAGTGGACCGTTATCTTATAGATTTACTCCATCTCGATGACTATTGTTTTTTGTCTTAACCACAAAGACCATTTCTCATAAGCGATTGAATAAGATAAACAAAATGATAATTGAGACTCTCATTCCAATTGCAAAACCTCTCCCTACCTTAAAACGGAAAAACGCCATATCTCGATTGAGATATGGCGTTTCTACTCAATAGCTCTTAGCCAATTTAGTATCACGTTAGTATCGGCGCAACTGCATCACAATATTAAACATCACCCCCACCAAAAACAGCGTGATCACAATGCTGGCGCCACTCGGTAAGTCATAATAAGCCGACACCGCTAAGCCCGATAAAATACCGACAGTGCCAATCCCAATACTCGCAATAAAGAAGCGAACGCCTTTATACGCAGCTGCACATAACGCAGGAATCACCAGTAACGCAAACTCCAAATATATCCCAGTCAGCTTTACGGTGATCGGCATCAAAATAGCAAAGATAAGATAAAAGCCACTACCCTGCATAAATTCAGGCTTTACGCTAATTAACACCAACATCGCGGCCGTGATTATTGCCAATGGCCAAACGTCATCCCAGGTAGACCACAACAGCTGCCCGTTGAGAATGCCTTGAATAAAATCGGCACCATGAGGATCTTTGCTGACCAATAGAATCGCTAATGAAGCCGATACCACAAACAAACTTCCTATCATTGGTTCTAAGTGTTGTTTGTAACGCTTTTCCATTAACGCAATTAATCCGCATAGCAACAATGACATGACCCACGGGCCAATCATCTCTGCAAACCAAGAGCCGCTAAACAGTGCATATCGGCTCAGCCAATATTGACTCAAAGCAGCGCCAAGGGCAGCCACTTGCGCGACAGCGAGATCAATAAAGATGATCTGGCGTTTGAGGACTTGCTCTCCAAGCACGATGTTACCGACTAATGCAATCAAACCACACAATACGGCAGGTGCCAGCCAGCTATATTCCATCCACATCACGAGCTCTTAGGTGTTTCTGAATCGACCAATGTATCCAACAGATCATCAATCACTTGATCGTACATCTCGTCTAAGCTCTGTCCTTCTGAAACTGAAAGTGGTAACTGAACCATAGGTTTACCGGTTTGTTGATTGAGCCAATTGGCAGGACGCTTATCTTGATGTGATGAATACACAATCGCATCAAACGAAGCAGGATCCAACTTGGTCAATGACTGCAAATGCGACGTAGTCGGTGATATCCCAGGCTTTGGTTCTAAATCAGCAATTTGCGCCATATCTAGCCAGTCAAAGAGGTAGCGATACGTGGCATGATAACCGACTATTTTTTTACCTTGTAACGGCTCAGCTTTGGTTTCCCACTCTGCCAATTTATTACGCCAGTTGGCACGAAACTTCATGCCATTTCGCATGTAGATATGTGCATTGTCAGAATCAACCAGTTGTAAACGTTTGGTGACTTCTCTGGAGATAGGAATCATATACTCAGCAGCAAACTGAACATGTGGATTTCCATGAGCGTGGATGTCTCCCATGCTTCGATCGACATGGTCATGGGTATCAAGCATACCAACCATATCGCTCGCGTATAACATGGTTGCCGAGCTATCTTGAACCGCAGGGTTACCACTGCGTACTTGCAGCATTGGCAACCAGCCTACTTCTAATTCAGAGCCAGAACACATTGCCATATCAGCTTGGCGCATTTTGGCAATAAGTGACGGTCTTGCTTGTACATAGTGCGGGTCTTGTTTAGCCGTAGTCGCCGAGTAGATGTTGGCATCAGGAGCGTGACTGTGAACAAGTGCTTGCCATTCAGGCTCACAAACGAAAATATTCAACGCCATTGCAGACGAAGATACAATTATAGATGAGGATACAATGGCAACACCTGCTGCCATTGTAAGTAGAGATTTCCTAGAATGCATGAGCACCGTGCGCCCCAAAGGTCATCACATACTGAAGGGTAAATACGTTATCTGTCTCTTTACTTTGGTTTTCAACACGAGAGTATTGCGCTCTAACTGTACCAAAATGAGATGAGTCCCAAGCGATCATTGCATCCGCTTCTTTGTCGTTCATTGCAGTAAAGTGCATGTGGTCACCATGTGCGTGTCCATCATAGCTTTCCGCTTCACCATAGCGCAGGCCAGCAGACCAGCTTGGGCTGAATCGGTAAACACCCGATACATAATAGCCTGCTAGCGTATCTGGTGATTCCGCATCATTTTTGTATTTGTCATCAACGATGCCATCCAACAGCATGTACTCAGCTGCAAGCGTGAAGTTTTGGTATTTGTAGTTACCGTTTGGAGCCCACTTCCATACAAAATCAGCACCGTATAAGTTTGAGCCCGTTACAGCTGCGCCGTGGCTATGATCGTGGTCATGGTCATGCCCGTGATCATGGTCTCCAAACTCACGAACTTTACCGTTTTCATTTCGTAAGTAGCTCAGACCAAACTGCCAGCTTGATGACTCTGAAAAGTCGTCACCCAGCTTAAGAGTTGTAGTGTAAACACCAACGTCAGAGCCATCATCAACAGAAGACATCTTGCTACCACTTAGCGCTTCAACACCAAACTTCACATACAGATCTGTAGGAAGAACGATGTTCGCACGAACACCATCATCGTAATAATGAGAGCCTAAGAATGTGCGGTAAGCCGCAGGACGCTCAACAAAACTATCAGTATGCATATGTTGGTTATTCAGGTAACCAAAATCTGATAGGAAACGACCACCTCGGATACTCAAGCCGTAAGGCATTGTTAAGGTTTCAATGAACGCTTCTTCAAGCAACAACTCCGTTTCATCATCATGACTTTCAATGACGGTCGTTAAAGAGCCATAGAACTTATCGTCGATATTGGCCGACATGTTTAATTCGGTATGACCAAGGCCAAACCCTTCATCACGCTCCGAGTTATTACGTTGACCATCTTGATAATAACCATCAAGAACAACGCCAATTTGAGGGTTTGATAACGTGTCGGCAAAAACAGGGGAAACGAGAATGCTACCAACCGCTAGAGAAACCAATTTTTTATTCACAACTTTTTCCTTTCTAAGATACATCACCAATTAATTTATTGTTATGTTATAACATTACAATAAATAGTTAATCGTTGAAATGTAACAAAGTATGAAACAACTCTAATAACAGGGCATTAAATCGGGTAAAAGCCATTAATATTCAACCACATAAACAAAAACAGCAATTGACAAGTGAAAGCGAATAGTAACGGTATTTATCGAAAGACTGATATAAGGAAGGAATGATTCGATGGAACAAAAAACTAGAGTTTGAGTTAACGTTGGCCGCTAAAACAAACTCTAGAGATACTGGTGTCGACTATCGTTTTAAAATCACTAAGGGCGTAGCTTTAAAACTCGGTCAATGTCTTCCGCAGAATGGCGCTCTGGTACTTGCTCCCACTCTTCGCCAAATGAACGGTTAACCACTCGACCTCGTTGGAAGCCTTCACGCGCTTCTAGTTGCTTCGCCCAGCGCACAACGTTGGTGTAAGACTCAACCTGTAGGAACTCAGCAGCATCGTAGATTTTGCCAAGCACAAGGTTGCCATACCATGGCCAAATCGCGATATCAGCGATGCTTAGCTCTTCACCTGCCACAAATGTGTTATTAGCGAGTTGTTTATCTAACACGTCTAGC
Organism: Vibrio sp. BS-M-Sm-2; assembly: GCF_041504345.1. Classification (NCBI taxonomy): domain Bacteria; kingdom Pseudomonadati; phylum Pseudomonadota; class Gammaproteobacteria; order Vibrionales; family Vibrionaceae; genus Vibrio; species Vibrio sp. BS-M-Sm-2. The sequence goes on from NZ_CP167895.1 coordinate 1,743,082, forward strand.
TGACGCTTAGCTTCCATCGCAAAGCGGTTAATTGGGTACTCTTGCTTTTCATCAGCGTAAGCATAGAAATGGCCAAAGCCTCCACCTAGGAATGGGGCTGAACCTTGTGCCCAGAACAACCAGTTAATAGTTTGTGTTCTTGCTGCCCCTTCTTTTGGTAAAAAGTGACCAAATTTTTCAGCTAAATGCATCAAGATAGATGCCGATTCGAAAACATTAACGTCTTCATCACCAGACTTGTCGACAAGCGCTGGTATTTTAGAATTTGGATTCACTCCAACAAAGCCGGATGAGAACTGATCAGCCTCACCGATGTTGATCAAGTACGCATCATATTCAGCTTCTTCAACACCCGCCGCTAACAACTCTTCCAGTAAGATAGTGACTTTTTGACCGTTAGGTGTGCCGAGAGAATACAATTGAAAAGCATGGTCACCAACAGGAAGCTCTTTATCAAAGCGAGCTCCAGATTCAGGACTATTGATGTTTGCCCACTTGTTACCACCAGCAGTATCGTTAACCCAAACTTTTGGCGGAGTGTATTGTTCAGACATGATATTTCCTTATTAATATAGGGTCTCACAAACTGATATTAGGTCACATGCCTGTGGTTAAAACCCCTGAATACGATTTATTTTCAAACTGTTAAGCATGGCTTATTCCAGAAAGACATAACCCGCTTAAGCGTTAGTGTGTAGAAGGTAAGTCTGTATTCAAACTTCAATCTAATATCGATAAATCCAACGCATCATTTAGCCATGATTTTACGAACGACATACCAACAGCTTCAAGAAAGCTGTGATAAAATCGGGATATTACAATTGATAAGGATTTGGCAATGTCTTCTGATTTCACAGGTTCGAGTGCAGCGTATGCTCGCCAAGAGAAAGGCTACCGCGAAAAAGCACTAAAACTGTACCCTTGGGTTTGTGGTAAATGTGCGCGTGAATTTGTTTACTCAAACCTCCGAGAGCTTACCGTTCACCACGTGGATCACGACCATACAAACAACCCTGAAGATGGCAGTAACTGGGAGCTACTGTGCCTATACTGTCACGATCATGAGCATTCAAAATACACTGATCATGAGCGTTATGGTGTGGATGCAAAAGCGAGTTTAGATGATCATCAGTCAGCAACACACAACCCGTTCGCCGATCTCGCTAAGATGATGAAGAAGTAAACGTTCTTCATCAAGGATTAATAAACAAGAAACCCCAGTATGTCACCATACTGGGGTTTCTTTTATCTGCAGCCATATAGACTATCTCTGGATCAAAAAAGCCTTCCGAAGAAGGCTTTTTAAGAATCAAATCGAATTATGCTGCCGCTTGTTTGCGAGACTCTTCTACCTGTTTAGCGCGCTTTTTCATCGTCAGTTTATCGCGGTATGCAAACCAAACATAAGACACAACCACTAAGAAGAACAGGTATGACAATGAGAAAATGAACGGCGATTGAATGATATCGTTCGAGATACCCCAAGAAACACCGATAACCGTCACTGCAATCTTCGCAAAAAAGCCACACATCAATAGCACTAATGCCAACTGTGGGAAACGCGTGCTGCGGAATGCAAGCCAGTAACAACTGCCTACAGCCAATGCCGCAACGTAGAAGCCGAACAAGAAAGAATGAATATGATCAGCAGCTGCTACACCACCAGTAATCGACATCAATAGAATTAAAAATAGTTTCATAATACTCGCCTCGTAATAGACTAGAAACGCATCCTTTCATTTTTGGAATCTCAGTTTGCGTACTATTTTCCCACTTTTTCCCAACAACACAACCCCTCATATCGAACAAAATGTAAGCAAAAGCACCCACAAAAACCACCATTAACAATTGGTTAACATCCCATTTCTAATAGAACTCCGTTACTCCTTGTCTCATATGAAAAAAGCACTAATTCGATTTATTTTGTTACACAAATTTAACCTTAGAAATTAATTAAAATTATTTGCAACTCTGTGATATCCGCACGGAATACGAGTCTACTAAAAAGTGATCACCTCGAAATCCCAGGAATAATTGGGTGGCAGGGCGAAAATGAACAAAATAGAAAGGTGTTAAAAACATTTTGAAAACCAATGAAAAACAACCCATTAACAAACTAAATTTAATTTACCAAAAATGGAAAAAGAGATTCCAATCACATTTTTATTGGTTATAATCCGCGCTCTTTTGCGCCATCTGTTGATAAACGCAAACTAATTTTGAAGAAACAATCACAATAACCCGTCTTTAGTTAAGTGGCTCTCCACTAACCGATGACAAAACTGAGAATAAAAATGAGCAAGATTGATAAAGCAACACGTATCCTGCTAGCAGGCTTCTGTATCAACCTTTGTCTTGGCATCCTGTATGCTTGGAGTGTATTTAACAAAGCGCTAGTAACTGAAGCTGGTTGGAGTGCTGCTGAAGCATCTTCTCCTTACGCTATTGCAACTATCACATTCTCTGTTTGTCTTCTTGTTGCGGGCATCCTACAAGACCGTATGGGTCCACGTAAGATCCTTATCCTAGGTACAGCGCTTACAGGCCTAGGCATGATTGCTTCTGGTTTCGCTACAACACCTATGATGCTGAACATCACGTTCGGTGTTATGACAGGTGCAGGTATCGGCTTCGGTTACGCATGTCTTTCTCCATCAGCAATGAAATGGTTCCATTCTTCTAAGAAAGGTATGGTTAACGGTCTTATCGCAGCAGGCTTCGGTCTTGCAGCTATCTACCTAGCACCAGTAACTTCTGCGCTAATCGACAGCATGGGTATCCAAACTAGCTTTATGATTCTTGGTGTTGGTGTACTTGCAATCGCAGTACCTCTAGCAGCAACAATCAACAACCCACCAGCGGATTACACGCCAGCTGAGCCTAAAGTAAAAGCAGGCCAAGCTCCTAAAGCGGTTAAGAAGACTGAAGACCTAACTTGGAAAGTAATGCTGAAAACTCCTCAGTTCTACTCTCTATGGATCATGTACGCGTTCGCTGCATCTGTTGGCCTAATGATCATCGGTAACATCACTACGATTGCTAGCGTTCAAGCTAACCTGCCAAACGCAGTTTACCTAGCGTCTATCCTTGCAGTATTCAACTCAGGCGGCCGTGTTGCTGCGGGTATGCTTGCAGATAAAATCGGTGGCGTACGCACTCTACTTCTAGCGTTCATCCTTCAAGGCGCGAACATGGCTCTATTCGCTACGTTCAACTCTGAATTCACGCTAATCATTGGTACGGCTATCGCAGCTGTTGGTTACGGTACGCTTCTAGCAGTATTCCCAACACTTACAGCTGAATTCTACGGCCTGAAAAACTACGGTACTAACTACGGCGTGCTTTACACGGCATGGGGTATCGGCGGCGCTATCGGTGCAGCAGTTGTTGGTTTCTCTATGGCAAACGGCGAAGGTTACGGCCTAGCTTACACAATCTCTGCAGTTATGATGGCGGTGTGTATTGTTCTAGCAATCATCACTAAGCCAATCTCTGAAGCTAAAGTTGCTGAACTAAAAGCATCACAAGCTTAATCATCAGAAAAGATTGAATTTGTTACTGAAGAGCTTAACCTTAGGGTTAGGCTCTTTTTGTATCAAGCGACTTCTCCATTGACGACCGAAACCACTCTTCAGCTCTCCCCTACTTACTATCTCGACAACTTCAATCGGCTGGTTGAACACACTCAAACACTCTACCCCGATCTTTTGAGTGACGAAGAATTCCGTTGGTTATCTGAATACAAACGTCTTTCAATTGCTAGTCGGTGTTTAATGGTTCGTTTGCTTTCTCGCAAGGGCTGCTGGTTTCGAAGTGATAAACTCAGCTATGTTGAGATTCCTGATTTAAATAGTGCACTACGAGAGTTAAACACCTCTGGCTTCATTACGTTAAGTCACCCTACTGACAAACATGACTTGGAAATCACTCAGATCGAACTTGGATTGCACCTACTCACCAAGCCTGAACTGCTAAATGTATTCCCATCTCTTAAGAACAACAAAACTGCTAAAAAAGACCAACTGTTAGCGTTCCTTGAACCACAAGCTTTTGATCAGTTCCAAACTCTACTCTTCGACTGTATTTACGTGGTCGAATCCGAAGTAATTGATGTATTGCTGATTCTCTTCTTCGCCAATACTTACCAAGACCTAAGCCAGTTCGTGTTAAGTGACCTTGGACTCAACACCTTTGAGAGCTATCCATTAAGCAAGCAGCGCCGCTTCTTCACTTCCAGAGATCAACTCAATCAATTGCTCCAGATACGCGATATTCAACGCTTGTATTCAGAAGGAGACCGCAAAGACGGTGAGTTTCTTGAGCAGCTTTTACAATCGATACCTACAGAATCAGAACACAGAAGCATTGCTAGAAAACGATCGCGATTGATCAATGACCTCGCACGTGACCTAGAAAGGCTTAACCAAAATGACCAAGCTACCTTTTGGTTCAAGCAATCTGGACTTCCTCCGAGCAGGGAGCGACTTGCGCGCATCTATGACAAGCAAGATGAATTAGACTTAATGTGTGACATTGTCACGGAAATGCAAGCTACTCCATCGGATGTGTCAGAACTTGAGGTCGCGGTTAAGCTTGAACAGAGGTTATTACGGAAGCAGAGCCACAAGGTTCCTCGCCCTTCAAAGCCAAGTTGCGCGCAGATAAAACTAGAATTGGATCTCAGCCAAACGCGAGTCGAGCTTGCGGTAAAACAACATTTTGAAAGCCAAGGCTGGGATGTCTACTTTTCTGAAAACAGTTTTCTGTGTGGTTTGTTCGGTTTGGCTTTCTGGGATGTCATTTTCTCTGATGTCGAAGGTGCTTTTATCAATCGTTACCAACATCGGCCACTGGACTTGTATCACTCAGACTTCCTAAACAAACGAGCCGAGCAAATTGAAGCTGTGTTCCAAACCATATCCGAACATGGGCTGAACCACTTACTTGAGCAGTACGATAAAAAGCAAGGCATCGCCAATCCCTTTGTTCATTGGAATCATTTCCCTAAAGCACTCATCGAACACAGTATGGAAGCTATTCCTAACGCCTTGATTATCGAACTCTTCAAAGTGTTATTGAGTGACTTAAAGCTATTTAGAACCGGGATGCCCGATTTGATTGCGTTCAAAGACGAAGGGTTTCATTGGATTGAAGTCAAAGGCCCAGGAGATAAACTGCAAGACAACCAATGGCGCTGGATCAAAGAGTTTGAGCGATTGTCCGTCCCTTTCTCTGTTTGTTACGTCAATCAATGAGTCTTACTTTTGGCTCATGGCTGTGAGCTCTTGGCACTTGAATCTAGCTAGGTCTAAGCCTTAATTTCCGAGCAAAAGCGAGTGACATGCATCGACAAGTTACTCTGTCCCATCAAGATCTTATCTATAAGATTGTTAGAACATGAGCATTTTCAATCATTTTCGATATAATTAGAGAAAATGCTTAATATATAAATACGTATGAATTTGAAAAAACTCTTCATTTTAGCTTTTGTTAGTGTCTTCTCAGGTTGTGCCGTCTACGCGGGTTTAAACTTCGACGAACTGTTTGGCGAACAACAAGTACGCGATCGCCAAGCTCCTATTCTTTCGGCTCAAGCACAGCACTTTATTGACGAAGTAAAGCCTATTATTGATAACCGTTGCGTGGTTTGTCACGCTTGTTATGACGCTCCTTGCCAACTCAAAATGTCTTCAGTAGAAGGCATAGACCGAGGCGCGAGCAAGGCACTCGTTTATCAAGGCACCCGCTTAACTGCATCAGCCCCTACTCGCTTATTTGAAGATGCTTTAACCACACAAGAGTGGCGCGATGCGGGTTTTCATCCGGTTCTCAACGAGCGCATGCAAAACTCAACGGCGAACCTAGATGCTGGCCTTGTTTCTCGCATGTTGATTCAGAAAGAGAATCACCCTCTGCCCGATCAAACACAGCTTGAAGGTTTCGACTTTTCAACCGATCGCGACCAACAGTGCCCAACGATTGAAGAGTATGCTCAATATGAGAGAGATTACCCAACTTGGGGGATGCCTTATGGGATGCCGAATTTAGATAAAACAGAATACGCGACTTTAATGAGTTGGTTGGAAAATGGCGCATTAATGAACGACCATATTCCACTAAATGATGCTGAACAAGAGCTCGTTAATGTCTACGAAAGCTTTTTAAATAAAAGTGATAATAAGAGCCAACTTTCAGCTCGTTACATCTACGAGCACCTGTTTTTATCTCACGTCTATTTTTCTGATCTAGCACAACCAACGCGTTTCTTCACCCTTGTTCGCTCTGCAACACCTCCAGGTGAAACGGTACAACGTATCACAACTCGTCGCCCTTATGACGACCCAAAAGTAGACCGTGTTTACTACCGCCTCATTCCAGAGCAAGGCACCATTGTCGACAAAACGCACATGCCTTTCGCACTCAATAAGGAACGACTACAAAAGTGGAATACCTGGTTTGTCGATGCTAACTACGCTGTAAAACAACTTCCTAGTTACAACATTGATGTTTCTGCTAACCCAATGACTTCGTTTGAAGCGCTGCCAGTAAACTCGCGTTTCCATTTCATGTTAGACAACGCTCAAAACACCATCATGGCCTTTATCAAGGGGCCAGTGTGCCGTGGTCAACTTGCCCTAAATGTGATTAACGACCGCTTTTGGATTTTCTTCATTGACCCCGAGAAAGCCGATTTACCAGAAATAAATGCCTTCTACGCGAGCCAAAAGAAAAACTTAAAGCTACCTAGTGAGCTCAAGAGCAACACTGTACCTGTCACAAACTGGGTAAGATACGCGAAGCAACAAGCACGATACCTAAATGCGAAATCAGACTTCACTAATCAATGGTTCGAAAGTGGCGTGAACCTAGACACTGGCATCATTTGGGATGGCGATGGCGTCAACCCAAATGCAGCCCTCACCATCTTTAGACATTTTGATAGCGCATCTGTTGTGCAAGGGTTAGTTGGCACACAACCTAAGACAGCGTGGATTCTTGATTACGCTCTTCTAGAACGCATTCATTACCTTCTCGTTGCAGGCTTCGATGTTTACGGTAACTTTGGCCACCAACTGATTACACGCATGTTCATGGACTTCTTGCGCCTTGAAGGTGAGAGTAATTTCTTAACCCTTCTTCCTAAAGACGTTCGGCATATTGAGCACTCTAGTTGGTATAAAAACCAAAGCACACAATTAAGCGACTACTTGCAGCGTAATATTGCACCTTTTGAACAACCAACCAGTGTGGTTTACAAAACGGCCGATCCTAAACGTGAACTGCTTAATATGATAAAAGATAAGCTTGCACCTGTGCTTGATAATCGCTTTGATATTGTCGAAACCGGTTTGGGTAGAAAGAATGAAGCACTGCTTAATCAAGTGAATTTGATTAAGGGAGAGGGCCTACGTCATGTTCCTCAGTTAGTGATGATCATGATTGAAGGTGAAAACGGCGAAGAGCAACTGTTCACCATGATTCACAATAACGCCCACAGCAACATTTCTAGCCTTTTTAATGAAGAAGGTAACCGTGATTACGCCAACGACGACTTAACACTCGTACGAGGCGTTGTGGGAAGCTACCCTGCCGCTTACCTTTCATTAACCGAGAGCGAGATACCTGCTCTGGTTAAAACGCTGCAAAACTTAAACACAGAAGAGGACTACGTGGCGATGCTAGACAAGTTTGCGGTACGACGCAGTTCTAGTGAGTTCTGGCCGTTCAGTGATCGAGTGCATCGTTGGTATCAACAAAACCAACCGATTGAGTTTGGTTTATTAGATTACAACCGCTTTGAAAATAGATAATAAGTGGTAAGCCTTGGTTTTAGTTCTAGCTCTGGGAGAGATTAGTTTGAAAGGCTAGTCGTTCTGAAAGAAGGCTAACTTGCACGGTATAAAAAATCCTCTGACGAATATTCGTACAGAGGATTTTTTGTTGGTGTGCAGCTTAGGTATTGTTTAAAACAAACTCATACCATTACGCAGAAACATAAGGGAGAAGAGCCTCCAACGAGCCTTTTACCAATTCAGACAAAGCTTGGTCGTTATCTCTATACTGCAATAATGGATCTTCGCTTGCTTCAATGCTCTGACACAAACTGTACAGTGCTGATAAACCCAAGCTACCCGCAGATCCTTTAAGCTTGTGCGCTAAAGACTTCACTTCTCGTCCATTATCGGCTTCACTCGCCTCGACTAATTCATTCAAGGTAAGGTTGCTGCTCTCCTCGAAAAGCACAACGATTTGCTTCATTTTCTCTAACCCAAGGATCGATAGGTCACCCTCGATCACTTTTGAATCAATCAGTTTCACCGGAGCATCTCCTTCATCTTGAGCGTCAGTTGTCGTCGCGTGTTTTGCCAAAACATCAGCCACCTGTGCCGAATGCAGTTCATCATAGTTGCTCGTAATAATACGGTTACCGTTTTGCTTACAAACAGCATCATTTGGATCGGGCTGTGGCAACAATAGTGTTTTACCATCAAGTTGAGCAACGATGAGCTGAGAAAGTGCTTCTTTTTCAAGTGGCTTAGGTAGGAAACCATCAAATCCTGATGCTAAATAGCTCTCGACTTCCTCGTTGAATACGTGAGCTGATACTGCAATCATAGGTGGAACTTTGCGGGTGGCACTTTGCACATGCTGGAGCGCATCATCTTTAAGTTGTTGAATTAACTCAACCCCATCGCAATCTGGTAAGTTAATGTCTACCAATGCAATATCAAACTCTTGTTCACTGAATATGGCTCTCGCTTCTTGCCCGGTTGTCGCTATCACAACATCATGGCCTAAGTTATTCAAAAAGCCTTCGGCAACAATGCAGTTCACCGGATTGTCTTCAATTAGAAGTACTTGCGCTCGAATACACGCTTCAATGACCGGTACTTTCGTTTCTATCATCTCACCGGCTTCAAGTGGCAGTGAGAACCAGAACTGGCTTCCCTCGCCTTCTTCAGAATGAACACCAATATCCCCATTCATTGCCAGCATAATACTTTTGCTGATCGCTAACCCGAGTCCAGTACCACCTGTTTTGTTACGACCGCTATCGGTTTGGGTAAAAGCGTCAAACAGACAAGCTTGCTCGCTTGCATCAATTCCGACACCAGTATCAGACACTTCAAACATCACTCGATTTTGATCTTCGACATCTAAGCTAATGAAGATATCGACCGAGCCACTTTCAGTAAACTTAATCGCATTGCCGACCAAGTTATTTAAGATTTGGCTAATTCGTGTTACGTCGCCTCGCCAATAACGTTGCACGTCACTTTCGATATGGAAATCAAAATTTAGCTTCTTCTCGGCGGCTCGTCCTTCCATTAGCTGGTAGGTGTCTTGAACCATCTGATGAAGGTCAAAGGAAGCCGTGCGTATCTCTAAATGCCCCGCTTCTATCTTGGAGTAATCCAACACGTCATTCAAAATCGCCAGTAAGTTCTTACCGCTGCGGTTAATGATGTCAGCATAGCCTGATTGCAGAGGGTCTAACCCTGTATCTTTGAGCAATCTTGCGGTCCCTAACACACCGTTCATCGGCGTTCGTATTTCATGACTCATCGTCGCAAGGAAAGCGGATTTCGCTCGGCTTGCTTGTTCTGCCGCGTTGCGGGCTTTAGCGTGATTGCCCACCTCGATATTCAACTTTTCATTGGTTTTTTGCAGTTGATAAGTTCGATCAGTAATCAACTCTTCGAGATGCTCTTTGTGCTCTTCAAGCTCGCGTTTCGCTTTTGCTTCGCCCACCGCGACCACTTGCAGTGCCTGCGCGGTGTTTCTGGCGGTAATGATCGCCTCGCCCATATGAGCCAACTCATCATTACCCTTAACCGAGATATCAATATTCAGGCGACCTTGTGCGATAGACATCAAAGCCGATGAGTATTCAGTAAGACGTTTAACAACCGAGATATACACCACTCGCCACACGATAAATGCGACGATTACCAAACCAATAACCGAAATCACAGACAGCGACCATTGAGCCAGATTCAGTGTACTGGTCAACTCATCAACCGCTTCTTTGGTGCTTCGGTTTGAATCATCAACCAGTTGGTTAACCGTTGTATTCAGCTGAGAGAACAACTCCAGCGTGTTTTGCATCAGAAACTCTGACTTCTTGGTGTTCTCATATTGTTCTAACGAAATATCAAACACGACTTGGCGTTTTCTTAGCTCTTCAAGAAGCTGAGACATCTGCGCTGAACGAGTAGGATCTTCGACCGCTTTAACACGACGTGCCATGATTCTTAGGTTGGATTCAAATTCAGATTGGATTTGATGAATACGCTCAACATTGGTAACTGTCTGTGTTTCTTCAATTTGATTAAGCATTTTAAACGCCAGCAAATGCAATTCGTGTAGGCGTTCAGACAAATCAAGGTCAACCTCAACAAGCGCATCTAGGGCTTGGTAGGCTTTATCCGTTTCTTTGGTTTCTAGCAGGTCGTAAATGTGCGTTACGTTAGCAACTGCAATGGTCGCCGTGTTCAAAACTTGGGTTCGCGTCAGCTGTTCTAGCTCTTCGGCAAGTAGGCGCATCTCTTCAACACGAGACGACAGCTCTTTGCTTAACCAAAGCTTACGTTCAACCGACACACCCAGCTCAGCCAGTGTATTAATAACACTTTGGACATTGTTTTCGAGTTTATTGAGGAGTTGAGAATCGAAGCTGTCGACGCCAAGCTCTTTGATGTGCTGAAGAAGCGACTCAAGTTGGTCGAACAATACCGTTCCAGCCTCTTTTCGCTCAGCCTCGTTTCTCGCATTAGAAAGCGTTTGTACCGATGAAATAATACGATTACTCAACTCAGAAACCTGGCGAGCTTCGATCATGGCAGGAAGCGCCGAATCAACGACGTTTCTTTCCGTTTTTGCTACAAAGCTAAAACCAGAAACACCGATCAATGCAGACAATAGAACCAACAGTGCCATCACTAAGAATGAGGCCAGCAGCTTGCGTCCAATACTCGCTGAAGCTAACAACATAAACTCTAAACCTTAAAACGTTCTTCTTTACCCCTGCAGAATACGCTATATTTTGCAGTGTTTCTTATCTAAAACCAATAAAACGGCAATTCATGCTATCTAGACCTTTCGCTTCAAAAATTCTTCTCTCACTACTGGCCTCAGTGACCACTGTTGCAAGTGCTAGCGAGCCTTTAAGCCCAATCAAACCCGCAGAGGCCACATCACACAAAGAGAAAATTTGCGCCATTTATCCGCACTTAAAAGACTCTTACTGGTTATCTGTCAACTACGGCATGGTCTCAGAAGCAGCAAAGCAGCAAGTCGAACTCCGAGTTTTGGAAGCTGGTGGTTACCCTAACGTGGCCAAACAAGCCTCACAACTGGTGCTTTGCACACAATGGGGAGCAGATGCCATTATTTTAGGCACAGTTTCGCCTAATGCTTATCACGACAACCTTACAGATTGGGTTGGCTCTACCCCTGTGTTTGCGACCGTTAATGAGTTAACCATCAATGAAGAGCAACAGAAGGTATTGAAAGGCACAGTCGGAGTTGATTGGTATCAAATGGGGTTCAAAGTCGGAGAATTTTTGTCGAAGAGACACCCTAAAGGGTCAGGAGAAACACCTATCGCCCTGTTACTTGGCCCACAAGCAAGTGGTGGCACTAAGCCTGTTGCACTTGGCTTTTATGATGCTATCAAGTCGAGCGATATCAAAATCGCGATCAGCTATTGGGCAGATAACGATAAAGAACTACAAAGAAACTTAGTACAGCAAGTCATTGAGCAACCGGATATTCAATATATTGTTGGAAGCGCTGTTGCTATTGAAGCCGCGATAAGTGAGCTGAGAGCGGCAGGTAAAACCAAAGAAATTGGATTGGTTTCGAGTTACTTAAGTCACGGAACTTACCGTGGCTTACTTCGTAACAAGGTTCTTTTTGCGCCAACAGATAAAATGGTTGAGCAAGGTCGCCTATCGGTAAAACAAGCCGCGAATTACTTGCGCGGACAACCTTATGAAGAACATAGCGCACCAACTATCGAAACGCTAACACCGGCAACACTCAAAGATCAAATTATCGCCGACTCATTGTCACCTTCTGAGTTTCGACCGGTATTCAGTGTGAATCCATAGTGCTATATTGGCTGAAGAACTCAAAACAATAAAAACGAAACAATAATTTAGGGAACATTCATGCAAAAAACGACGCGTACTATGCCAACGCATAAGAATATCGCTTTGGTCGCTCATGACCATTTCAAACCTGAGCTACTAAGATGGGTCAAAGAGAACAAAGAAAAACTACAAAAACATTTCCTTTATGCAACGGGCACTACGGGTTCTCTACTGAGTAAAGAGACAGGCTTAGCGATTAAGAGCATGATCAGCGGCCCTATGGGTGGTGACCAACAGCTTGGCGCGCTTATTTCAGAAGGCAAAATCGATATGCTGATTTTCTTCTGGGATCCACTGAATGCCGTTCCACACGACCCGGACGTAAAAGCACTGCTTCGTATCGCAAGTGTTTGGAACATTCCTGTAGCGACTAACCGCGCTACAGCAAACTTTCTGTTTAACTCTTCACTGCTTGAAGAAGAAGTGATCATTGAGATCCCTGACTACGAAGCGTACCTAGCAGAGCGCACGTAATCGCACGTTAAATGTTATCTCTACTGAACAGACTAAAAAGCCTGCTTAATCGCAGGCTTTTGTTTATCTAAATATAGAAATTCTTAGTAAAGGCTATTTGTCACTCCACACCGCCATTTCGTTGCCACTTGGCTCTCTAAAATGGAAACGTCTGCCACCGGGAAAGCTAAAGACCTCGCGGTTTATCTGACCACCAGCATCAATCACATCGCGCTCAGTTTGCTCAAGATCTTCGCTATAGAAAACCATCAGCGCAGCGCCGTTATCTATATTCGACGCCAGATCTGCTAAATAGAAGCCGCCCATTAAGCCTTTCCCTTCAAAAGCAGAATACTCAGGTCCATAATCTTCAAATTTCCAAGCAAACACTTGGCTGAAAAACGCCTTGGTCGCTGCGATATCCTTCGCGGCAAATTCGATGTAATTGATTGAGCCATGTTCCATATGTATGTCCTTCTACTTTATGTCTGCGAATAAAATACAGCGAAAGCAACTTGAGCCCTTAGTCGACACCTAATCTAAGCGGTTACTTCTTACGAACCACTGGGTAATCAGAACCATGCAGCTCTTGCACAAAGCCAGACCCGTCGCCACTGTGCGTAATCCACACTTTCTCTTTCGCTCGCGTCATTGCTACGTAAAACAAACGACGCTCTTCCGCATAAGGGAACGCGTCTGATGATTCGGTCAATGCGCCATCAATATGCAGCTGTTTCTTCTTGGTCGGGAACTGTCCTTCGTCAACACAAAGAATAATGACAAAGTCCGCCTCTTTACCTTTACTGCCGTGGCAAGTCATGAACTTGATATCAATGGAGGTGAAGATCTTCTTCCAGTCTTCCAACAACTCTGGTTTGTGGTAATGGTTACGTCCAAGTAGCAGCACAGACTTGTTGGTTTTGCCTTTAGCTTGGCGGTTCAATTGATCAAGGATCTTCTCAACTTCTTTGCTTGGCGCACTGTACACCGCCTTCTGTTTCTGTTGCTTGAAGCTGTTAAGTTCTTTCGGAATCTGAATCGGGTTTTCTTGTACAAAGCGATTGGCAACCGCACCTAACTGATTGTTAAAGCGGTAAGTGGTATCGAGGTGATGAATGGTCGAGCTTTCAAATCGACCTTTAAAGCCGGTGGTCAAATCAACATCCGCCCCCGCAAACTGATAAATAGACTGCCAGTCATCGCCTACCGCAAAAATAGAGGCTTGATGCTCAGCTTTCGACTGATTACAAAGTGCTTCAACCAAGGCAAGGCGATCTGGAGAGATGTCTTGGTACTCATCGATCATGATGAATTTCCAAGGAGAAATAAATTTGCCTTTCTCGACATACTGAGTCGCTCGACTGATCATGATTGAGAAGTCGATATGATTCTGTTCTTTCAGTTCTTTTTGCCAAGCCGTCACACATGGCCAACACAGTGAAAGCTCGCTGTTGAGGCGCGTATAGTCTCGGTGATCAATCAGCTGTTGTTGTACTTCTTTCTTCGATAAACCCGATGCATTCAACTGTTCAAGCTGCTTTTCAAGCCAACCAATCAGTTTGAGGTTTGAAACATGACTACCTAGCTCATCGTCACCGGTTAAGTAAGCAATTGGCCATTTAGACAAGTGCTTCTGCCAACGTTTGAAGTTAGTCGGCGTCATCCAGTGCTTTTTCAACCAATCAATACACCACGCCTGACGTTGGTTATCATCAAGTGCTAACGGAGAAATAACCACGCGTTCAGGCTCTACCTGATTGAGGATCTTTAAACCCAACTGGTGGAAGGTGCTGACTTGTACCTTCTCTGCTGATAAACCAATTTTACTATCGAGACGCTGCTTCATCTCTTCAGCTGCTTCTCGACCAAAGGCGAGCAATAACAACTCTTCAGCTTGAGCTTGATGGCTTTGCAGTAAATACGCGACGCGAGCCGTCAGAACACTGGTTTTACCCGAGCCTGCGCCTGCTAAAATAAGGTTGTGATCATCATTCATCAACACCGCATATTGCTGTGATAAGTTTAGTGGTGACGATTCACATTGTGCAAACAACACTTCCCAGTTTTTTCGCTCGGTCTCTAGCCATTGCTGGTTTCTTTCAGCTTGCTTGATTTCCGTTTCAGATAACCATGGCTGTATTCTCGCGATGCGGTTTGGCATACGCTGCGCGGCTTCATCCAGAGTCATAGTCATGCTTTCTAAACCAGCGTTGACCATATCGACCCAAGTGTTGACCTTAGAATGCGGTAGGAAAGCTGGCAATTGCTCTAAACGAGTTAATTCAGCTTCCCATTGAGGAACGTGTTCAGCCAATTGTTCACATTGGGTGTCATGCCACTTCTGATAAGCGGCAACTGACGCACGTGCAAATTGACGACATTGATCCCAAGGTAGGCCTTGTACCAACCAACTGCGCTGTTTTCCATCTTGTTGATTAGCAAAGAATTGCAGCGATCCCCAAAACAATCCGCGTTTGATCGCGATCTTGCCACTCCAAATAGTAAACGGAATACGCTCTTCACTGCCTACTGAAGATAACAGCAAGCGTGGGCCATCAAGTTCAACCTGATGATATTCATTTTGAATAAAAAATTGTGCAGTCTTGTTAGCGCTTAGCTGCATTGGAGTGTGCTCTTAATTAGGAATATTGAATTTATATCATGATGCAATGAGAATTAATAATATCTCACATCTTATCGACGCATTCATGACCACCTAAGGGCAATTATGGATAAGTATCAAATTCTTGTGCTTGATTTCTGTTAGGATTATGGTTTTTAGTGTGTCAAGCGAGCAACTGTGGACTTCTCAGCCAAATTACGCCTCTATTGGGCGAACAAAACCATAAATTACAGCGTATTAATTCTCATCACTCTGCTCGGTGTTGTGGTTCCTGCTTGGTATTATGAACAAAACACACTGATCACTCCTTTGATTTTAGGTGTTATTGCTGCGGCTCTTGCTGAAAGTGATGACAGCTTTACTGGGCGTTTAAAAGCACTCACACTGACCTTTATCTGTTTCGCCGTTGCGGCTTTCTCTATCGAGATTCTCTTCGATACGCCTTGGTTATTCGCGTTAGGGCTTTTCGTTTCAACCTTCTCTTTTATCATACTCGGGGCAATTGGCCCCAAATACGCGAGTATCGCGTTTGGTTCTCTCTTAGTTGCTATCTATACCATGCTCGGTGCCCACGAGAGTACCAACCTTTGGTTTCAGCCACTTTTACTGTTAACTGGCGCCGCTTGGTACTACTTCATGTCGATGATTTGGCAGATAGTATGGCCAATGCAGCCCGTGCAGCAAAACCTAGCTACGGTATTTGATCAAATCGGCAATTACATTGATTCAAAAGCGGAACTATTTTATCCCGTTTCAGATTTAATTCCTCAACCACACCGAATCATTGAAGCCAAGCTCAACGCTAGTACTGTTAACGCACTCAACATGTGTAAAGCGACGCTGCTTAATCGCTCTAAACGCGGGCACATTGATGGACCAAGTGACCGATTCCTAAATACTTACTTCATCGCACAAGATATTCATGAACGCGTAAGCTCAAGCCATTATCGCTATCAAGAGCTGGCAAAACACTTTGAACGCTCTGACGTGTTGTTCCGTTTTAAATACCTACTCGAAGCCCAAGCCACAGCCTGTAAAGAAGTGGCGAGCTCATTAAAGGTTGGTGCGGAATACCAACATGGTGATAAATCTGTACTGGCACTTGATGAGCTTATGTCTTCACTTAACCATCTACACCAACAGAACAAGCCCGAGTGGAAATCGCTGTTAAACCAATTGGATTACTTATTCAATAACCTGGCAACGGTTGAAAAACAGCTCTCAAATATCAGTAACCCAGATGCAGAGAAGATTGAAGAAGGTGTATTAGACGACACAAACCCACATACGTTGACGGCAATGTGGCATAAAATCAAAGCCAACCTGCATACCGACTCCATGCTGTTTCGTCATGCGATTCGTATGGCGATCACGCTGACACTCGGCTACGGAATCATCCAAGGGTTTAATATTGAGCGTGGTTATTGGATCCTGCTAACAACACTGTTTGTTTGCCAACCTAACTATAGCGCTACCCGCCAAAAGCTAACTGCCCGTGTTATAGGCACGGTTGCAGGCCTATTGATTGGCGTACCGCTACTGACTTTCTTCCCTTCCCAAGAGAGCCAGTTGGTGTTCATTGTGATCAGTGGCGTGATGTTCTTTGCGTTCAGAATCAATAACTACGGCTTCGCGACCGGTTTTATCACACTGCTTGTGCTCTTCTGCTTTAACCAATTAGGAGAAGGCTACGCAGTCGTTCTACCAAGACTAGCGGATACCTTTATTGGCTGTGCCCTCGCCGTACTTGCTGTCATTTATGTATTGCCGGATTGGCAATCGAAGCGACTGCACAAAGTAATGGCGGATGCGCTCGATTCCAATAAAAATTATCTCGCTCAGATCATTGGCCAATACCGCGTAGGCAAGAAAGACAGCCTCAACTATCGTATCGCTCGTCGTAGTGCACACAATAACGATGCAAATCTGACTGCCGCGATCAGTAGCATGTTGGTTGAGCCAGGCAAGTACCGTACATCTGAAGATGAGAGCTTCCGATTCCTAACACTCAATCATGCCCTACTCAGCTATATCTCAGCTTTGGGAGCACACAGAACGCGTATCGATGACGAAGCCACGCATAAGCTAGTTCTTGATGCACACAGAGTAATACACGAGCACCTAGATGCTCTAAATGATCAGCTCTACTCCCACCAAGAACAATGTGAAGTGAAAAATGCTTACGACCCTGAGCTTGATAAACGTTTGAGTGAATGGCGTGAAGAAGATGAGAGCTCTGTCAGAATGGTCCTACAGCAGCTACATTTGATCTATAGAATGCTACCAGAACTGCATACCTTAGCGACCAAATTTGCGGTTAAGGTTAAGATAGATAAACCGTTTGAAACGGAAGTATCTTGAGTAACAAACAAAATACCGTAAAAACAAAAAGATAGAGAAGCTGCTCAGATTTTGATCGCTAGATGTTTTTATATATTGCTCTATCAAAACCCCAACCTTGATAGAGCAACTACTTGCTTAGCCTTACTCCATAAGGGTTAAAGAGATTTTACATTGTAGGAATTTTCTGACTTTGATTGACCAAGCCATAACTTTGCCTAACATTTCTCGGACAAAAAACGACCACAGAAATTTATAGTTGTCCTAGCTTTAGGAAACTTCAAACATCATTTAATATTCACTTAATCTTGTTTGATTTCCTGTATCAGTAGGCTATGCTCTATAGAGCATATAAATTTGAACTAAGGTCACAATATGAATACACAGCAATTTGAAGCATTTAAGCAACAAATACAGCTTCTTAGTCCACAGCAATTGAAAGCGCTTCAAGGCGAGATCGACGGTAATCTTGAAACAGACCAACCTTCTGTGCTAACTGATGAAGAGTTAAACGCACTAAATGACCTGTTCAGTTAATAGACAGACGTCACTATTTTAGCTTAAGTTCACATTTTCACCGTAAATTTCATCTGTTCACCATTGCGCTCAAAATATCGTCCACCTAGACTCATTTCATACGTCAATAAAAGGTTCTGTTATGTCGATATCTGGTATTCAATCTGGTTACGCCATTATTCAGCAGTCAACCAACATGGCTGAAGAAGCCGCAATCGAGCTTAATCAAGCCTCTAAACACTCCTTAGAATCCGACGACGCTTTCCAAACTAGCGATTTCAGCTTTAATCAAATAGAGCCAGAGCAATCCATTTCGTTTAAAGACAAAGAACCTGAGCCTACTTCATCCTCAACTGATGCCCTAATAAAACTGACACAAAGCGCAAGTTATAACCGCATTGGTGCGAGTGTGGTTGATCGTCAAAACGAAGCTATCGGTAGCCTTCTCGACATTCATATCTAAATTTCACTCAAATACAGCCTATATTTCGTGAAACTTCGCTGCTTTTTGCTTCAACAACCACACAAACTGTAACTCATTATATCAGGCGCTTGTTTCTGGTTTATTACTCGGTAGAATCAGCGCAAACCAATTTGCTGCACAAACTTTACTTCATACTATTTATGCCAAAACTAAATCTGCATCGCCGTGACTATGTTTCTATTTTAGGAGGCGACATCTCCGCAGACGAATTAGAAAAAAAGCTTCAGCCTCATTTTGAAAAGCCAGCAAATAAGCTGACACCTAGCCCCTACCTGACAGAAAAGAATCTCACACGTCGTTGGACAGCTCTCGATAATGCAGATTCACAGCAAGAACTGCTCGACCCTCATACACAAAGCCAGATCCAAGCTTATGAGAAAAACATTGAGCACTTTATTGGCACGGTTAAAGTCCCTGTTGGTGTATCCGGCCCACTAAGAGTTAATGGCCTGTTTGCTACGGGTGATTACCTCGTACCACTTGCAACCACCGAAGCAGCGCTTGTCGCATCTTATAACCGCGGCTCAAAACTGATCACCGCATGTGGTGGTGCAAGTGCAATGTTGCTCAATGAAGGGGTAACACGCACTCCTGGGTTTGCATTCCAAGGCTTAGTTGAAGCCGGACAGTTTGTGGCTTGGGCAGTTACCCAGTATGACCAGTTCAAGATCTTGGCAGAATCGACAACTTCGCACGGCAAACTTACCGACATCAACATCAACATCGAAGGTAACCACGTTTACTTGGTGTTTGAATTTCTAACCGGAGACGCTTCTGGTCAGAACATGGTGACCATTGCTACCAATGCTGTATTTGAGTACATCATAGAAAATACTCCAGTGAAGCCCGACCATGCGTTCCTTGATGGCAACTTGTCAGGCGATAAGAAAGCCAATACCCAAACCTTACGCAGCGTTCGTGGTAAAAAGGTAACGGCAGAAGTGAATATTCCTGCAGAGCTTGTCGCGAAATACCTACATACGACGCCAGAGAAGATGGTCCAATTTGGTCAAATGACCACAGTCGGTGGCGCTTTGAGTGGTACTATCGGTATCAATGCTCATTATGCGAATGCGCTGGCGGCACTTTATATCGCTTGCGGCCAAGACGCGGCCTGTGTCGCTGAGTCAGCGATTGGTATGACGCGTATGGAACTCAACAAAGAAGGCGGTTTATACGCTAGCGTGACACTGCCTAACTTAATGGTAGGGACTGTCGGCGGTGGTACCGGCTTACCAAGTCAAAAAGCCTGTTTAGATTTACTTGGCCTGCATGGCAACGGTAAATCACAAGCTCTCGCTGAAGTTTGTGCTGCACTGTGTTTGGCGGGTGAGCTATCAATCGTAGGCGCATTTTGCGCAGGCCACTTTTCACGAGCGCACCATAAGCTAGCTCGTAAATAACCTTTATACAATTTGGCTTGTTCGGTTTTGTCGTTCATGCAAAATCACAAGCCAATCTCAATACGTGAGTCATAAATGGATTACTTACACTTATCGAGGGTGAGCCTTAAGCACCTCACTGCGCTGCATATTATGCTGAACACTCATAGCGTGACTCAAACCTCTGAGCAGCTCTGTGTCAGTCCTTCAAGTGTGAGTAAGACTCTGTCTCAACTTCGTGAGATCCTTAACGATGAGCTGTTCTATCGAGATGGTACTAAGCTCATCCCAACGCCCTTTGCACTGCAAGTCGCTCCAACGGTTCACGCAATTCTTTCTAGTATGAATGGATTGCTTCATCAGAAGAGTTTTGCTCCTGATGAGTATCAAGGCAGCTTTTCACTTTCGATGCGTGAAAGTACCTTCGAGGTGTTCGCGTCTAAGATAAGCAAAATCACCACTAAACTCGCGCCAAAAGCCAAACTCAACATCTATTCAAAGCAACAGCTCGGCTTCGATGCTTTGCTCAGCGGCAAGGTCAACTTGATCTTATTACCCCATGATATATCTCAACCGCCGACCGATAATAAAGAGCTGGTTTGGGAGACGATTCTTCCAGATGAGATGGTTTGTTTAATGGGTGCACACCACCCTCTTGCTCAGCAAGAGCTGACGATTGAAGGCTACTTAGATTACAAGCACATTGGAATTCTAGATAACGAACTGTCTCAGCCTTATTTTGAGCAAAACTTGGTTCAATGCCATAAGCCAAGAGAGATGGCAATATCAGTAGCGGATTTCGGCGCAGCGGCAGTGTTGTGTCATCACACCCCTTTCCTATTCACCTGCTCTAAACAGTGGGCCGAACATGCAAAACAAGCGCACGGTTTAGTGAGCAAGCCACTTCCCTTTGATTACGGTAAAGTGGCTTATAGCTTAGTGTGGAACAAGCCAAACATGAATGATCAGGCGATCAAATGGTTGTGTGACCTGTTTTTGGAAACTGAATGCTCTTAGTAGAAACCTAAGTCTTTTCATAATTGATTATCTAAAGATATTAGGTATAAACCTCAGGGGTTTGCATCGGTCTTTGAACTATGGCGTAGAGCTTATCGTAAAAGCTCTGCATTTGTTGCTCTGTACACTTCGGCCAATCTAGCGCTTCGCCAATCACGCCGTGATGTTGAAACGCATTGAGTCGAATTCGAACATCACTTGGCAGCACCTTTAAATAACGCCCCACCTGTTCAATTTCGTCCTCAAGGTCGCTTTTGTTCGGTATATGCAGCAACCTAACCTCGTGTAACCTCCCTTTATCAGCTAAGTATTTGATGGTCTCAAACACCCTATGATTACCTCTGCCTACTAACCATTGATGTGTTTCCGATTGCCATGATTTTAGGTCTATCATCGCGCCATCAAGATAAGGCAATACCTTGCCCCACCCTTGAAGTGACAGCGAGCCATTACTATCAATAAAGCACGTGAGATACGCTAGCCGCGGATCACGTTTAATCGCTTGAAACAGTTCGATGATAAACGGCAACTGCATGGTCGCTTCACCGCCAGAAACAGTAATGCCACTTAAGAAAAACTGATTATGTCTAACGAGTTCAAGCACCTCTGAGACTGTCATTGTGGTAATTTTCGGGCTCGATTTATGATCGCAGATATCGATGCATTGGTCGCAATTGGTGCAAGCAACTGGATCCCATTTTACTTTGCCTTCAACACTGCTCAAAGCGCCACTAGGACAGCCGCTAACGCAGTCACCACAATGGTTACAGTGATTGATTGTGTGGGGGTTGTGGCAAGTAATACAGTCAAAGTTACAGCCCTGAAGAAACAGCACTAAGCGGTTTCCCGGGCCATCAACACAAGAAAAGGTCAGCACACGGCTGACCTTCGCTTGTTTTTCTGTCTTATTATTTTTAACCCTAGCCATTTGAGTTGTTAGATCAGAAATTTTCATAATTCACATTGTTCGCATTCGAAACGCACCATACACATAACGCACGCACGTTAAAGCTATTCGTATGTCGGCGACATCTCTAAGCTCACCACGCGTGGTTTACGCTCTAGTATGCCCGTGTTCTTCGCAGCTTCAGCACCTAAGAAGGTGGTATTGGTGCGTGAGCCTTGCTCGTCGTATTTTGCAATGTCAGACAGCTTAATCATGTAACCCGTCACACGAACCAAATCGTTTGATGCCACGTTAGCCGTGAACTCACGGTAACCCGCTTGAATCGCACCTTTACACAAGTTGAACATCGCTTCAGGGTTAGATTTCACTGTTTCGTCGATGGTCAGAATGTCACTGATGCCCGAGGTGTAGAACTTATGGTGACCAGCGGTAGCACGAACGTAAGATACTGGATCCGGTTCGGTACCATAAGGAATACGAACACCCGGCGTCACATCTTCATCTAAGCTAATACCGCCTTGAGCGTGCAGCAGAGCTTTACCTTCTAACCCATACTTCACTTCAGAGCTTTCAACGATCTCAGCCAGCTTTTCAGAGATACGATAGCCAAGCTGATTAGCCTGTTCATCGTGACCATAGCGTCCTGCTTGGCCTTCTTTCTCCATCAAGATGTTCACGGCTTCAGCCATACCGTAGATGCCGAACATTGGCGCAAAACGGTCTTCTTCAATCAAGCCTTCTTGGGTTAAGAAACCCTCAAAAAAGTTAGATTCTTCATGTAAGAATCGGCTACGCGCATTCATAAGCTCAACCATGATAGCGCTGTAGTTTGGTAGCACTTGCTGCAAAAAATCAGCACTGTCTTCAGACTTCAATGCTACCTGCTTAAGGTTCATACGTACTAAAGTGTTAGAACCACCAGCTAAAGGCAGTGAGTTGTAGCAACTCACAATACCAAATCGTTTATCACCATAAGCCGCAGCATGCGCTGGGTAGTTGGCAATGTGTGGCTTACTGCATTCACAGATGTTGCTCGCCGCATGACGAAGCAGATCATCAGGCGTCACGGCTGGGTCATACATAAAGGTCAAGTTAGGGGCAATCTGCTTAAGTTCAGCATCGACACGTAAAATAGTACGGCAGATAACATTGTCTGTTGGCCCGATATTCACATGCATAAACGCATCTGGCAGTGTGCGGTCCAGCATGATCCAGAACAGCTTAAGCTTTTGATAAAGCTGACCTTCCGTTAACTCGCCAACGAAAGGCATCAACACATCATCCAACTGACCTAAATAAACCGGAATTGATGTTACGGATGGCACGTGGTGGTAGAGGATGGTGAGCATGTTCAATGCTTCATCGAAATTAGTTGCCGCGCTAAGCTCTAAATACTTTGAGCCTTGATGTAAGTATTTAGAATAATCGGGAAGCACATAGCGCGGCTTAAATGGTGCATGGCCTTCGAACATGTCACACAGCACACCTTGTTGTAAGGCTTGCTCTACTTCATTGCTTACCGACATATACGGCAGGCTAGCTTCAGCTTCTAGGGCAAGATAGCTCGACTTCTGTTTTGGTGACAGGTTGGCATCTGAAATGATATTGCTAAAGCGTTGTTGTTGCTCTGAAAGTTGTGGAGAAGCAGATTGGTGGCTCATGATTAAACCCTTGATATTGTTATGGGCTTATTCTATATCTGGCCATTAGATTTCCACTAGTGAAATGTATGCAATGGTATATTTCCAAAATGGAAATATATGGGATGTACACGAAAGATAAACAATAAAGGACAAGAAGAGTTAATAAAGATTTAGCATTAGTGGAAAGTATACCGCCTAAAAGACAAAACCCACATAACTGACCTTAAAGTCGTTAATGTGGGTTTAGTCTTTTAAATGAGTATTCTAAATGCTAACTCAAGCTACGAACGATTACAGGTGAGGAAGCGCTTGCTTGCGTCCAACACCCATCAACACCTTTAACGCTCCTTGTGGAGTGTCAATCGAGAACGGTGTAGAGACTTCAACCACTGCAAAGCCCGCTGCACTCAATACATTCTCTGAGCGCTGTCGGCTTACGCCATAGTCTTCACTATCGTTTTCTAAGTACCAATCCCAGTGTACAAACGTGCCGTCATTCTCAAGCAGCGTGTAAATAAGACTGACTGTGTCTTGTAGATTAGGGATAAAACCACACACCGAAGAGGCTACCACTAGATCAAACTGGTTTCTGAATGCTGGATGCTGCGCTGCAAGTCCGCGCGATAAAATATCAACAACCGGTTCAACGTTAGGTAGCTCTTTCTTATCTAACTCTTCAATCATCCCTTCGGAGATATCAAGTGCAATGATCTCTTTTGCTAAAGGAGATATCTTCTGGCTGAGTAGTCCTGTACCACAACCAAAATCAAGGACACGGGTTCCGTTTAAATCAACGAGCTGTGTTAACTGGTCAAATACGGACTGTGCGAATACTGCGGTCGCGGGATCTTTATCCCAATCAACGGCGTACTCGTCCCATTGTTTCGCCATCATGGCCTCCATCTTTACTTCTTGTAGGTTCGGAACCCCCACAGAGTAAACCAAATTAGTCAATTCGTCATAGAGTTATCATGCAAAGATGGACTATTTCTAAGATAGTCAGCACAATATTCAGATAATATGCACCAACCCCCGCTTAATATGGAAATGAAATGAACCTTTCTCAAGTCCAAGCCTTTTGTTCCGTTGCTGATTTAGGATCAGTTTCTGAAGCCGCGCGCCAGTTAGAATGCAACCGAACCAAACTCAGCATGTCGATTAAAGCCTTGGAAAAAGAGTTAGATGTCGAGTTGTTTGTACGTAGCGGAAACCACGTTGAACTTTCTGAAGCAGGCAAAGCGATTTACAAGGATTGCGAAGGCCTATTGGTGACTGCTGCTCGTATTAAGCAAACCTGCTTACATGTTTCGGGGGAGTTTAACGCGGAAATTTGGATTGCACGAGACGACTCCCTGCCTGACGAAATGTGGCAGGACTTATCTCACACCTTAAATAACAAGTACCCTTCTACCTCATTCAATTTTGTTCTCGCATCTAGTGGTGACTTAGCCAACCTGGTCGAAACTCAGCAAGTCGATTTTGCATTTGGTGTAGATTATGAACGTGTCGATGACCCTAGAATTATCTACAACCCTCTTGGTAAGATTCGAATGATGTCTGTGTGCAAAAAAGGGCATGATCTGAGCGCGATGCGACGTGTCTCTGATGAGGTGTTAAGAAATTCTATGCAAGCTACCATGGTTTATCTCAATGAAAAGGACAACCCTGAGCTTGAGCCCTTCTCTCGCCGTTACATCGGCTTCTCTAGCTTCGACTTTATGTTGGATACAATTTTACGTGAAGAGGCGTGGGGTGTAATGCCAGAGCCATTGATTCGCCATTTATTGCGTGAACAAGAGCTAGCCGTGATCAAACACACCTACGGCTTAACGCAAGAAGACTACTGTATGTTCACTGCAGCGGGCATGGCAGAACACCCTGGAATGAATTGGTTGGCCGACCAGCTTAGTGATTACTTGTTTGATTTCTAGACGGACGACTTTTACTCCATACCTAAGTCTTGCTCTAGAAAACCATCACGTGATCAACCAAGTAACGCCCGTCTTCTTCAACCAACACCATTTCGGCTACAAACTCGCCTTTTGCAATGGTGTACGCTTGTTTCCATACA
The DNA here is from genome assembly GCF_041504345.1 of Vibrio sp. BS-M-Sm-2. Classification (NCBI taxonomy): domain Bacteria; kingdom Pseudomonadati; phylum Pseudomonadota; class Gammaproteobacteria; order Vibrionales; family Vibrionaceae; genus Vibrio; species Vibrio sp. BS-M-Sm-2. The sequence continues at coordinate 1,768,676 of NZ_CP167895.1, forward strand.
AAGGCGATGGAATCTGAGCGTCTAAATAGCGCAACTTGCTCCCGTTCAGCAAAAAAACCATTACTGTGCTGATAATGGTGACACACCTTTTCTAAATATTCTGGCGTAACGATATCCTTCATTCGCTGCGTAAAATCTCGGCAGTGTTGAGCATGGTCAACCTTGGTTGAACCTTCCATCAAGTTATCCATGATAGGCGTAGCAATCGCCCATAACTCGCTGTCATTGAGGTTATCAAACTTCATATTTATCCACTCCTTGGCCCAGATGTCATACAGTTACAACTGAACGATTTACGCGACGTATTCGAATGCTAGTGTTCCCTTTATCGATATGCTTAAGTTTATGTAAACATTGAGCTCACAAAGCTGTGCGACACTGATGACTGATATATTTCATTAATCATAAACCATCTATTCTCAGTTGCACACATCCCTTAGAAAACAGTCATCGTCAACTTTATTGACACCTAAAAATCAACCTAACCAACTGAATTACAATGATTTAAATGAACTAATCAAATAGTACATATAAACGTCATCAGATAAGGTTTGTAAAGTTAGCTCATTATTAGAACAATGAAGTTATCAAAAACATCTGGAAAATATTATGTGTGACAGGAAAAGCCAAAACGAAAACCGAGTACTATTGTTCTCAGCCCTTTTAGCATCAGGCTTCGCTATTGGCGGATTGGTGTTGGGTCTTATCGTTGGCTCTCTGGTCATAGTATTTGACGGTGTCTATTCTCTTATCAGCTTACTGTTAACTTTATTGTCACTAGCTGCTTCAAAATACATTAACCGCCCTTCAGATAGAGAGTTTCCGTTCGGTCGAGCTATCATCGAACCGATTGTGATTGCGATTAAAGCCGTGGTGATTCTACTTGTGGTTGGTTATTCGCTTTACTCTGCGATTGGTGCCTTGATGACAGGCGGTCGTGAGGTCGATGCTTCTATCGCAACTCTGTTTGGTATTTTCAACGTGTTGGGCTGTGGTTATGCTTGGTGGTACATCGCGAATAAGAGCAAACGTATCTCTTCAGGTCTTATTCAAGCGGAATCTAAACAGTGGCAGATGGATACACTATTGAGTGTCGCGGTAACGGCTGGTTTCGTCGTAGCGTGGGCAATGACATTCTCACCTCTTGCATCATACGCAGTATATGCCGACCCAATGATGATGTTGCTGATGTCTTTCTACTTCATCAAAGTGCCATTCGACATGTTACGAGAAGCGATGCGTGAACTACTGATGATGTCGGCAACCAAAGACATTTGTGATGCGGTAGATAAAAACGTTGTCGCGGTAGACAAAGAAGCGGATCAAGATTTAGAGCTAATGGGCGTGACTAAGGTTGGTCCTGAGCTAAGAATCAACGTTGATATTCATACCAATGACCAAGATGCAATTGCGGTTGATGATATTGAACGTACGCGCCGCCAACTTAAGCGACGCTTATCGAAGATGCCTTATGAGCTTCAATTGAATCTCAATATCGCGAGTTAAGAATCGAGAGTTAAAAAAAACAAGAATTAACCCATCAACCTCTGGTTAACTAAGACTCTGATTGAACCTTTTTAGAAGCCGACGCCGTAACCGTCGGCTTTTTGTCTCTGGTTACCCACCAGCAAGCTAAAGAGCCAATCGTCACCATACAAACGCCTTGCCAAAACGTCATGCTCAGTGACAAACCCAAAATCATAGAAGACAGTAAGGTCGCAAAAATAGGCGTGAAATAAGACATGGTCGCTAGGAAGACCATATTGCCGCCAAGTATCGCGGTATTCCAAAGTGCGTAACCTGCGCCCATACACACACCGGCTAACACTAAGTCAATTGCAGCACTGGTTGTCATCACCATGCCGGTTTCGTTACTCACTGCGTATTTGATCCACAAGGTGATTGCAGTCGCGATAAAGAACAGCACGATCGCATTCTGTCCTTTCGCCACTTTCTGAGTGTAATTACAGTAGACCGCCCAAATAATCGCGCCGAAAAACGCCATTGAATAGGTTTTAGGGTTGGTGGCAATATTGGCAGCGATTTGATCAACAGAAAGCCCCTGATCGCCACTGATACTCCAAGCCACACCAAAGAAGGCTAAGAAAATACTTGGGTAAACCAACCAGTTAATCTTTTTATCGCTGAGCAATACCGCGAACAACACCGTCAATGCAGGCCATAAGTAGTTGATAACGGCCATTTCCAAGGCTTGATGCCGGTTGTTTGCCATCCCTAAAGCCAGAGCTAAGAAGATCTCATAACAAACGAAAAGAGCACCACCAATCAACAGGTATGACTTAGAAAACCGCGACAGCTTAGGTAACCCCATAACACAGACCAACAACAGTGAGCTCACTGTATAAAGACTCGCGGCGCCACCAATTGGGCCCAGTTGTTCTGATACGCTACGAGACAGCGCGATTAAGCAGCTCCAAAGTAAAATGGCAGCAATGCCGTAGCAGCTATGGCGATGAGATTTCAGCACGCCTCTTCCTTATTTTTATTGTAATGGGGTAATCAAAGCGAGCTTAAAGCAAAGGTAGGCTTAAACGCCACTATCGATAAGTTGCAGTAAGTAAAAATAAGTAGCCGAGCACATAACTGTACTCGGCTATCAATAATTCACTCAAAAATCTAAAAGCAATTAGCAATTAGCAATTAGCAATTAGCAATTATGCTAGTAAAAGAGCTTGCAGGTCAGCCAGAGACTTAACCTGATAATGAGGGTTAATTCCGGCTGGCGTTGCCTTTTCTTGACTATTTAACCAACAGGTTTCAATACCAAAATCTAATCCGCCTAGAATATCGGAATGTGGGTTATCCCCGACCATCAATACTCGTTGCTTAGATGGTAACCCGATCAGCTTATGGGCATATTCAAAAATTTGTGCATCCGGTTTGGCTACCCCAACCTCTTCAGAAATGATCACGTGCTCAAAGTAATCCGTCATTCCTGTACGCTCTAAACGGATTGACTGCAGCTCTGTAAAACCATTAGTGATGATGCCCATGTTTACTTTGCCTTTTAAAGACTCCATCAACTCTTGTGCACCCGGTAATAAAGAGCAGATATCCGCCATCGCTGTTAAGAATGCACTGTTTAAAGCAGCGGTTGTTGTCTCTAATTTCTCAGCCCAGCTTTCGAAGCGCGTGTGTTTCAGTTGATCAGCCGTAATGCGACCATCTTGATAGTCTACCCATAGTGGTAGGTTAACTTCTTGATAAACGGAATAATCCTGTTCGTTGAAGTCCACACCAAAACGAGAAAACATCAGCTTCATTCCCTGATAAGCATCAAAATGGAACAAGGTTTCATCTGCATCAAAGAATATCCAGTCGTACTTCATTTTATTTCCTATTAATCACGCTGTTGAGCTGCGTTTATCTTTAGTTGTTCATTGGCTCAAAGACCAGATGTTCATTCTACTACCAATTTTGTGAGCCTGAATATAGTTCTAATAATTTATAGAAAACAAGCCACAAGTCATGATGTATCGCAAATTTTGCCACATATTAAACCAATACCATACAATAAATACACTTAGGTACCGGGAGGTACTATGAAGCACTTTTTACCATCGTCTGTCATGCTTACCCCTTTTCTTGTCAAATACTATGACGAGGAGTCAGAAGACGCGCTTGATTCTGAAGAGTCACAAGAACCTGAAATTGAATGCAGCGATGACTCAGATAAAACGTCGACACCAGCCTAACTAGAAGAGTTTTCAATGAAAAACCTTATTTTTCATTGTTATAGAGCTCCATACTGTCTCTAATTTAGTCGATTTATCGCGATCTATTACTGACAATCAACACAGCCAAAAACCATGAAAACGATTGCTATATGAGCCCTATCACAACGACTAGCCACAAAGTGGTAGTTCGAATTCAAAGTTGTTCCAGATCAATGGTCGACCACTTGAATGCCGACAACATGTAGGAAATTAAAAATCATAATTAACGGAGTTTTCCAATGTCTACTGCATTTTACATCCCTACAATCAACTTCATGGGTACTGGCTGTCTGAAGGATGCTGCTGATAGTATTCAGTCTCAAGGCTTTAAAAAAGGTCTGATCGTAACTGATAAGATCTTGAATCAAATTGGTGTAGTTAAGCAGGTACAAGACCTTCTTAGCCAGCGAGGCGTAGACGCAGTTGTATTCGATGGCACTCAACCAAACCCAACCATCACGAACGTGAACGATGGTCTAGAATTGCTGACTGACAACGATTGTGATTTCGTTGTTTCTCTAGGTGGCGGTTCTCCACACGACTGTGCAAAAGGCATTGCTCTGGTTGCTTCTAACGGCGGCAAGATTGCAGACTACGAAGGCGTAGACCAATCTGAAAAGCCAATGATGCCTCTTATCGCTATCAACACTACGGCTGGTACAGCATCAGAAATGACACGCTTCTGCATCATCACTGATGAGGAACGTCACATTAAAATGGCGATCGTTGACAAGCACACAACACCGCTTATCTCAGTAAACGATCCTGAGTTGATGCTTGCTAAGCCTGCGTCACTAACTGCTGCAACCGGTATGGATGCGCTAACCCACGCAATCGAGGCTTACGTTTCTATCGCAGCAACACCAATCACAGACGCTGTAGCGATTAAAGCGATTGAACTTGTACAAGCGCACCTAAGAACTGCAGTGTCACACGGCGAAGACATTGAAGCGCGTGAGCAAATGGCTTACGCACAATTCATGGCTGGCATGGCGTTCAACAACGCGTCACTGGGTTACGTTCATGCAATGGCGCACCAACTGGGTGGTTTCTACGACCTTCCACACGGTGTATGTAACGCTATCTTGCTACCACACGTTCAACGCTACAATGCGCAAGTTTGTCCTGAGCGTCTTCGTGATGTTGCAAAAGCAATGGGCGTGAATGTGGAAGGCATGACAGCAGAGCAAGGTGCAGAAGCGGCTATCAATGCGATTGTTCAACTTGCAAACGACGTGAACATCCCAACGGGTATCGCGCAACTTGGTGCTAAGCTCGAAGACATCCCAACTCTGTCTGACAACGCACTGAAAGACGCTTGTGGTTTCACAAACCCTAAACAAGCGACTCACGAAGAAATTTCTGCGATTTTCGAAGCGGCAATGTAATCTAGAAATATATACAAAAACGAAACGTACAACGGGCTCTTTAAGAGCCCGTTTTCTCATCCTAAACTAAACCTTCCCTGCTAATTTAGGTCAACCAGACCCTACTAACTAATACAACCTTTCCTATTTGGCCTCACAAGATTTAACGGCGACATCTCGTGATGAAAAGTTCGCATTGTTTAAATTGCTTGGTTATAGTCAACCTATTGATATATAAAATGACATATAGGTTCCATTGAGTCGTTGGATAGTTAGCACTTCATTATTGGCATCACTCGCTACCCACTCTGCCCTCGCGGAGGAAAAGGACGAGTGTCACAGCCAGCCGCTGGAAGACACACGTGTCGAGAAAGCCTATCACTTCCTAAACAGCAGGTTTTGTCAGCCCGCAATCTGGTTCGATAGCTTCTTTGTTGATGACCGTATTACGGAAGATGCTAGAGCTGGGACCTCGGTGCGTTGGTACAATGATTTCATCTATTCTGAAGGTGGTGACCTTGATTATTCCACCAAACTCAATGCACGCTTGCATTTACCCTTTGTCAGTAAAAGGCTTAAGCTAATCTACGAGTCTGTCAGCGATGAAGAATTCTTGGATTTTTTTCCAAATGATTCAGATGAATTGGAAAGTGCGTTAGGCCTGCGTTACGACGCCTATGCCAAGGGTTATAGCAGCTTCAATATTAAGGCGACACTAAAACCACGCATTGAAGCTCGCTACCGTTTTACCTACCCTCTCACCACAGATGCAGTATTCCGGCTAACCCAACGTCTATATCAAGAAAAACAAGAGACGGGCGAAATCACTGACATCGATTTTGATCTTTCCTTAAGTGATGATTTCTTGGCTCGATGGTCAAGCTTTGCGGGGTACAACGACGATCTTAAAGGTTGGAACTATGGTACGGGATTAACCTTGTATCACTACCTTTCTCAAGACCAGGCGCTGCAATATAGCGCCACGATTAATGCAACAGATGAGCCTTATAATCATTACGAATACGCTCAAGTTTCGATTACCTACCGACAAAATGTATGGAAAGAGTGGCTGTTCTACGAACTCACTCCTCGTTATCAATGGGAACGAGAGCCCAATGAGAAACATACCGAAGAAGCGAACATCACCCTTCGGCTTGAAGTCCTGTTTAACAATGTCTAGCTCAAGCACGTTTAGTTATTGTTTGTGATATGAGCATCGAGAGATAAAAACAGAAGCACAAAAAAAGCACATCATGCGATGTGCTTTTCAATTCTATAAAGCTCAAATTGAAGCCTTAACCTTTATAATTTCTCACTCGTGCCGCTTCTGCTTCACGTTTATCGACAACCGTCTTACCGATTGGCGCCAACGAGATAACCGCTAGTTTAAGGTGTTGAATCGCGAACGGAATACCGATGATGGTAATGAAACAAGCCACAGCTGACATGATGTGACCAATAGCCAGCCAGATACCCGCAAACAAGAACCAAATAATGTTACCAATCACACCTAGCGGACTCGTGCCAATGTCCATTTCATTGGTCAGCTCATCACGAGAAATTGCTTCCTGACCAAATGGGAAGAATGAGAAGTTACCCATAACAAAACATGCTCTGCCCCATGGAATACCAACGATGGTTAGGAATGCGAGCAGTCCGAAGAACCACCAAGCTAGCCCCATAAATACGCCACCGAACAGAAACCAAATGATGTTTCCTATTGTTTTCATTCTGTATTCTCCAAATCTTTGAATGCTGTTTATTTAATATGCCGAGTAAGGCATTGATTGTTGTAATAGGTTCATTATTGTTGAACCTTTATGAACCGTTTATGAATCACTTACATTTTATGTGATTGATACACGCCACGAAACGCCAAATCCGCATAGGGCAATTTGAATTTATTTGATACCATTCAGTTATCACCTAAGCACCGACTCAACAACGAATTTAAGGCCGAATCTATGAACAATACAGAGCAACCTAAAAAGAAAATGAAGAATTGGGTGCCTATCGTCTTCTTCGGACTTCTAAGCACAGTTCCAGTATTCATGTTCCTAGTCGACGTCTACATCAACCAGTATATGTAACAGAACCGTCATCCTAGCTGCATAAATGGATACCGGACCAACGGTCTGTATCCATTTCCACTAGATCATTTCTTCCGCAGTCAGCTCTTCTGTAATCAAATCAGCTCTTCGTTAATCAAATCAAGAATGTCGATCAACTCATGATCAGGCAGATTTAATAAGTTATCCCCTACATACCACTCAATTTTACATTGGTTTGGCAATTCGCTAATCGCTGGATTTCCTATCCAAATCTTATGCTTCTTAGCTATATTGTCGCGCAGGATAATGCCATCCTCAAAACTCACGGGTAAATAGAGGTGAAGCATGTTTACTTGGGGTTGCTGCGGGTTCACTTTGAACTGAGGGTAATCTTGTAGGATTTGATAAACCTGTTTGGTGCGTTCGTATAAAGCAGGCATCAGTTCTAATCGCTCATCAAACTGCATTGCAGCTGAAACCACATAAGGCGTTCGATGATAAACATTGCCACCTTGACGCTTCATCCACGCAGATGCTTTCGCTACAAAGGCTTTATCGCCTAGCAGCAACGAACCGCCAAGACCATTGAGACCTTTATACAGTGAAACGTAAGCACTACCGAAACCCTTAGAAATCTCACTGTATGACTTTTGATAATACGCGCCACACTCCCACAAACGCGCACCATCCATATGAAGGTGGATCGATTGTTCTTTGCAGTACTGCTTGATCGCTTCAAGCTCTTCCCACTCAGGTAATTGACCGCCAATTTCTCGCATGGGCAACTCATACAGCGCCGCCGCGATTTCATCTGGCCACGCCTTCAGGTCATCAACAGTCCAAGTGCGAAAAACGTTGCCGACTGGAAGCACGTTGAAGCGATTTTGGAGCTGATACCCTTGGCGTTCATGGCGCATAATATGGCTGGATTCGTGCATCGCCACTACTGGGTTTCTTTTTTCTTGGCAAGCAATCTCTAACGCTGTCGGTTGATTCATTGTGCCAGTAATCACAAACACGGCGGCCTCATAGCCGAGCAAATCAGCCACTTTGTTTTCAAAACTCTCAATAAAATCGCCATCACCATAGGTGTCGTGCGCCACATCATGTGTTTCGCACCATTCAGCCATTTGCGCGAAGGTTTGGGCTGGTGTTGGATCGAAGTGGCCAGAAAGCAGCAAATTACATTGTTGACGCAAGTCCGTGCTCATACCTTTTCCTTTATTCATTGTCGTTCTATGTAGGGTGATTGAATTATTTACGTTAGCCTTCAACGGTGACATAAAGTGCACCTATTCGCTTTTATTATTAGCGAATAATTAGTTTTACTTAGTCATCGGCTGCGTATGCCGGAAATACTCAAGTGGACGGATGTTTTATATAATTAAGCACCTAAAAACACACGCATCTAACTAGATAAGTATGGGCTAATTCGTTGTTGTTCAACCATTCTTCTATTATTGTATATCTATAATTCCAATAAATATTATTCGTTAATGGACAAAGAGGGCTATATGTCGAAAAATCGAGTCTTGGTGCTATTCGCCCACCCTTCTCAGCATCGCTCTGAAGCTAACAAGCCCTTATTTGAGCAAGCCAAGCACATTGATGGGGTAACCTGTGTCGATCTCTATGCAGAATATCCGACCTTCAAAATCAACATCGACCGAGAACAGAAACGCCTGTTAGAGCATGACATCATCATTTTTCAGTTCCCTTTGTATTGGTACTCAACACCGGCAATTCTTAAAGAATGGCAAGATCTTGTTCTTGAATATGGCTTCGCCTACGGTACCGATGGCAATGAACTACAGGGCAAAAACTTGTTATGTAGTATCACGGCAGGAGGCAAGAAAGATGCTTACCAAAGTGACGGTTACAATCATTTCACCATTCGAGAACTGCTTCATCCGATCGAACAAACCGCTTCTTTGTGTGGGATGACCTATCTCGCGCCCTTTGCGCTATTTGGCTCGCGTACCGCTTTGGAAGAGAATCGCATCCAAGAGCATGTCGATAACTATAAAGTACTGTTAGAGGCCTTGGTTGCCGGCAGGATCAATATCAAGAAAGCCAGCAAAGCAGAAAAGCTAAACCACTACGTAGAAGAACTAATGGCAGAGGTTAAATAATGACGGGATATTTTCTACAAGCATTTATCTACTTAGTCGCAGCAGTCATTGCCGTACCTATTGCCAAAAGGCTTGGCCTTGGCTCTGTATTAGGTTATCTCATTGCTGGTGTTGTGATTGGTCCGATCATTGGCCTCGTGGGTGAAGAGACCACAACCATTCAACACTTTGCCGAGTTCGGTGTGGTCATGATGCTGTTCTTAGTCGGTCTTGAACTTGAGCCTAAAATGCTTTGGGCAATGAGAAATCGCCTTATGGGCCTGGGTGGTCTGCAAGTTGGTGGCACCACCGCAATTGTAATGGGTATTGCCCTCTTCTTCGGGCAACCTTGGACGATCGCGCTGACTATCGGTTTGATCTTCGCGCTGTCATCAACTGCGATTGTTCTCCAAACCTTTAATGAAAAAGGGCTATCTAAGACAGAAGGCGGCAAGAACGCTTTCTCAGTTTTACTGTTCCAAGATATTGCCGTCATCCCTATGTTGGCATTTATCCCTCTATTAGCATTACCAGAATTAATTGAAGCTGCACAAAGCGCGGTCGCTTCTGCTTCTGATCACCATGAAGAGTTAAGTCTTGTTGCTGGCCTGCCGGGTTGGGCTTATGGCCTTGTGATCACGGCATCTATCGCGATAGTTGTTGTCGGCGGGCACTTTTTGAGTCGTCCACTGTTCCGCTTTGTGGCAAGCTCAGGCCTGCGTGAAATCTTTACTGCAACCGCACTAATGTTGGTGATTGGTATTGCTGCATTAATGAGCCTAGTCGGCCTATCACCGGCTTTAGGTACTTTCCTTGCTGGTGTGGTATTGGCCAACAGTGAATTCCGCCACGAACTTGAGTCTAATATCGACCCGTTTAAAGGGCTGCTTCTTGGCTTGTTCTTCATTACCGTAGGTGCTGGCATCAACTTTGATGTTCTATTCAACGACTTTGGTTTGATCATTGGCCTCACCCTTGGCGTTATGCTTCTTAAAGCCTTAGTACTATTTACGTTGGCGTTGATCTTCAAAATCAAAAACAGTGACCGTTGGCTGTTTACATTGAGCTTGGCGCAAGCCGGTGAGTTTGGTTTTGTACTACTAAGCTTCTCAGCTCAAAACCACGTATTACCTGCTGACATCGTCCAAACATTGTCGCTGGTTGTGGCACTTTCAATGTTCCTAACACCAGGGCTGTTCATTCTATTTGATAAAGTGATTCTGCCACGTTACGAACAAAAATCTAACGACCGCGAAGAAGATACAATTGAAGAGAAAGGCACCGTTATCATTGCGGGCATTGGCCGATTCGGCCAGATTGTTAACCGCTTATTGGTGTCGAATGATGTCAATACTGTGGTTCTGGATCACCAAGCCAACCAAGTAGATTTATTACGCTCCATCAATATCAAATCTTACTTTGGTGATGCGACTCGTCACGACTTATTGCATACCGCCGGAATCGAAGAAGCCGCAATGCTAGTAGTAGCGATCGATAACCAAGACTCAAGCGTTGAATTAGTGAAGTACGTTAAACACACCTACCCTAAAGTGAAAATCTTAGCCCGCGCATTCGACCGTGGTCATAGTTATCGCTTACGAGAAGTAGGTGCAGATTTTGTGGAATCAGAAACGTATCACTCGGCGCTGGAAATGGGCGCAGAAGCCTTGCGCTCTTTAGGGCACCACCCATTCTTCGTCGAGCAGCAAAAATCGACGTATCAACGTGTTGAAAGCCGTAAGTCTGAAAAGCTCTACCAAGCTTGGTCTGAAGCGGAAGAAAACCCACGCTACGACAACAATTACCGACAAATCTTTATTCATCTAGAAGAAGCGATGAAAGAAGATATGAAAAAAGACCGCTCAGATAAGCACTCTCGCTCGGAACGTGGTTGGACACCGCCACCGAAAGGCTATGCCGACGGCTTTGAGGAAGAAGAAAGCTAAGCGAAAATTCTAATAAACACTCTAAGTTACCATTCAAAAAGCGGCTCTCGAGCCGCTTTTTCATTGTCTAGACACAAACAGCGCGACCAATGAAGCCAAATCACTAGACCTAAATCAGATGAACCACGAGATTTATGTGATCCAGTTATAATTTTCAATCTCAAGCTACCCGTCAAAAATGAATTCAGTTTTTACAATTATGAAACATTACCTCATTGCATAAACCATACCTTAAGAAGGGTTATATATGCACTCATTTTAGCGACTCACTTACCCGCTAAAATCGAAATGACCAGTTTCAGGGGTTTGAATAACATTGCATATATCAAAATTAGCCTGTCTCATCCCAACGAAATCATTCACAAAACCAATAAATTACGCACAGCATTCACAAATATAAGCCATTTGAGTTAACACAAACGTTTCAAAGTATGTCTATCGTTACAATTTGTAACGAGTGGAAGTTATCGGTATAGTCCTGCAATTCAAAAAGTGAGACCTTTGCGCTCACCTTAAAGGAGATATAATAATGATTACTAATGATGCTGTAATAATGGGCATGTTAGCTGTTATTCTTGGCGGTGTTTTTATCACGGAAAGTAGCCAAAATAGCGCACTGAAAAAATTCTACTCGTTCGTTCCGGGTCTATTGCTCTGTTACTTTGTTCCTTCATTGTTGAACAGCTTCGGCATCATTGATGCGTCAAACTCCAAGCTATACTTCGTAGCAAGTCGCTACCTACTGCCAAGTGCATTAGTTCTTCTGATCATCTCAGCTGACCTTCGTAAAATCTTTGGTCTTGGCTCTAAAGCCGTGATCATGTTCTTAACGGGTACTGCCGGCATCATCATTGGTGGCCCATTAGCGATTCTGATTATCGATCAAGTTAACCCTGATCTTGTTTCGGGCGACGTATGGCGTGGCCTAACGACTGTTGCCGGTTCTTGGATCGGTGGCGGTGCTAACCAAGCGGCAATGAAAGAAGTGTTCGAGGTTGATGACCAACTGTTCTCTGCGATGATTACGGTAGACGTTATCTGTGCAAACATTTGGATGGCTGTGTTGCTTATCATGGCGGGTCGTCAGAAGAAGATTGATGCTTGGCTTAAAGCAGACACTTCATCAATCGAAGAGCTAAAAGAGACGGTATCTAAATACCAAGAAGAGAACGCTCGCCCAACGACGACAACTGATCTAATGAAGATCACTGCGATTGCCTTTGGTTTGACTGGTCTAGCTCACTTGTTCAGTGACCTTATCGCACCTTGGATCTCGACCAACGCTCCGGAACTTGCGAAATACAGCCTGACATCTGGCTTCTTCTGGTTAATCGTTATGGTAACGACGTTCGCTCTTATCGCTTCATGCTTTAAGTCGACACGCAGCCTTGAGCACAGTGGCGCGTCTAAAGTAGGTTCTGCGTTCATCTACATCTTAGTTGCGACTATCGGTATGCAGATGGATATTACCGCAATCTTGGACAACCCTGGTTACTTCTTCATTGGTATCACATGGCTAACTATCCACGCTCTACTTATGATTGCGATGGCGAAGCTAATCCGTGCTCCACTGTTCTTCATGGCAGTCGGTAGCCAAGCTAACGTAGGTGGCGCGGCATCGGCTCCTATCGTAGCGGCGGCATTCCACCCAGCATTGGCACCAGTAGGTATCCTGATGGCGGTATTGGGTTACGCTCTAGGCACATACGGCGCTTACATTTGTGGCCTTATCATGCAGGCTGCGGCGGGTTAATCGAAGCTCACTAACCGAATAACACAAAGGCAGAACGATGATCGTTTTGCCTTTTTCATTTCTACTCTTTCACACTTAAATTAATCAAACAAAGACGCCAGTTTATTTTCCACTACCGGGCTAATGTTGAAGCTCAACATAAAGTCTGGACGCGTATTTTCATCTTTCTCGATATAGTAATTAGCTTCAATGCCAAACTTCCAAGGACGACCATTCAAAACGGTTGTTTTACTCACGCTAATATTCAACGGAATCTCAGCCTGATCTTTATTCCAATCGTAGGACAGTGTCGGCGCTGACCCTACCGTCCACCCTCCTTCCAATAATTCCACCCAAAATAGCTGCGTAGACGTCTTGTTGATACGAGTATCAGAGTGATCCGCCCCTTTTCCAGACACGCCATAAAGGTGGCTTGGGAACACACCTACAACTCGTTCAGCGCTCACTTTGCCGTACATAAACTCAGGGCCGACAGCAAATTGGTCTGCAGTGAGCTCACTGCTACCCGTTGGTAAAGAAGCAAACAGGCCAAAAGCAGCAATAGTCCCACCTTCCATTTTGGGCGCATAGACTAGATCGAAAGAAATGTCGCTCACTCCTGACTGATCCATATGTTGGGAACTTGTCGGCGTATTCACATTGAAATCATTCTGAACATAAGAAATAGCAGGACGGAAGATGACTTTGTCGCCATTATCCATAGGGAAAGGAAGAGTTGGTTGTAACACTGTGGCGAAGCTGTCTCCTCCCCCGTCATAACCACCGGAGTATTGGAGCTTTAAGTTAAGGCTCGCGTAAGCCGTGTTAGGGTTTGCAAGTTCCTTTGCTGCCTTTTCTGCTGCTTGGTTGCTATTACCTTCCGAGATAGTGGTATTAGCGGTCGCAAAATTCGGCGTTAATAATATTCCAGTTATTATCAGTGCAAGTGGTTTACTAGCCATTGAAGCCCTCTTTAAAAATTAAACGCAGTGTATTGCGCGTATTTTAAAGATTGCAGGTATTCAAAATAGCCATTCAGCGACATCAAGAATTAATCGGTTCCTAGAAAACAAAAAATGCCCCAAATCTCTTTGGGGCATTTTCATTGTAGAACTAGCTAAGGGTCTCTCCTATTTGCTTATTCCCAATCTAGGATTACTTTACCAGACATACCAGAACGCATCATGTCGAAGCCTTTCTGGAAGTCGTCCACTTTGTAGTGGTGAGTAATGATTGGCGTTAGATCTAGGCCTGACTGGATTAGTGAAGCCATTATATACAATGGAAAATAAGTTATTTAGAAACATGAACTTGCAAACAATCAAATTTGATAATGGCGACATATTTTTCTCTCTAAGACAAAAACAATGCCAACAAGCCTAATTTTCTTCCGCCTTTACTTTTAGCTATCAGTTCTAAATGTTCTTGTAGCTTCTCAGGAGATTGAAAGGAAGCATGACAAATTTCATCCAGTCTATTTATAGTAGATTTCAAGTTATTCATCACTCCCCCATTAAGTTATTAAATATTAGTAATACTGATCACAAAATATGTCTTGTTAGCGAACTATGATTTCGACTTAACGCCATTACATCATCTACCAACTTCTCGATTTGCTTTTGCTGCATTTGCATTCGGCCTTGAAAGCTTTGGTATTCACTTTCATCCACAAACGCTAGGCCGTGTTCTCTCGCTTGTTGCTTAAGTAATTGCAGTTCTGGGGGTTGACTACGCAATTCATTTGTTAAGTCTTGTTTAAGTACTCTTTTTGCCAATGCATGTTCAAAGCCATGCTTTTGTGACCAAGCGATAGTATTGAATACAGAATTATAGTGCACATGTACAATCTGCGTTGTTACGTTTTTTGCCTTGGCCAATTCAAATATTAAGTCGTTTAAGGATAGGCCTTGCGGAACGGTTGGAGTTGGAATTGCTGGAGTAGTGGGCATACTGTCGAACGCACGAATGACATTTAGATGGAACTTTGGGCTAATCCACATTGCATAAGAATAAACAAGTTCTTTGCATACCCAAGTCCCAGAATTGCAACCGCCACGTTTAGTATTTACAGCAAAGTAAGAATTGTTAGATTAGGCATGATGACCTCCTTGGGGATGATCTTTAAATCACCACACAAAGGGACTAATCTTCGGGTGGTGAGCTGAACAAGGTTAGCCTGCTAAGTCGATTAAGACACCTTCAGATCTTGATGACTTTAGGAAAATGTTAACCAAGGTGACCGTTGAAACTGCACTTAATGCTGAGCTTGATGAGCACCTTGGTTACGAAAAACACTCTCCAATTAACGACAGTAATAGTCGGAATAGCTACTCATCTAAGCGCCTGATTACTGACGATGGTGAGATTCAATTAGAAACCCTCGTGACCGCGACGCACCCTTTGAACCTAAGCTCGTTCGTAAGCATCAAACTCGACTTCAACCGATGGACGACAAGATCTTAAGTCTATAGGCGAAAGAAATGGCTACCCGTGAAATCATCGCAACCTTCAAAGAAATGTACGATGTTGATATCTCCGCGAGTCTAATCTCCAAGTCACTGATACTGTTTTAGAACAATTTATTGAGAGGCCAGTTCACACTATTGATACGGTTTTCCCATCGTTTACCTGGAATGCATTGATGTGAACGTGCGCAGAAATAAGCAAGTCACCAACAAAGCCATTTACCTTGCTCTAGGCGTCAATATACAAGGCCAGAAAGAACTTTTGGGGATGTGGATGTACGAAACTAAGGGACCAAGTTCTGGTTAAGCGTTCTTACAGAGCTCAAAAATGAGGCGTGAGTGACATCCTCATCGCATGTGTCGATGGCCTCAAGGACTTTCCTGATGCAATCAATGCCGTTTACCCAAAAACTCAATAAAACACGTTCCGTAGAAAGATTACAAGACCATTAGCGCAGACCTAAAGAAAATCTATCAAGCAACGACCGAAGATGAAGCGTTACTTGCGCTAGAGCACTTTGGTGACAAATGGAATGAAAAACACCCTAAAATCAGCCGCTCGTGGAGACGGCTCATCGGGATAATCTTCGTTGGCCAAACCTATAGACAGTACGGTTAAAGTAATATCCTTGAAAAGATGAAAACGGATAATCTCTCGCGTCGCATAAATCTTTTTCTGTTTCTATTCTTTCAGCAATAAATTCCAAATTGAAACGTTTTAATAGTTCTTTCATCCATTCGCCCGTTCTTTCACAAACTTCATCGCTATCTTTACTATACGATTGTAAGAAAAAAGGTTCCATTTTTACGAAATCATAAATACCATGTTCAATTTCATTTTTTCTAAAATCATTAATATTCATCACGTCATCAGCCGCTAACTTAAATTTATATCGTTGTTTTAGCTCAGACAGCAGTAACCAATCATTTTCATTCCCCCCTCTCTCTGTCACTTCAAAAGTTAAATGTATCCGTTTACGAAGCAAATTTTTGATTATTGGTTCGATTCTAGATAAAAATGACGAATCAAAAAACTGTTGCCGTTCAATGTTAACAAATACATTGGAGTCATGGTCGTGATTTAAAATGTAATTCAGTTGTTGTATAGTATTTTTATTTAGCTCGGACAGCGTCCAATTTTCCCAAGGATTGGTTGGAGGATTTTTACTAAGTATTTCGTAACCAAACGGTTCTAAGTTTACATCATAGATGACTTCCAATTTGAACATATCTTCCCCCGATCATATTACAAGCATGGTAGCCAAAACCCGAATACGATTTGTTTCGCATTTGTTTCGCGCTGATTTTTAAGCGATTTACTTTTTTGATCTATATTATAAAAACCATATAAAAAAACTATTTTTAATATAAAGTCCTATCAATTTCAACCTAATGAACTATTATAAGAAGTGTCGAAAACGAGGTACTAAGTGGACTGAGGATGAAAAGAATACTGTTAGTCGAAGATGACTTGTTTACAGTACGGCTAATGACTACCTTTTTTGAAAAAAAGGGTTCGTTATCTACAAAGCGACTGATTTAGGAGGAGCGTTAAATGCGATCAGCTCCTACCCCTTAGATGCAATCATACTGGATATTAATCTGCCGTCTGGGAGTTCAATTAACACTGTTGATGATATTAGAACTATTTATCAGGGCCCTATAATCTTCTACACTTCAGATACTAAAAATAGCACAGAGCTTGAGGCGCTAAGTAAGGGAGGTGACGACTTAGTCCATAAAGATAGAGGTTTACCTATTTTGTTAGCACGTCTAACTAAAGTTATCAGTAAATCCGACCTTGATAAAACTGACGAGACCTCAGACGGCTTTTCAGAAATTATCGATGTATTCACACATCAATTCATATGGAAGAACCGAGAATATCAACTTAGTACTAGTGAAAGTAAATTAATTTACTTTTTTTCATAATCAAAATAAATTATGCTCGCGAGATGAGCTATCAATGATTGTTAATGGCTTCCCTTATGATGGGGTTGGACGCGGATTAGATATTATGATTTCGAGGACAAGAAGCAAACTAAAAAAAATCACAAATGACAAAATTAAAATAGAATCGGTTCGAGGTAAAGGATATAAATTTTCAATATTGAAATAAAATTAATTTTATTCCTAACAAAAACACTTTGAAAATAAAAATAATGTTGCTAATTATATTTAGACAAATACGTACTATTCAAAACCTCAATCAGTTTATCTTTATCTATTGGCTTACCTAAAAAGCCATCAAACAACTCTTTATTCTCTGAAGATTGATCTTCAAAATCATACGCCGCGGTTAGAGCATAAATACTAACAGTACCACCTTTGCTATTGCGTATACTTCTGGCGGCTTGTATTCCATCTTTTCTTGGCATTTTTATATCCATAAAAATCACGTCATAATCAAATCCTAAAACCATATTTTCGGCTTCAATTCCATCGTTGGCAAAATCAGGGTGAATACCAAATCGTTCAAAGGTTTTTGTTATCAATTTTTGATTTAATATAAAGTCTTCAGCTACGAGTATTGTCAATTTTGAAAAATCTTTAATTTTCTTTTCCACGCTTATCCCTTTGCATGGCGTTAATTCATATTTAGAAAAGAAAAGGTCACAAAAACCCGAGGTACCAAAAGTATTTGGTAAATCAACAAATTTGAAATCTTGTTTTTCATCAGCATGAAAAACATCTAACCATATAGGAGTTAAGCTAGTAATCTTGGTATCAATCTCCAACGAATATCTAGGGGCCATCCATTGTGACCCTAACTGTTGATCCAATGATACTTTAAATATCGATCCTTTTCCTTTTTCACTATCTATGTGCAACCTGTAATCGAGTTGCTTGACTAACTCATGAACAATAGAAAGCCCTAATCCTGACCCTATATCTTCAAACTTATTAATTTGTTCATATGGATGTAAAATCTTTTCTAATTTTTCACGTGCTATACCGCGTCCATAATCACGTATAGAAATTGACACTTTATCTTCGTTAGTTGAAAGAACAACTAAGACACCACGTCCATCAGAATACTTAAATGCATTAGACATCAAATTGTCGATTATGTTTCTCAATTTAATTTCATCTGATGTGATATATCTTGGGATAGTACCATACGCACAAAGCACTAATGGCTCATTTTTTGATTTAGCGAGGTATTCATATGATTCACATTTTTCTCTTAACAGCGTATATATATCGATATCTTTTAAATCATTTTCATCTTGTGCTTCTTTAAATTTTGAAAACAATAAAAATTTATTAACAAGAGCTGTAAGATCTTTCGACGTACGACTTACTATTTTAAGTTCATTTTTATTATCTAAATCTTTAACAATCTCTATATTACCGGTCAAAACTCCAAGTAATGTTCGTGCTTCATGTGCAAATGTAGACATCAAAGTGTAACGTTGCTTTGATTCTTCAAACACTTTATCTTTAGAATTCATTATTTCAGTATTAAAATTCATTACTTTCTCATACAAATATAATACTTCTTTATTTTTCGTATTAGGTATAATATCGTAGTTGTTTTTTTTAAGGTCATCATATAACTCATGAATTGGACGTATGTATAGCTTATTAACCACAAAGATAGTAAAAAACACAAACAATAACGAAATCAAACAAACTACAACTAATAATATCGTATAAAAGTTCCAAAACTCAACGTTCTTATCAATAAGGTACTGAACATTATAACGTAATATGGTGATTGTACTGACGATTCTATGTTCGATTTCATCTTTTTTTAAAACATAATCTAGTTCTTCTTTGTAACTTTGACTCGTTTGCATTATCCTATTTTTTTGCAACTTATTAAGCTCATTAATACCTTTCTCAATATTATCCAAATCACGGTAAACAGGGAGCAATAAAACCATGCCGTGCTCATATTGTGAACTCAAAGCTAAGTTTACTTTAAAAAAGACCTTTCTCGCCTCTTCACTATAAGAATCAATTTCGATAATTAATTTTTTGATTTCACTTTTTCCAACATTAAAGTTTGAAATTTTCTTATGCAATTCATAGCCTTTCAAATATAAACTGACTGTATCATTAACGATCAACGATACATTTTTTATCTCTATATGCTGTAATTTGAGTTGATTCAAGAGAAAAATAATAGCGAAGGATAAGCACAATAAAAAGCAAACTACCAACATTTTGACTTTACTTAGAAAATACACAATGTCACCTCAAGTGAAATTGACTAAACCAACAATAGCTTTCAAGCGTTTAAAGCTAAACATTTACACATTATAGCTAAAAAAACCATCAAATAATTTTTATCTGATGGTTTATAACTAAATGTGATATCCAACTCACTTTAATCAACTTTAAAATCACACTATTCTGGTAAAGTACTATGTTGTGATTGAGTGAGTTTTAAGTCTTTGGCACCATAAAAACCACTTCAACTCGCCTATTTTTCGCCCTTCCAATTACAGTACCATTTGAATCAATAGGTGAACTTTCACCCTCATTTCTGATAATTATTTTTGTTTTATCAACACCATTTTCTATTAACCAATCTGATACAAATTTTGCACGAAAATAAGACACTTTTTTATTGACGTCTAGTCGACCGAGTGAATCTGCATGCCCAGTTACCGTGATTTTTTTAGAGGATTTAATAACATTTAAATTTTGACGTAGTGGTTGGAATTCAGTCGTCTTAATGTTATTGAACGAAAAGTTTATGATAAATGATTTTTTTTCTAAAACAACAGGATCAACATTAATTGATATTTCATTGTTAGATTTTGGGGGAATTGGTGGTTGAGTCACGATTTGGGCATCACCGTTTCCACAAAACGAATAACTAAACCCCAAGTATAGCTGCTCTCTGTTGTTTTCATTTTGTTGGAAGTAGTAAGAATAGCCACCTTCAATGTTAATGCTTGCGTTAAATTCATACCTATAGGCATATTTAACGTAAGGTGATTCAAAACCATAACCCGCACCAAACACCAGCTTTGCTCGTTCAGTCATATCAAACAGCCTATTAGCACCTATACTAAAATCGATATTATCGCTAGCGTCGCCAGGGAAATTTATTCCATTTTCGAGTTCATATGAGCCAAACTCTTTTAACAACCCGAGTTGATAACTCCAATTGTCTGTACGATAAACCCGATTTGAAATAGAAAAATCGTTGGCGGCATGTGATAGGTTGGAACATAATTGAACAAAAAATATCATTGTATAGACGTATTTTTTGGTCATAAGTTTGCCTCAAAAATTACTGTAAACACATCGTGATACGTTCCTGAAGAAATTTCAGATAGGTCAGATTTTTCCAGCATATAACCGAGTTCCAAATTCAAATAAATTTCACCATCACTAGCGGTATCGTATGCTAACGTCCAATTTCCATCAGCCGAGCTACCTTGTAATGGTTCCAAACTACCATCGTTTACAATGTTGAAATCCTCACACTCGTTACATTTGATCTCATAAGGAATTTTTGAAATAGCTTTCTTATTCCTTCCAGATTCACTTTTTATCAATGAATAGTCCCTGTCTTCAAAAGTCAATCGAAGACCTCCGGGAAACACACCTTCGGCTTTAACCAGATAAGATGTTTTACCTGTAATTGTTTCGTCTGTTGTGTTGTATAAAGCAGGGATTACACCACTTCCCATAATAGTGACACTCGCTAGTTCAGCAGGTTGGTAATCAATAACAATTGTCACCGGAACAGAATTTGCGTAGCGATAGGTCCAGACGTCAGACACTGGGTGCCGGAATGCGTATGCAGGCTTGACATACACAGTCGCGGTATAAGTGCCTTCCGGAGATCCAGTGAATGCTTCAACTACTTTCTTATCGTCAAACCCAGAAATGATAGGTCTTGCGAACAGGAAAGGAGTAAGTGTCGATTCAGTCGAAAGTAGTAATGTTTTATCACCTACACATTCAATACCAAAGACATCGACCTGAGAAGAACTATCGTATACGCTCTCGGAACAAACAGGAAAAACCGAACTCTCACCACTAACATCAAAACCGGATGGATATTTATAAGAGATCCCTGACACTTTGGCGCCGGGGATACTTACTTCAACGCCCCCTGAAGTAAAGATAAAATCTGAACCACTATCGAGATAACCACCAGGCACCCACTCTCGTGTGGGCATCAAATCTGACATTGGTTGCCACGCCGAAGGTACTAAATAACCGCCGATTTCTGATTGCGATGCGTTCAACCATTGAATTTTGTCACCAGTAATATTTGCTTGAAGTGTAATTGCCCATGAACTTTCAATGTATAGCGTAAAAGCAATTACTAAGCCCTTAAAGGCTGGAGATATTATGAGACTTTTCATAACTTTGATCATGATTAACCACCGTCACTTTAGCACTACCAAATTTCAACATATTTTCTGGCAGCATGAATTCTTTTTTGCGACCACTTAAAATATAAAAAACACCCCGACAGGCCATCTTTTTAAGAGATGGGGCCTCGTTTGTAGCGGTTACTGGGCACCCATCAACTTCCATTTTCAAAAAACTGGTGCCAGTATTGAAAAGCGTGATTGTTTTCTTTTCTTTGTCATAATCAAGGTCATAATCTATCTTAGAATCACGCGCAGGGATGACATAAGCGGGCCCGACACCAAAGAGAAGATTAACAGATTGCCCGCTTTCGTCTTTAGGCGGTTCTACGGGAACAAAACGAACTTGATACACTAAATCTTTGCTACGATCGCAATCCTTTTGACACAAATACTTAACTGAGAAGTCTTTGATTTCACCAGGGTACAATACGGTTTTTGCGGGACTTATAGCTAAATCCCACAAAGGGAAATTATCGCGAGTCAGTGGTGTTTTTTTAAGTTCACCATTTACTGTCTCGAGTTTTACGATATCCGCTTTAACGTATGATTTAACCTTCGAAGAGTTAGTCAACGTAAAAGAACCATTACCATAATCATTTGCTGTTTGGAACAGCTTATTGACTTTCAAACTGGCGTAAGACACTGGTGTGAATATAATCGCGAATAATAGTCCGATTAATGTTAATACTTGAATATTTTTAACGTGATACATATGGATCATTATTTAACTCCTCCAGAGCATAAGTACTAAGCTCTTCGATATTACTTTTCATATTATTCGCAATCTCAACTTTACTTGATGCAAATAAAAACACTCTATCACCAATTTTTTTCTTACAAATGTAATAAGGTCTTTGTTTATCTTGTTTTCATACTGCTCTATAACACTATCGTCGAAAAACTCGCCAATGTAATACAAGTACCTACCATCGCTTGTTTTTACAACTTGTAAACCGTCTAGAGATTCAAATTTTGGCATGCAAAAATTATAACCAAGATTATATTCTTCAAATTTACTTGGGTCAGGTATTATACAACGTTCATTATTGCTGAATAACTCAAATGGAACACCTTCACTAACTCGAAACTTAAATACTCCATCAGCAAGTTCATGTACACTTAAACATCCATCGCCTTTACAAGAGACACTATCAATAGGTCTACCTTCTACGTCTGAAAATACAGAAATATAAGAATGTACTTTTCTCAAATTCAAACCAAGGTCCACTATAGTTCCTGGTAAACTTGTACCGGTCGCACTAGATGCCCCCAGGTTATGGTAATCACTTGAGTCTTCATCTAGGACAACTTCATACTCGCGATAGTTATTCAATGGTTGAACCACTAAGTCGTTATTAATAAAAATTCTGGTATCGGTTTTATTATTATTCGTTATTTTGGCGATACTCATAAAATCGACACCGTTGTCTTTTATTTCAGCAGCACCTCGACCATCGTTATGAATGATCAAATAACTTTCAGAATTTTTTCTTGTCGTATATATTTCGTTCTTAGAATAAATCGTAGACAATGATAGATCACCACTTAGGTTAAATTCACCGTTACTATTTATATATCCATATGAGCTGCTATCAATATTCTCATTCGCGTATTGTGAAGAGCCTGATAGATCATAATCTGTCTCGTCAGTTTCATAGTTTACACCAACTTCAGTCGATATATTAAAATCGTCATTAATTTCATAGCTGTTGCCTGCAACAGAACGAAGGTTTCCATCCCTCGCACTATTGGACATATTTAAAGTACTTCCAACATAAGAGCGTAATCCTATTGGTATATTTATTGAAACACTTAATGTTGTTTCATCATCCGTATCAAACCCACTCGATTTTGATGTCATATAGTTAATATTCGTGTCGATCGTACTGTTGAAGTAACTGTTAAAAGAATAGCCAACCATCAAATTTTGTGAATTTACTTGATGGCCTTTGTCTTCGAGATTAAAATCCGAATTACTTGCGGAATAAGATGTATATAACCGGCCATTCCACAACATCGCATTATAGTTCACAGACCATCGACTATAATCATTGTCTCCATAAAAATACTCAGACAAAGAACTATCATCACCTGAATCATAAAGCTCAGTATTAAATCTGACACCATATAGAGACAGCTCTGATTGAAAAATCGTTGCGTTGCTCTCGAACATTCCATAAACTAACGATGCCTTTAACTCACTACTCTCGTAAGTTCCCCCAAACTTAATGAGATAATCTTCTGTTGTAGTAACACTTTCCAGCCCTACTAATGATTGTTCATTTAGTAGAGTACTGATTTTACCGTTGACAAATTCACCCCCGTTAATCTTATTTTTGTCTTGAGAACTGTAGCTTCCATCATCAATGAATGTACCTAACGACAACAAATAATCGATATCACCAGGTTTCATTGAAAACTTTTCAGTGTTGTTATATATTGAAAACGATTTATTAAAAATTTCTTCACTACCAGATTTAACTGAAATCGCAACTTCATATGTTCCATAAGGTAACTCTGAATAAGATATATAATTTTGCCCAGAAGAAACATTTTTAGTTAATAAGATCCTACCATCATCTCGAATGACTTCCATCCGTCCTGAACTTGGTAAAGAAAAATAAAGTCGCTCTGCAATATCTTTGTTCTTATATTCAAGTTCAGATGACGTACCAATATCAAAACTAATGACTTTAGCACTCTCACTAGTATTTAAGAATTCTGTACTATTCCAAGCGCCATTAGCATATCCACTGTGATAACCAAATCTATATTTATGTTCATCGACAACATAATTATAGGTAAATTCATCGCTGTAAAATTCATCATAACCATCAGAGTCGTATACGAAATCACCAGAAAAATAACCACCTGAGAAACCTGCATAAAAATTGTTATCATAGGTCACGCCTAAATTATCTCGGTCATCGCTAGTCGCTCTGAATTGATGATTCATGATGACAGCATCGCTTTGACCAAAATTTTTATTTACGTACCGCTCCTCTGGCATAATTTTAGCTAGATATTTAATTGGTATAATCATTCGAACTTTAAGTTCTTCTTTCATAACTATGTATTGGATATCATCAACCGCTTTAAGATCTATTGAACAGGTATCACGGCGACCTTGACAATACAACGAACTTTCGACACCAATATCCAATGAATTAATGATTTCATTAGCTATTTCCGTCTTTACATATTGCTTGTTTAAAAAAACGCTTAAATCCTCATTACCTTCCAATACTCTAAAAGTATTATTACTAATTTCACCTGCAACTAAAATGTACCGATCGTCATTAACAATAAGTTTGACAATTACGTTTTTTTCCAAAACATCTTCAAATCCTTCAGGAACTTCTTCTGCAAAGGATTTTCCAATAATAAGCAATAATACCACAACAATGAGATTTGCGATTACTAGACATTTAAAGAACATGTTCATAATGACAACTCCACACCAATCACAACGTTACCTGAACAATATCTTGTAAGATATACATCGCTATCAAATGGAGCGCTTTGATTCAACTTTAAATTCAAATACCCAGTCTGATACTCGTCTCCGCCAAAAGAATTAAAACTAATGTTTTCAATTGGTTTACCAATGTCTAACTCGGAATATTCATCTATATTGCTACCTTTTATGAAAATACTAATAAAATTCGAAGCACCTTCGAGAGCACCACTAAAATCTTTACAAGCAGACGTATTCTCAAATAGCATTAAATTAAAGTTAAATGATGGAATTTCAGTATCTGATGTAGTAGGAATATTTGATTGAGCCCTAAGTTCAACGATTTCGTCATCAAACATTAGCAGTTTATCATTATAGCTAAGCTCCAAATCGTTTGGGATGACCACCAAATCTAACGTGAATGGGTATAGATTAATTAAATCGATCATTGTACTCACATTAAACGTTTTTTTAATATTAAGATCGGTCGGTGATGATTGGGCACAAAAAACGCTTAGTGAAAGTAGACATAACATTGTAGCAATATAGATTTTGTTAAATTTCACATCCACACCTTGCAATAAATAAACCCACAACATTTAAAGTTAGGTAAGGCCCAAAAGAACCTTACCTTTTTATTTAAAAACAGCCTATGGTTTAGGGGCAATCGCACCAGCTGTTGCTATCACTGTCGCTGACACGCTCACGTCAGAACCTGGAGTTAAACCTGCAACAGAATCGGCACGAAAAGAAACTTCGACCGTGTTGTCACCCGTTGTAGACACAAGATCATCAGCTGGAAATTCCTCGCCCACAGATGCGCCAGTAGTATCGGTTGAACGTAATAAGAACATCATCGTAGATTTATCCAAATCAATTTCACCATTCGAAAAGCCGACATCAGCCAAAGACCAAATGACCTCGTTTGGAATTAGGCCCCCAACCATCTCAGGGTCTGCAGCTTCACCAGCAATAGCCCCTTCAACTAGCGCGTGAGCTTCAACAGTAATGGCACGCTTACTACCCAATTGATAAGTTCCCTTCTCACCTACAACTGGCGTAATGTTTAGCTCTTGATCAGTCATAAGTGGGCCGCCGCCTGAACCAGTTAAAGTAAAGCCATCACCAGATACAACGCCGTCTACGCTACCAGTCCAGTTAAAAGAAGCCTTCGAAGCGTCACCAGTTACCACCGTCATGTCGTCTCCTTCGGCAGCCAGTGCAACACCAGACATACTCATAATTGAACCAATTAATGTGGATAAAATTATTTTTTTCATTTTCATTTCCCTTACTGCACTACTAAGTGCGTTTTAATAACAATCAAGTAAACACACTTTACTCGTTGAGCAAAAGATATTACGCCCTTACCTAAAGCCTTGTGTTTCAGCTTTGTATCAGTGTCAGTTTTGGATGATTAAGTCACATAACTCGTGCACCATTTCTTTTTTATTTTAGTTTCCTGTATTGTTAACGTCCTAAGCCGTCTAACATGTGTAAGAATAGGGTTTTATGATGGATGAATTAAATAAGTTTGTGATGAATATTTGTTTTGGTGATGAAGACATTGCATTAGATCTTATAGTTGACTTTATTTCTCACTTCGAAAAATTACTAAAATCAATACAAAATATCCAAAAAAATGACCTCGCCATCGCTTTACATAATCTTTCTGGTAGTGCTGGCCTTATGGAGTTAATAACGATTAGCCAAGAAATTAAGAAATTAGAACTCCTCTTGGAAATTGAAAATTCGGTTCCAAGGGAAAAGTTTTATTCAGAACTACATAATATAAAGGTTAACCAGATAATTCCATTATTAACCAAACTAAAAGGTGAATAGAATTAGGGTCAGCAATAAATATATTTTCGGGTTTTTTTCTTATTATTATCCTAAGAGAAAACTGTACTAGCGAGATGAAAAAACAATATAATAGATATTTAAATAATATTTATAGAAAATCAAGAATCTAGCTCTGGATTTGGGGGAGGAAGTAAGGGGTTAATTACTCGGGATTTGTATTATTAAATTGAATAATTCCGTACACCTTTTGATTGTATTTTATAGTGAACGAACGATAACACCTAAGTGTTTTTTCAGTTAGATGACATCACGATCCGACAATGTCATTGTTAATTCACCGGCTTCAAGCATATAAATCGATGCACCGCTATATTCCACAGTTGTATATATTTTAACAGTATTTGCCCGGCGTATCATTGTAACTTTATTAACGGTGTTCATTTCAAACTGTATCATTGTAAAATCGAATTATTTTATTAAAACCACTAGTAGTAACACTACCCATTGAAGTCATAACTTTGTTTTCAGTTTTGAATTGACTATAAATATAGCTGTTCCCAACTTTAGAAGTCGCTCGATAATTTTTAACTTTGTCAAAACAATAGATTCTCATTTTTATTGGTTGTTTATTGATATACCAAACAGCACTTCCAATTGAACTGTAATCCCTCATATCTTCACAACGTTTAGACTGACCATAAGAAAAGATAACTTCTTTCCAAAAATTTTTCCTTAACACAGCGGTCATTATCCCATTGCTAGCGAGTACAATCCCATTTCCATCTGAATTTAATTGCCATTTATTTTTGGAGGCATTGGTGTCATAAGCACTCACTGCGGTTGATATTGAGAATAATAACCAAGATATACATAACTTTTTCACTTGCTAAAACCTTCTGTAAAAATATAATTAAGTGGTCACAAAGTTGATGGATGAACACATTTTCAAATCTACTCAAAGACATCTGAGTTATACCAAAAGAACTTGATGGTTGATCAGAACTTATTTAGAAGAACTATGTTTAATTAATTCTTCAGTTTTTTGTAATACGTGGCGAGTAACCTGGATTATCCTTATTTCATTTTGTAGTCTAATTTCTTCAGTATCACCAGCTATTGCAATGACAACAAATACAATCATCGGTGAAATTAAAAATGCCAATAACGCATATCCAACACCATTTCTACCTTTTGATACCGCATAACTCCCTGTAATTACAGAAAGTAAAAACCAAACAAAAAAGCCAAAAACAGCGAACATAAAGATCCTCCTTACCCAATAAGATAATGATACACCCTCCCATCAAACCAAGTGTTTCTCATTTGTTTCGTAATTTTTTTGAATTTGGTTTGATGAACTCGCTGCTGCGAGTTCATCAAACTTAAAGATATTTTCATCAATGTCACTGCTCATTGAATCTCACCTTTCTATACATTCGCCATAAACAGAAAAAGTAGCGTTAATACGGTCTAGCTCTTTATGTTACCTATCATATCTGCCTATAAAAACTAAAGCTTTGATTCTTTGTGTAGTGATGAATAAGCCTCTAGCTTACATTGATTAAATTCAGCAACATGTTACAAAGAAGAAACATTGATGGTTATTTTTTTCGCCATAATAAGTTAGATTTTTTGAATGGGTTAATAAAATGAGAATTGTGCGCATGACCTTATTGGCAGCATTTTTGTCGATATTTATTCTCGGATGTGGTGAGGATTCACCACCACGTAACGATTTTGAATCTATTATTATAGAAACACAAAATTCCTTCGATAGTAGTAGTACAGCTTCGCGTTCTATAATTGATTTATCTAAATCAATTAAGTCTAAAAGTAATGTTAATTTACAATTAGCCAAAATTGTACCTTTGTCGCGCTACAATCAATGCAATGTGTTGGACGTCGTAGGGCTGACATACACTGTAGAAACAAATACACCACAAATTTGTCGATTTGAATATACTGTAGTGCCCTCCAATGAAAATATCAACGGCAAAGGTTGGGGTGTGAGTGAAGTTGCCGTTAGCGATGGCGATATTGAGAAGCTTCCACCCTATGGTAGAGCCCTTATTCAAGGAACAACAACTAACATATCGTTAATATTACCAGAAGGAGCACTGTTAGATCCTGATAGCTTAGAATTGCGAGGAACAACGTATTCAGAATTTGAAGGTGATAATTTAGGCGAGGTCTCCGCCGAAGGTAATATCATTCGATACACGGCACCAATAACTACTTATGGCCAAGTACAAATATATTACACTGCGGTTAATGATATCACCGGGACTTTGTATTCTGGTGTTGTTTATGTTGCGATAAGTTTAGATGCGAATGGTAATCCAACAGCTGAGTTAAATAGGCAGCTTGATTCTATCAGCCTCGTTGAGACAACTTCGTTAACCATTGATGTAGAAGATTTCGTTTACGATATCGATGGGGATAAATTACAACTTGTTGATGTTTATACGCACGGGACTGGTTGGGCTAGGATCGATCCAATGAGTACATCTTTTGTCTTCACACCAACCAAAACAGGTACCCACCATATTGCTTATGTTGTTAGTGATCGCAGAGGTGGGTACGCTATTGGTACGGTGTTCTTTAATGCGCGTAAATATGATTCAATTTATGACGCTGTACAAGAGAAGACATTTACACCAACATTTGACGCTAAAGATATAGAATCAGTAAGTGGTATCTATACGGAAACCTTCTTAGAAACAGGCTCTTTTGGCTTTGAAGGATTTTATCCTACATTCTCCCCTAGTTTGGCTGAAAACTATTGTACTATAAGAGGTTTATTGTTGCCGTCTGTAGATGAACTGAAGCGGCTATATGAAAACCCGCTAGGGAGTGATTCTGCATGGGAAAGTAAATATAAGTGGCCAACCGGGGTGCCTTATGTTGGTGTAGACGGTTATTTTTCTTTGAATGACGGTAGCAGTTCTGCTCTTGGCGAGTATAACGCTGGTTTTGTTTCATGCATATATGATGATACTGACCCTTCAAGCTATTATTTTGAATCTAGATATCTTAGCGCGGGTTGGGGCAACAATGTAATGATCACAGCCTTGAGAAAATTTGGAGAGAACGATTTGGCTCAACTCCCTGCAGATCGTTTTGAATTAGAAGCAACGGTTATTAGTACGGTTCCTGCGGGTTTGAATGATAGTGTTACAACCGAAACAAAAGAAAATACCGTAATGATTAATAATCCTGCAAATAATGTCAGATCCGCGATTATCGATGTTACTGATCCATCGGTAAAGGGGACTCCTGATACGGTTCGAATATATGTCGGTGTAGTTGAGTGTCCAAGTGATGTTTCGGTCGTAGAAACTCAAGTGTTGGGTTGCGTTCCTGTAATCTACAATAGGGACGACGATATTGCTTTTTCCGCTGCAATGAGCAACCGAATTTTAGATAGAATCGGGTTTGATATGAGCACAGAAAAGCCTTTGTTTATCAGAGAGTCAGGAACTTCACCAAATTATATGTACTCAAACGGTTATATTTTTGACGAAACACCTGAAAGCTTTCAATCCAACGCCATTAACAAGAAATTTTATGGTCAATTATGTGAAATTTTTAATTTTAATATAATTGGCGGGAGAACAAATTGGACTGCTATGTTAGATGATGACATTTTGCACACCGATTACACTAGCGAAACCCATTGGAACGGCAACTTAGCTCAGGAGTTAACAAATTGGATGTCTAAGGCTACAGGTTTGGCGACTCGTTGGGTAGGACAAGGATATCTTTTAAATTTTAATGGGCCTTACTTAAGGCAAGTGAATCAATATCAAGCACGCAATTATGGTCAGATCCAAGGTGGCTATGCTCCCGCGGAGACCGGCGGGGGAGCAAGTAACAGTGAAGTTGAGTGGCAGTATGTAACTTGTGTAAGCCCCAATAATGGTTAGTGCATGAAAACTTAAATCGTTTGTATGGATAATAAGCACTCCAATCGGGTAATGTGAGACCTAGGCTTTAACTACAACTAAAGCTTTCTATGTAGCAGTTCGTTTAAACGCTGGCTCCTCTATCGAGAGACCGATAACAAACATGAACGCTACATAGGACTCCAAGCATAAACCTCGAATAGTCGACTGGGTCTCGAACCTGCATTACGCAAGCATGAGTTAGCTTATTATGAATACCAAAATCAATCAAAGCATCAACGTTGGAGTTGATATCGGCAAAACACAATTAGACATCCATATCAGGCCACTAGACCTATTTATCTCAGTAGAAAACAATGAAAAAAGGGATCAAGAAAGCACTCAAAACAATTAAAGGTCATAATCCTGAACGTATAGTTATTGAAGCAACAGGCCGATTAGAAATGCCTTTTGTTCTTGCATGTGCAGAGGCTCAACTACCTATTGTTAGAGCAAACCCTGTCCACATAAAACGATTCGCTGGTGCTATTGGCCACAGAGCCAAAAATGATCGTTTAGATGCAGAGTAGATCGCTCACTATGGAGAAGCAATCAAACCAGCTCTTACTGTTATAAAGCCAAAAAACATACGCCTAATGAGTGACTTAGTCATTCGCCGAAACCAGTTGTTATCCATGCAAACCATGGAAAATAACTGAATCCAGATACTCACCCGCCTCTCTCCATCCGACTATCAAACCGATGCTAACCACGATAAAAAATCAAATCACCAAGTTAGAAAAAAAGCTCGTTAAACTCATTAAAGATAGTCCTGAATACCAGGCTAAAAACACAATATTGCAAAGCTTCCCAGGAGCCGCAGCATCAATAATTAGCAACGTACCTGAACTTGGGCATCACTGATAGGAATCGCTCCAATCACACGTGAAAATGGTCGCTACAAAGGTAAGCGCTTAATCCAAGGCGGTCTAGCGCAAGTACGCACAGTGCTATATATGGCAATGATGTCAGCCATGCAATGTAACCCCGTATTTAAAGCGACTTATGCTCGACTTTTAGCTGCCGGAAAGCCGAAGAAAGTCGCAATAATCGTGTGTGTTCGAAAGATGGTTGTGACCCTAAACTCGATGCTGAGAGATGGTGCCATGTGGGATGAAAATACAGCCAAAAACTAATCATTGACGCCATAGTCGTTTGTTACTTATCACAACTAAGATTTAACGATAGTTATTTTATTAGTCTTCAATTAAAAAATCATCGCTAATCAATGCTTGATTAGCGCCCTCTTGGAAATCTTGGCCGCTTAAATATACAAGACCAAGGGGCCTGTCGTCCGACTATAATCAACATCTATGTAAATTGCCACCACACGAGGAAAAATTGTAAGTCTCTCACCATCCGTTCTTGGGTATTTATTGAATACTGAGGGCGCCTGATTTTCTGACTAATGAACAGCGCGAGGTAATCTAACGGGATATCATTTTCATCTACTAAGATTACGCATTGCTTACCAGGAGAAAGAGGGGCATGAAATTTTTTTACAAACATGCAAACGTAACCTTTTGTCAATACCTGTTAAATATACTGGCACATGCATTTGCCGCGTCAATAAAAACAGACTTGAAAACATGTATTTATTAAGCATGTGGTGTAAGTTTAGATCTGAATGTTTTACAAAAGTAATGGTAGCCATAAATCAACCAAAAAGGCCATTGGCAGTTTCACGGTTGGCAGAAGATCATGGATATGGATTGCCAGTTCAATCTCTTCCAAATAACCAAAGTGCCAATAGAAAGGCATGTAAAAATCTGAAGTGCAGCGACACCATTTGACCCTCAATACCAAGAATACTTGGTAAAGAGAAAGTCTAAAAGACTAGCTCGTAACTCTTGGAACGAACCGGGTCCGACTGCTTTATAAGTTGCTGGGTATCATTTGATGCCTTTGTGGAGGCTTGAGCCTAGTGCAGTAAAAGTTGCACGCTGGGTTCTTAGGGAGGCGGCACTTGGTAACAAGTGTCGTCCACCCGACAGATCTGAGCTAGCTGGCACTTTTTAGAAAAGTGCCATGAGGTCTATGAAGACTCTGGACCAAAGTTTGTCAGCGATTTTCCTAAATTAGTGATTTATGAATCACTTCAAGTATTGCAAACCTCCAATCAAGTGGCCAAATTCACTCTACCACTACACTGTTGCTATAACGCCAACTCGTAAAGGTGATAAACGTCTTCACTGGTCAACGTTCTTGGGTTGCCTCCCATACAAACATCATCCATGGCTTTTTGAACCCAACCATCAATATCTGCATGCTTAACCCCAAGGTGAGCCAGCCCTGAAGGGATACCCACTTCACGAGACAACGTGCAAATCAGGTCCACCGCTAATAGGGCTGCATTAGTGTCGTCTAACTGAGACGTATCCCCACCCATCGCTTCAGCTACTTCCCTAAACGCACTTGGAACCGTTTGAGCATTGAATGCGCTCACCACAGGCAGCAAGATAGCATTACAAACGCCATGCGCTAGGTTGTGTGTTGCCGAAGGTTGATGTGACAACGCATGAACCGCGCCTAATCCGGCTGAGTTGAACGACATCCCCGCTAAAAATTGCGCATCAGCAAGTGCCGACCGAGCTTCTATGTTCGCTCCATCCTTTACTGCCATAGGCAGCCATTTGGCAATTAGCTTAACCGCCTCAAGTGCGGTCGGAAGTGTTAAACGATGGGCGCCAGGAGTCACAACCGACTCAATGGCATGGGTCAGCGCATCCATACCCGTTGCAGCGGTAACAGAGGCAGGCAAACCAACCATCAATGATGGGTCGTTAACCGCAACATCTGGAATCTGTTTGGTGTCGACGATCACCATCTTAACGAGATTCTTCTCATCGGTAATCACCGAATTGGACGTCATCTCCGCCGCTGTTCCCGCCGTTGTATTAATGGCAATAAAGAACGCACCGCTATTCTTAACCAGGCCGACCCCATTATAATCGGTGATTTCGCCGTCATTTGATGTGACAATACGAATCGCTTTCGCACAATCAATAGGGCTACCGCCACCAACCGCAATCAAACAATCGCACCCGCTCTGTTGGTAAAACTCAGCACCTTGATTAACCAAACTAACGGTCGGGTTAGGGCTGACCTTATCAAAGGTGACATAGTCGAACCCTTTATCATCGAGTGCACGATAAAGAGAATCTAATATCCCCAATTCAATCAGGTTTTTATCTGTCACTATCATTGCTTTTTTTACGGGTCGACAGTCCAACACTGCAACAGATTCTGCCACCGCACCTACGCCGGATAATGATAGTTTTGGTAAATTTAATGCAAACACCATAGTCATTCCTTTACGGAAAGAGCCCGACGGATCGGGCCGATATCAATTACTTCTCAACTCGCAATCCATACGTCTTGAACTTATCGAGTACATGATCCATCTCTTGGTTTAAAAGCACTGGAACGTCTGGCTGAATCGCTGCACATTTGAGATAAAGCTCAGCCAATACCTCGGTTTCATGTGCTAACCACAATGCTTTCTTCAGATTTTCACCAACGGTGATCATGCCATGATGTTGAAGAAGAATAGATTTACTTTGACGAATGCCAGCATCTACATAATCAGCCAACTTAGGAGAGCCAAAGGTAGCATAAGGTACACAAGGTATTTCTGCCGCGCCCGATGCTGCAACCATATAGTGGATCGCCTGGATTGGACGATTGAGTATAGACACTGCTGTCGCGTTAATGGCGTGGTTGTGAACAACGGCATGGCAATCCTCTCTCGCTTGGTAGCAGGTTAGGTGGAAAGCCCATTCGCTTGATGGAATTTTGCCTTCCTCAAATTCTCCGGATTCGCTGACAAAAACGATCTTTTCCGGTGTCAGATTCTCATATTCAATACCCGTTGGAGTGATCAATAAACCATCTTCATAGCGCACCGAGACATTACCTGCGGTGCCTTGGTTCAATCCCAGCTTAGTCATCTCTAAGCATGTATCGATAATGTCTTGTGCTAGTTCATTTCTCGTTATTGTCATCGTATTACTTCCTTAAGCTGGCGTTACGCCTTTCTTTAAAATGATGTTTCCGTATTTAGCGATTTCGCCCGTCAGTACAACTGCAAAGCATTTTTCGGCGCGGTCGTAAAAATCAAAACGATCCATGTGTTCTAATGCAGGCTTGTCTTTCGTGGTCTTTGTGATTGCCGCCATGTATTTCGATTCAACTGTTGGGTCGAGCTGGTCACCCTCTACTGCTTGCATCATGATCAGCGGGCTTTGGCAGTACGCGTCGAGCTCAAATAGCGGTATTGTGCCCTCTAACAGCGTATCGATATTCACGCCATCGGCTCTTAGCACCACATGCGATCCAAACGTCTCCGCAGGAAAATGGGCGTCGGCAAACAGAATTTCATCGCCATGCCCCATTCGACTTAATACGGCAAGCAGTTCTGGGCTTATTGCCGGATGGATTCCTTTAAGCATTGTGTATTTCCTCCAATAACTGGGCGTATTGTTCACGGCTCTCAGACGGGGTGATGACTTGGTAAGCAGGCTTCATATTTTCTTGGGCATGATTGGCATCAATAAATACCCCAGCCCCTGCAAAGGCATACATCGCTGCCCCCGTCACTGTGGCTTCAGGCTGTTCAACCACATGGATAGGGATGCCAACAACGTCAGCTCTTATTTGGTTCCACAGTCTATTTTTAGACCCACCACCCACCACCATTAAACACTCGGTATTTAAGCGACAAGTCGTGGAAAGATAGTGCAAACTGCTCTTGAGTTTGAAGGCCAGTCCTTCTAGAGCGGCGCGGTATATCTCGCCCCTTGTGGCATTAATGGACAGGCCAGTAATCGCACCATTTCCTTTACCGTCACCACCAAGTAAAAAGGATGGATCGAACCTAACGCCATTTGCACCGATAGGGGCCGCTTCCCCTTCCGAAACCATCACCGCGTATTTACTGCTGCTCTCGGCAATATCCGTAAAGTAGGTGTTGGCGACCCATTCCATTACTGCACTAGAGAGCCATTGGATTGCTGGGTTAAACAAACCATTTTTAGCATCAAGCTCTGTTGTCATGCCCTCTTTGAGATAGTCAGGTTTTAACTGAGGACGTGGCGAACGAGCCATCAAGATCTCCCAAGTCCCTGAGCTTAAGAAAGACTGATTCTCTTTGGCACCAGAGCCGAACAAAGCAAACTGAGTGTCGTGACCTGCTGAAATCACTGGAACTCTGTTTGGAATGCCAAGCAGGAAGGCGACATCGTCTTTTAAACAACCCACTATTTCGCCCGCTTCAACCATGGGAGGAAAGTGCGCCTTCGTCAGCTCTAGGTACTGTAATACCCCTTCATTCCAGTCACCGCTGTCTAGGTCCGTCATCATCGACGTGCCAGCCATGGTTCGATCGGTTGTTAATTCGCCCGTCAGCTTTTGTGTCAACATCGACGAAATAAACACCCACTTATCCATATTGCTATAGACTTTTGGTTCGTTGTCTTTCAACCACTTAAGCTTGAATAAGGTATTGAACGAATAGTCCCCGATGCCGTTGGTCAAATACAGTTCATCGCGGTCAATATCTTGCGAGATCTG
The DNA here is from genome assembly GCF_041504345.1 of Vibrio sp. BS-M-Sm-2. Classification (NCBI taxonomy): domain Bacteria; kingdom Pseudomonadati; phylum Pseudomonadota; class Gammaproteobacteria; order Vibrionales; family Vibrionaceae; genus Vibrio; species Vibrio sp. BS-M-Sm-2. Next base: position 1,805,210 of record NZ_CP167895.1, read on the forward strand.
GCTCATCACAGGCGCGGTACGAGCACATTTCCAAGAAATAATGGGATAGATCTGCTTTCCATCTTTATCGAAGGGCGCCCCGTCCACTCCAAAGGTAGTGACAGAAACGGCAACAATATCAGTCGAATTAATTTGAGCCGTTACCTGCTTTGAACACTCAACAAGCTTTTTCCAAATCTGTTGAAAATCCCAAACATGTTTAGTGCCATTCTGTAGCGTTTCATTAGCAATATAGTGCGACGCAACAATTTCACCTTGCTGGTTAATCGCAATAGAGCGGACGTTGGTGGCTCCGCAATCAAGAATAATAGCAATCGACATAACTCACCCCTTTAAGGCCTACCCCAAGTTGGGGCAGGCAAAATTAGTTACCTATTGAATTACTTATAGATAGGGCCGAAGTTCTGACAAGCGCGATAGTCCTGTCCCTCAATATCCTGACCAAATGCAGACCAAGTATGCGGACGAAAGATGTCTTGGCTATCCACATTATGCATCGATACCGGAATACGCAGCATTGCAGCGAGAGAGATTAAATCGCCGCCAACGTGGCCTGAAGTGATAACACAGTGGTTAGCGCCCCAGTTTGCCATAACTTCATAAACCGATTTAAATGCGCCTTCGTCAGTCAAGCGAGGGACGAACCAGGTCGTTGGCCAAGTCGCGTTAGTGCGCTCATTTAGGGTGTTATGAACATCTTCTGGCAGTTCGATAGAGTGCCCCTCAGCAATTTGCAGCACTGGACCAATACCCGCGATAATGTTGATTCGATGCATGGTAAATGGCATGCCACCTTCAGTTAGGAACTGAGACGAGAAGCCGCCCCCACGGAAGTACTCTTCAATGGCTGGGCACCATTTCGTTGCATTTAGAGACGCTTCAACGTCAGCTTGTGTCAGTTCCCAGTGCGGTTTCATCGCTGGCTTACCATCAACTGTTTTCGCTTTACCTGCCCCATCGAGCGCTGCTGAGCCAGAGTTAACCAGGTGTAAGAAACCGGAATCTGGGCGGGTCCCTGTCACACGCTCTACCGCATCTTCAGACCAGTAGGTACGAACATCATGGAAAACCTGAGCCTCACCCGTCAGTAGCTTACCAAACATCATATTTACGCCGTTCAACGCGTCGTTTTCTGTTGCCACACAGATTGGTTCACGAATGCCGTTCCAATCAAATGAGGAGTTCAAGATGGCCTCTGAAAAATCGCCATTGGGCAAATGATCGGTCCAATGACGCTGACCTTGGAAGCCAGCCAGAATAGCATTGTGTCCTAGCGATTCTTCACCAAAGCCTAGATCTGCAAGTTTTGGGTTGCCTTGCATCAAATCGCGCATGATCATGGTCATCTTAATGACGGTATCCCAATCCTCTGCTTTACGCTCTTCGGTGAAAGGGGTGCCGTTATAATCTTTACCTTCTTTACACCAGTCTCGTACCCAAGCACGCGCCAGTTCAAACTCTTTCTTGTCATAGACTTCTCGGTCCAAACGGCGTTTGATTTCTGTCATATCGACATATTCATTACGCATGCCCAGATACTTCTGGAAGAACTCAGGGTTAACCACAGAGCCCGCGATGCCCATAGATACAGAGCCCATCGAGAGATAAGATTTACCGCGCATTGACGCGACGGCTAAACCTGCACGGCAGAAGCGAAGAATCTTGTCCTGTACGTCACTTGGGATTGACTCGTCTCCTGCGTCTTGCACTTCTTTGCCGTAAATTGAGAATGCCGGTAAACCCACTTGTGAGTGGCCTGCCATCGCAGCGGCTAGGTATACTGCACCTGGACGCTCAGTACCATTAAAGCCCCAGATGGCTTTTGGTGTATGCGGGTCCATATCAATGGTTTCTGTGCCATAACACCAACACGGTGTTACTGTCAGTACAAGGCCCACATTTTCACGTTTAAATTTGTCAGCCGTCGCAGCAGATTCTGCTACACCACCAATACAAGAGTCGGCAAGGACACACTCCATTTTCTCTCCGCTAGCATGGCGAATATTCTCTTGAATAAAATGAGCTGCGCGCTGAGCCATTCCCATAGTTTGATCTTCAAGAGATTCGCGTACACCCATTTGACGACCGTCGATGGTAGGACGAATACCGATTTTAACTAACTGTGACATCATTGATGTTCCTTATTATTTCTTTAATTCAGGGGGCAGGTTAATGCTGCCCCTGTGGATAATTCTTTATTTAACTTGGTAACCTTTTGCGCCGTAGTACACTAGGTAAACGAAGCCAATGAATGGGATAACAAATGCGGCGCCAATGCCTGCTGCATCTGAGATTTGCCCCATGATGGCGGTTAGCAGTGCACCACCCAGGATTGCCATGATTAGGAAGCTTCCACCAAACTTTGAATCAGACCCTAAATCTCTCAGTGATAGCCCAAAAATAGTTGGGAACATCAGAGACATACATGCAGACACACCGACTAGTGCATAAGCTCCTGCTAACCCACCCACTACCATGATTACAGCAACTAAAATCCCAGCGATCGCAGCCAAAGCAGCAAGTAGTTTTTGTGGTTCAATGTGTTTCATTAGCGCGACACAAACCCAGCGCATGACAGAGAAAATCACAATAGATGTCAGTAGGTATGTTGATGCTTCTGCTTCTGTACCGCCGACTTCTTGCATCACGTAACGAATAGTCCATGACCAACAACCAATTTGCGCACCGACATAAAAAAACTGAGCTAACACGCCTTTGGTGAAGTGGCTTCGCTTGACAATACGGCGGTACGCCTGACCAAATGTAGACTCACCGGTAGTACTTGTGTCCTTTGCGGCCGGCATCTTAGTTTTAAGAATCAATAGCCAAATTAAAGCAATAACAACTGCTACGCCCATATAGGGCATCATTACTGCGTACAGTTCGTCAGATTGAATTTTCGCTAGTTCATCAGCAGCCATGGCCGCACGTTCACTATCCGTTGCAGGGTTTAGTTGCGATAAGATGTAAAATTTGCCAATTAACACCCCAGTGATCGAACCAATAGGGTTACAAGCTTGAGCAATATTTAGACGTCGAGTTGCGGTTTCTTCAGGACCCATCGCTAATATGTATGGGTTGGCACTTGTTTCTAGAATGGAGAGACCGCCAGCTAGAACAAATAATGCCAGCAAGAAAGGTAAATATTCCATTGCTTGCGCGGCGGGATAAAATAGCAGTGCGCCGGTTGCAAACAATCCAAGGCCCAAAAGTACTCCGGCTTTATAACTGTATCGCTGTATGAAAAGCGCAGCGGGAAGAGCCAAACAAAAATAAGCGCCATAGAAAGCCGTTTGTACCAAACCGGATTGCATATCGGTTAAAGTAAATACTTTTCGAAACTGTGCAATAAGTACATCAGTCATGTTATTTGCCAAACCCCACATGGCAAAACAACAACATAGTAGCCAAAAAGCAAATTTAATTTCCTTTGGTATTACCTCTACTTTATTATTCCTCTGTGTTTCAGACGAACTTATATTGAGAGTATCACTCATAAGATATCCTTATTATTAATTAAATTATTTATTTTTATTTTAAAGTTTATTTTGTTTCACGTTATTACAAATCAGTTATTACTACATCTACCGATTCGTTATCACATATTTTAAGAAGACTTCTTTTTTTGTATTTAGATTTATCGGCAATTAGAATAACTTGATCAGATATATCGATAAAACTTCTTTTTATTTGATAGTTATATTCATTTGAATCCCAAACTCCTGAGTCATAATCAAACCCAACGCAGGAAAAGAAGCAGACGTCCAAAGACATATTAGTCAGTGTCTCCACTGCTAGTGGACCATAGAAACTACTGTACTTCTCGGAATAACTGCCACCAGTACAAATTACATTAATATTACTTTTACCTTCAAGGGCAATAACATTCTGAAGAGAATTGGTAATAATAGTGCAACTGATATTTGGAATCTCTCGAGCGAGACACCAACTCGATGAACTTGCGTCTAAACCTATTACCATTTCTTCTTTAATATAATCTAACGCTTTGCTTACCAGTAATTCCTTTTCTTCTATATAGTCCTTAGAACGCGCATGAAAAGAAAGACCTTCATCAATTTCTTGAACACTAATAGCCCCACCATGAACTCTTTTAAGTGCGCCCGATTCATCAAGCTTTTTTAAATCTCGACGAATGGTTTCCACAGAAACATTAAAAGCTTCTGCTATTTCTTCGACGGTTGCACTTCTTTGATCATTTATTAGTTCAACAATTTGTAGGCTTCTCATAATGGTCTCCCGATTGCTTGATTATTAATTTACCAATGAAAAAATGGCAAAACTGTGACGAAATCGCCATCAAGCCCGTTATTGACCGATTTGTGACTGATATTGTGGACTATTGAACACAAATGCCCGTAACTTATAAAAACAGTCATTCATTAATAAGGAATTATGATTTTTAGACAGCTTGTAATCACCACTGACATAGATTGAATAATATTGCGAATACTTGCCTATTTAGACCAAAGCGTATAACTCAGGAGAGGGGAGGACACGAAATGTCTGCACAGAGACAGTAATAAGTATCCACCAAGTAAACATGAAGCAATGATTAACTGAACTTGGCCAACTAAAGAGGGTAAAAAAAAGGAGAGTTAATACTCTAATAACCTTGGGGGGGGTAATTTTGAGTTACATAAAGTTGTTAAACTAAATAATGTTAGTTTAGCGAAATAGAATTTTAAGGCTTAATCAAGGCTGGGCTTGTGGCCGATTTTGGGGGGAATGAATACATTTAGAATGTTTTACGCCTGAAATATGTATACACAAAATGGCACAGCATACGTTTCTAGCGCACCTTTGGACATGAACGATTTATACCTATACCTCTAAATCGTTTATACAAGATTAGCAAAAGTATCTTGAAACCCTAAATGCTTAGCTGATGAAACTCACCATGAGCACTTCATTGATACAACTCATCGACACAAAGTCTGGGTAACCAATTTCAATTCTTGGTACCACTTTTAGTGAGTATCTTTTTCCTACTCCCAAGCCGTCCAAGGCTGTAGATTTGAGTATGCATCCTCTGAAAGAACTAACACAGCCATTTCTGCATGCTTTTGAGCGATGTTAGTTGGAATACACTTGTACAAATGCTGATACACTTTTTTGTCGCCTAAATTGCGATAATCGGCTCTGTCACAAAGTTCTGTAGAAGTACAAGCGTACTGATTTTCAGATACAATTAGGCTGCTAGCGCGTAAAACAGCCCCCAAACAGATAAGCATTCAGGGTTGTCAAGCTGTCCATTTTTAATCATCATCCACAGTTCTACACTAGCTAATGTGGCCTTTGCTCCTTCGTCAGATTTCCAGCCTAGTGCCTGGTTCATTTTACCTTTCACTCTGCGGTGGCTTTGCTCAACAATATTGTTCAGATACTTAATTGAAAGGATCTCAATAAGACTCAGCATGCGTCCGCTATGCCAAAGCTCAACGTTGATATGCATTGGAATGGCTTCCATCAATCACCATCTTTTCAGGGAATCCGTGTTGGCCGATGGCCTTTTGAAAAATTGCGATTTTATCCTTGTAGTAAATATCAAACACGTAAGGTGTGTACGGCTTGTACCCCTCAAGAGATTCGCTTTCAACGTAAATAGAATTTCCTTTCCTTCTTCCCATCACCCTGACAGATTTTAATCTGAATTGACCATTGGGATCTGTAAATACGTTACTTGCTATGCTTCCAGCATCAATGCGTTTAGTGTATTTGTTGGGATTCTTTTTTTGGGGCCAATTACGCCCCCCATAGCTCCATCAAATGTTTTAGCGCTAGTAATGGTGGCAAATCCTGCAAATGTGCCTGGTACGTCCACACCGACACCAGAAGCAATCGCAGAATTTGTTATCAATCCCAAAAAAATTGTCGTTATTAGTTTCATAATTTCTTTGGATCTAGTCCTGCATCAATCAAGAACTTGTAAAGCTTTTTCATTTTAAGAAATTCGCTAGCATACATGGGAGATACATCAAGCATTCTGCACAGTTCGAGCGAGCCAATCCCTAAACTTAAAATTGATTCCATGTTCTTTAGCATTTGAGCATGGACAGTTGCAACGGCCAACCCTTCTTCTGCGGATGAGATTTTATCTTTCATATCAGAGAACACTTTACCATCATTCATGCCCTTCTTACCTCTTTATTTTGTTAGTTATATCAATGTGGAGAACTTCGCGTTTTATTGCATTACGAACTGTGCACAGCTTGGTGGTAAATTGCGTGTCAACATAACTTTTGCCGGCAATCATGTTAGTTGCTAACAATATGCGAAATTGCGCTCCATTCAAAAACAACCCGTAAATAGCTATTGTTTTGTTATCATCAATGCTTTTATTATGTACTTCTTCATTAACCGTAAGTCGACATGAAGCTTGTACCCTCTAGCTTCGTTTTTTACAGTTCTGACAAAGGTTTTATGCTGTAGCTGCTTAAACTTAGCACTATGTAATCGTTGAAATTTAAACCCAAAAGCAGTTTTTAATAGGATTGGATCGCTCAATTTAAGGTCGGAACCATTAAAAATCCTTTGCGCGCCCTCGTTGATATATTGAAGATCAAACCCATCCACTTCGATCGCATGAGCTATTAAGTAAAATATTGCTAATAGGTAATAATTTTTTTGTCCAGGTCCAGACCCCAGACCAAAGGAGCGAAAAGCTTTGGAAGCATCGTTGCGAAATATGTGAATGTTGGCTTGAAGTTTGTCTGTCCTTTCGTTTGCTCTGGCGAGTTTACATAAAAAGACTGAAAGCTATTCCACATATCCTTACATTCATTTTACTCTAACATTTGTGATTTCTCATTTTCCAATAACTAAAGTTTTCATGTCAGTTACTCTATTGCTTGTAGCCTTGACTTAACGCCTTCGCTAATGTTGTCACTTGCTCTAATGTCAGCATCGATCACATCATTAACGCGTTTGGATTTTGCTTCCATTGAACTCGTTTGCGCTTCAAGACGGCGCTTTTCTTGTTCCCACTTATATAGCTCTCGTTTTTCTATGATTTTTTGCTGTCTTGCGCGTTCCTCGTTAATTGCCAAGCTTCGTTTGGCGTCTGCTTTTCTTGCTTCAATTGCTTGTTGTTCTGCTTTTTTGGCCGCTGCCGCTTCTTTTTCTTTTGCTTCAATATCATTCTTTAAATGAAGTCGATTTGGCGCGGTCGAATATTAGACCTTGCGTTCTGTCCAGAAAAATAAACTTCGTATGATCATCGTACTGCTTAACTAACACCGGCGCGTTTTGCTGAAGTGGCAACTCGTTTTTTGGTACCGTTTGAATAACTTCATCAAGCTTGTCGTTCATTAATTCTATTGTGTAACGGTATGCGGGGATTTCCTTATTTGCTGCAGCTTCAGAAACAACCATAGTTACCAGCCCAACAAGAGCGACGGCCCCCCCAGCAGCGGCAATGTTGCGGCCTCCATATAGACCACCAACGGTGGCAGTTCCCAAACCGGCGGCTGCAATCGCTGCGCCCGCTTTTGTCCCTTGATTTAGCTCGCTAGGCTTCACCATGACACTTTCAGACATTAAAACAATGCCGCGTTCCATCGACACCATTCTTTTATTCATTACCACTTGATTTGGGTCTAGGTTGCCGGTTGATTGACAACCCGTAAGTGTCATTGTGATGGCTAGTATTGCGGCTGTTATGATTTTGTTCATTTTATCCCTTGTTGATTTTTATTTATTGTCGTTGTTGCATTGTTTTTCTTTATATAGCTCTAACTGGTAAATTACATCTTCGATGGCTATCGTTCGCTTTGTGCCGTCTTTTTGCGTCTTGTTTTTTGTGATTGTGTAAATATCAATCAAATCATTAGCGGCCAATACTTTCCCTTTCCTTAAAGCATCATCAGTCAATTGATGAGCTTGGCTATAATGCTTTTCAACCGATTGCGCCTCTAGTTGCTCTTGTATATTCACCCCAAGGGAAATTAGTAAAGCATTAAGATTTCTTATCTTTATATACTCAACCGCATAACCTGGTGGAAGCTCAAGTTTGTCGCATAGTTCAAACGAACCAATGTTTGAGCTTGAAAGTACATTAACGTTTTTTAGCATTTGAAGTTGTACTGTTGCGACAACTGTTCCGAACTCGGCATTTTTTATATAGCGTTTCATGCTTAATAACGTTTCTTGCATTTCCTTTTGTTTTTGTTCTTCCACTTTGCGTATTCGCATTGGTAAATCCTCTTCCACCTACACCCTCAAAAATAGTAAGTCAATGATCATCATTCAACTTCTAGTTTTTCAACAATTTGGATTTTAACTTGGTTATTTCACCGGATAATCCCTTAACTTTATTTTTAAAATTTTTGATTTCGATAATATCGTTTGCTTTTTCATTACCCGATAAAATCATTAATTTTTCAATTTCTTCCGTGGCAATATCTAGTACATGACTTTCCATGCCATAAAGCTCATTACAGGTGCCTTTCCATCCGTCAATTCCTTTTCCTGGTTTGTTTCGGTAAAAAAGAATACTTCGATCTTCATTCATAGCGGCAAACAAAAATCGGTCATAAAGTCCTAATGGATATTTAATGGTGTTTTATGGTTTGTCATAATTAACTAGTTCTTATCGTTTAAGGTTTGTGCATTTAATCTTCTTAAACATTAGATGTTCCGGTTCCATCCCTGCTTCAATTAGATGATCATATATTCCGCGCATCTTGCTAAACTCGGTCGCCCAATGCGGGTTGATTTTCGCTCGTCGGCAAAATTCCGCAGGACCAATGCCATGCATATTGAAAGTTGCCATATGTTTTAACATCAGCAGGTGAGCAATTCTTGATCTATCACCTCTTTGAGCCTCTTCTATATTCTTAGCTATCGAGGTGAAAACGTGGTCTAGCGACCGATCGCCGGGACCTTTGAAAAGTTGCTCTATATCAGCTTTAAAATTTAGATGCCTCATTCGATTTCGCCCCTTTTAACCATCCATGCTCCCCCGCACAAACCAATAAAAGCAACCATGGCGATCGCAAAATCAACCACATCTCCAAACATGAAAGCTAGTCCCATGTATCCCACAGATAGACTAAAAAGAACGCCTGTAACTAACAATTCAAAAAAATTCATTTCTTTCTTCCCAATGCACCAGAGCATAGAGTAGACCCCAGAGCACAAGCCTAAGATTGAAGCAAAATGGACTAACCAATCAATATCGTCAGTTCCAAAATAAACATTCAATAACGCATACAACATCGACAATACGTATATAACAATAATTGCCAGTGCCATGTTTAAAATTTTTGTTTTCATTCGTTAATACATTTAGAAGAGCTTAAACAGTCATTTCAACATTAAGAACTTGATTTCTTATTGTTGTGAACAAGCAACAACCTTTCACCTTGTATGACAAAATAACTTCGTTATCGTTTGATTCAATTTGGAATCGGAATCTTGCTCCGCTAAAAAACTCCCCGAAAACATCGATGTTATTCTCGTTTTTATTAATTCCATATTTACGCAGCATTCGCATGTCAGCACTTAGCGCGTATCCTCTCGCTCTAAATTTTTTATCATCAACAGTTTGCATTGGAGATTCTTGTAGGCCAAATTTCAAAGCGTGAAGCGTTTGAAACTCTATCCCAAATTCACTGCTTAAAATTGCAGGATCGGATAAGCTAAGATCATAGCCTTTAAACGCCCTATCCATTGTGCCTTCAATGTATTCATGCTCGAATCCCAGACCACCAACTTCGACCATGTGCGCGATTACATTATATATTGCTCTTAAATATGTATTTTGGTCTAGGTCTAGGTCTAGGTCTAGGTCTTGATATACTCCCCAAATGAATGGGTCAAACGCGTTTGGTATTAGTGGTATGAAATGATCGTAAGTCTCTTTAAAGTTCGTCAATCTTTTAGTTGCAAAATCCGATTTCGTGTAAAATGTCATAAATCCTAACCACATTTTACGCTTTCGACTGACTCTCATTAACATGCTCATTTATAACTCATCCTTCCTCTCAAACACACCACTTAAGATAAGCCGCAAATTAACAATGCAAGAGCTATAAACCAACCATCATTCATTTGCAGGTAGACACCCAGAGCGATATGGACCGCGACCAATAAATACGCTCCAATTCCTATCCAAATTAAATTTTGCTTCACCGTGCTACGCTCTCTCGCATTTCTTTAACTTCTTTCTCGATTGATAGAATCAATCAGCAAAAAACTCCCAATCACCAACGGTTACTTTATTCTTCGATTTAAACTGATTGATAATGTAATTTCCTCAGAACTGGATGCACCATGTATTTTCATTTTTCCCAAACATGACGAAGTAAAGTTAACCGTTGTTCTGATGGTATTTAAGGCCCTCCACCACAGCTAACTTGCGATAATGTCCCCCATTAAAAAATCGATTTGCATGACAACTTGTTCGCTTGCGTCTTCCATGTTTCTTATTGCAGCAACCATACCAGGCATATTCCCAGATTTTGCTTCCTTCAATGCCTCACGTCCATTGTTATGCACATCTTTATGCGGCTCCTCAAGCAATACATAGCTCCTAAAATGACTGTAAGCTTTACCATCACCTCGATAATACCATTGACCTAAGCGACATTCTGAGTGGCTATTAACTGCGTCACCAAACGTCCCGCTTTGTAGCAAACGATAGATGTTATTCTTCCAGATAGCATGGTCGAGCTTTACTGTATCTAGGAAAGCTCGAGTCGATGCTATATGGATCACAGATTTCATATGCTCCGATTTTTTGACCACCTCGTTCACGATAACTCCAATTTGAGCCGAGGACGTAGAAACCTCTTCTGCGCAAACTTGGTTCTCATTGATAGAAGCTTTAATTGCACTCACTTCCGTTAACACTTTGTTCACTAATGAATCGATTTGCTCACTCGCTTCGCTCGCCTTACTTGCGAGATTTCTTACTTCGTCGGCAACTACAGCAAACCCACGCCCAACCTCTCCTGCTCGCGCCGCCTCAATCGCTGCGTTGAGCGCTAACAAATTAGTCTGGTCTGAAATTTCTTGAATAGTAGACACTAGGTGAGATATAGAAGTAGCAGTGTTGTCTAGTATTGCTACATGTTCAATACTCAAGGAGGCTTGAGAGCTGATCTTAACCGCTCGGCTATCAAGGCGCCCCAACGCCAAATGCGTTTGCTTAAACATCTCATCAAGCGACCGTAATTCTTGATTTTCACGTGCCATAGATTGGGCACTTTCAGCCATCTCAGTTCGAATAGTTTGAAGCATATTCCCACCTTTCAAACTGCTCAGCATTAATTCATCACTATTTTGATGATTTCGTTGTGCATAATGCATATCCCGCGAAGTATCTGAAAGCTGCCTCTCAAGCTCAGCAATGTCAGTTTGATATTTTTGCGTGAGCTCCGTTAATTGTCGTTTTAATGTCTCATTTTCGCTTTTAACTCGTTGCCACTTAAACATACACTTACCTCAAAATATAAACAGCTCTATATGTAATTTTAATAATTCCCATCATCACTCATGCAACCTCAGTTAAATATGGTCATTGTTCAACGTAATATTGACATCGAGAATAAGACGGGCGTTGAATAATCACAACTTTCGAACCTGAGAAATAATATTAAAAAACTCTTCTTTCAATTTTAATTGGTAAGGTTTAATTTGTTCTTTTATATCTACAACTGAATTAATGGAAATTATTTCTTCAATTGACTGTAATAGCGTCTCATTGATATTTTGAACATCAAGCTGCTCAAATAATGGTAAGCACTTTTTAGGGAGTTTCACTTTTACTTCATTGTAGATCAAAGAATAATCCAATCTTTTTTGATTTGATTGATACGAAAAAATTCATCTTGTGAACATGCAAAATCCTCCACATAAGCGCAAACATACTTGTCGAATTTAACTTCTAACTCATCAAGTGATATTTCTATTTTACTTTTAGTTAAAACTCTATTTAGCCATAAAATAGCCCGACTGATAACGACACTTGCAGGTAGCACATAACTCATCGCTTGAATAGCATTCATAACTCACTCCCTTATAAGCCACTAATAACGATAGTATTTATCATTACAGCAGACACCTTAGTTGTTTATTTCAATTTCCACTTTAGTTTCATTTCACAAATACTGTATCGATAGTAATCAATCGCACGCTCTCGTCCTGTTTCAAGATTATATTCATCGACACAATCTAGAAACAAGTTAGAATTTTTTCATTACAGACTTCACAGTAAATCAGTTTGTTGGGTTCTAAGCATTTCATTACTTCACCATTACTAATCAAACTCATACGACCATAATTTAAGATATGCACCATCTCATTAACACATACTTTCTCCCAAACACTTTATATACAAACCCTTTCAAACAGCAACATTGAAAATATACAAAACAAACTGACATAAACGCGTTTAATAATAGAGTATTCGTTAAATCGAACAAGATTATAAGTTTTTATTTACCTTTAAAGAAACCCAGTCGCTCTTCTATTTTGTTCAAAAGAACTGTTGTTTCAAAACATGAATTGTCAGCGTCATCAAAAATACGAAGAGTGTTTGAAATAATATCATTTATTTTCGTAACTTGTTCTGACATATCCAGAGTCACTGCAGACTGCTCATTAGATGCAGTAACCACTATAGAGTTCATATCAGAAATATTATCAATTTGTGTCGAAATATCATTGAAAGCCATACTTAGGTCAACAAATGTTGCGTCAAATTTCTTTATAAGATGTACATTACTGAACATAAATTCACTCGCTGATTGAGATTTATCTTGAAGCTTGTCAATAACCTCCCGGATAGTTTGTGTTGACTCCTGTGTGCGTTGCGCCAACGCCCTTACCTCATCAGCCACCACAGCAAAACCTCTCCCTTGTTCACCAGCTCTAGCTGCCTCAATAGCGGCATTTAGAGCGAGAAGATTGGTTTGCTCAGAGACCGAACTTATCATGTCCAAAACAGTACTAATTTCTTCAGAGTAGCCTTTTAACTGACCAACTACCTTTGACGTTTCTGTAATAGATAAGCTGACGCTTTTTGACACTGACTCCGCTTGAGCTAATGTACTGGCCCCCAGAGATACTACAGACAATGTCTCATTAACTATGTTTTCAACGGAAGATGAACTTCGAGCCACTTCTTCAGCGGTAGCATTCAGTTCCGTAGCTGCTGTCGCAACTTGTTCAACCGTTAACAAGTCAGCATTCACATCCTTTACTACATTACTGATGGTTTCTGACATTGCACTTTGTTTACCTATCAACACTTGTAAATATTCATTTGAATCTTTAGCCGCGCTCCCTACATGACGTGACATAACATCTAATGATTTGGAGATTTTATCAATTTCATTCTTACTAGATTGAATCTCGAATGACACGAACCGTCCTGTAGACATACGTTCAAGAGCGTTGACTAACGCAGGCAAAGGACATAACTCTTGCTTGAGTATCCTCCCTATCGCTATTCCCCCTATAAAATTACACAACAAAACAACCCCACAAATAGCCATTAGCACTTCTGTCATACTAGCGATTGATTCTGTTTGTGATACAAATGTATACATGTCAAACTGTTTGCTTAAAGTCTGTTTTAATGCAAAAAAAGAAATATCTTCAGTATTTTTATAATAGATGGGTTCATTATATTGAAGCTCTTTAAACATTGGCCGCACATCAAAAATGTTTTCTGTCATCCACTCTTGATCAAAAGCAGCAACAACGATTCCTTTTTTTGTAGTAATAGCGTAAAGCCCAAAGTCATTCCCCATAACGTACTTACCTAGGTCGATATCCATCGCAAGTACACCTATTAGTTCCTTATTACGAACAATAGATGCAGAAACGCTAATGATAAAATCACCAGACAAGTTTTTCATAGGTTCCGTCATGTTAAATTTTTTATTTTGAGTTGCAATCGGCATAAACCAATCTTTATTCAATTTTTTAGCATTATAGTTATCCACCCATCCCCCTTCTTGAGCAGATATAGTCTCACCCCCTACCTTTGCGGCATAAACATCTACAACAAAATCGAAGCTTTCAGTAGCACCTTTAAAGGCATCTAGCATATCAAGTTCTGTTTGATGCTCATCAAAGAGCACAACATCTGACATGGCAACTACGATACTTTTGAGTCGCTTAATTGACGTATTGTAATTGGTATTAATGGCCTCTACATTTCGTGAAGCACTTACTATTGCTCCTTTTTCTCGATGGTTATTTAATACAATATAAATAGTTGTCATCGTTAACGCGACGACAAGCAATGACACCATTGCATAAATTTTATATATTTTACTTAACACATTATTTCCCTAAACGAGGTCACAACTATTACTAGAAAGCGGTTGATGTTTTCTTATTTACAGGATAAAAAATATCAGCCATTTCGAAAGCATGATAATTTCATTGCTCTTATCAAAGCAGTAGGCAAACTCAAACGACACACGTCAACGTTTGAATTTGGCACTATCCAAATTATGAAAAAACCGTTTTTTCATACTAAAGCATTAACTACAAATAATTATTGGTGTTATTCCCATGCAGTAGAAAATGCATTATTTTTGAACGCCGCGGCCAGCCCAGTAACTTGCTGCATACGCAATACCTCATCATTATCCATACCAAGCTCACACCCAATATCTTCATTGCTCCAATCAAGTTCCCTTAATTTCATGACCAATTGTGATGTTAGCTCGACCTGGTGCGCCCCTCTGGCCATATTGTGTCGTACTGAAGATGAAATCCTTTCATCTAATGTTTTATTTAAAACAACCACTGGCATATATCCACTTAAGGAATCATAAACGTCGCTCTTCTTTTTTATTATTTGACTACGATGATAACCGTCGATAATAACCAAGTTCTTATTATCAACACGATGTCCGACAACAATAGGCATTGTTAGTCCATCCTTTTGTATAGAGTGATGAAGTAGTCTGAACTCTGGCGGAGCTACTTTATTTGGGTTATAATCGTTGTCGATAACATCTTGTACATTTATTAATTGAACATTTAATACTGGATGTCGAAAAGGAACAAGTTCGAAGGCAAGTTCCGAAAGAAAGTTAAATAAACTAACTTTATCTTCCAAAGGTAGTGACTCAGCATCATAAATCCCCAAAGCAGAAAGCACTCGATTTCGCTCAAAGTTCTTACTCACAATAATGTCCTTGACTTAGATATTGGCTGTATAAATCCACATACTGCTGTGTTAATTTTTTATTTTGCCCAAAAGAAAGCCCTCGACACCAATAGTCATTTTTGATCAAAACCTTACAGATACGCCTCCAACTAGGGACTCGTTTCTGCGCTTCCAGCTTTTTATCTGCACAATCAGGAATTTTCGTAATTCCTTGTGACTTCCCGTGTTTCCGCCACCAGGATAAAAACTGGAAAATCCTTTTTCTATAGTGCGCCGCTAGATGAGGAGGCATGCTCTTAAGCAAATATTTACTGTATTGCCGGTAGCTGTAACCAGAAGGAAGTTTGAATGTATAGTAGCCTAAAATGCGCCCTTGCTTTCTACAATAACGAGCACCAAAATTGCACCCTTCAACACGTTCAACAAGTTTCCGCCAAACATCAGGCTCCAAGATTTGGTACAGCCAAAGCCCTTTACGTTGATCATCACCAAATGGTTGACACAATCGTTGTTGAGACAAAGGCACCCCTGCGAGAAACATCAGATCGTAGATGCGATTGTAATCCCACTTAAATTTTCCATTCGCAACCCAAATATCTTCAGTTCGCCAGTCATAAATGGGGTAAATCTTATAGAGCACCTCATTGACTTCTGTAGTCCATCGCAACCCTTTAAAACAACGCTTTTTGCTATTTTTTATCGTTTGATAACGGTGTAAAGATTCATCAGATCGAATAGCGACTAGACACGCGCAAGGCGCCCCCTTTTGTTTTTGATACCATAATCCAAACTCGTCAACAAATTCTTCAAATTCCATGCCTAAGCGGAAAAATGGGAAAAATCTAACGTCGCTAATTACAGACCCATGTTTTGGTAGAGGGCGCAACCATTTGTGATGCAATTCAGGTTGCCAACACATCCATTTAGGTTGGAATTGAGAAACCGCATTACGTAAACTCAATGGAAGGCAAACCCAGTAAGCATTCACCTCCTCTCGTTCAACCATTCTATGTATGAAGTCAATGGTATGATGATATTGAGCTTCCAAGTCGACGATCAACACATCAACCGGAAGTTTCCCCATAGCTCGAGCTTCTTCAATAAATAAATGCAACAGAACAGCAGAATCCTTACCTCCAGAAAAAGCCACGTATGAATAAGGAAAATGAGTCAACACATAACGACATCGTTCACGTGCGGCACGACAAACATTAATGGCAAGACTTCGCTTGTTTTTTGAGTAAATTTTCATTTTACAGCTCCGCACGACCACAGAATAAATATCAGTTTTTAAAGCATTTTTGATTATCAACCAGAGTCATTAGTTGTTCTTTTATGGGATGCATGCTCTCTTTAAATAAAGGGAGATGAGTTCCTAAACTCAATGAATAATCCAATTCTGTCATAGCTTTATTTAGTTCATTAGTTAAATAATAAAAGTTTGTCGACTTGGTTATTTTAGGTAACGCTTCTTTAAGTACCTGTAAACTACAATGAGTATTAATAATCATTTCTAAAGAAGGCAAAGGCAGAACTAAAGCTCCTTTTGTTTGTAAGTCAGCCAAAAAAGAGAGACATCCTCTACAAAGCACAAGTTTAGCATCAGTAGTGCCAATAAATACAATGTCATTAGTACCTTTACACAAGTCACATTGCTTTATTTTCTTAATATCTAAAATACCCATTTTAATTCTCAATAGTAAAACAAACCACACAGCCAAATATATTTTTCGGCTAATGAACAACTTAAATTCAGCATCGCCATATAAGCGTCCTTGAATCACCATTGTTGATTTCTGTTGTATCGCATCCAAGTAAAATTAACATACCCATACTTTTCACAGTCAAGTTCAAGAAACAAGCGTCCAAAAAACGCCTCTATTAATAAGGAAGAAATTGAGCTCAAATTTAGTCCTAAATAAAGCAGCAACGCACACGTTAAAAGCTTATTTTCGTCTTCTAAAATATTTGTATTACATTCCAACATATGGCCAATCATTGCCAGCACCGAAATCTTAGATTTTCCGTTTTTAGAATAACGCTCCCAAACTAATACATCGAACATATCAGCTACAAGCACAATAATTTTATCCACCTTTCCTTTATCCTAATCTTTAGCATGATTAGTGTAATAGTGAAAAATATTTCCTGATTGAGTTAGGTACAATAAAATCCATCTATGCCGTGACTTCAAAGGTAAAGTTATTGGATAACGATAAAGACAACAGCACACATTGAGAGCTTGCGGATGAGGAGTGAAACGTTATGTTCAATACAACATTGCGAAGCAAACAATAATCTATCTCAAGTTCAATTAATTCTAAGTGCTCCTGCCTTAAAACATCCGCAGCCCTGTGAACTAAAAAGTGTCCATTTTTTTTGGGGAAAAAAGCAAAAGCCTTACTCAGTTTAACCGTCACGAGATGAAACTCAGCGTCATACGAAAGGTGCGTTAGCCGTAATTCTTCAACTTTTTTAATGGGAGCACCAACTAAAGAAAAACCTTCATCAACTTGATAATTCAAGTCGCCTCGGATGACCAAGTTGGGAAACAGTTTGACTTCGACTTCACTATTCATAAGAGCTCAAAATTTGACAAAAACGTTCCTACTAACAACGTAAAAAGAAGCGTTGTTAGCTCGGAATACACACAAACTAACTCGTCGTCAATACGCCATATTTACGTAATGACAATCATGACAAGTAAAGCCAACCGATTGATTTGATTGTATTTTTTGTGTTTTTACATGTTTTTTTTAAATTTAACACTGAGGAGCGTGAAGGGTGGGGTATGCTTTGTACAGGTTGTCTATATGTAGTGTATAGCTTCAAAGGTGGGCTGCTTGTCATAATTGTCATTACGACAAGCTTTAGAAAGCTTTAGATTTATTTCCTGGCAACGTCGTCGAGAACAGTCCAGATAACGTTGAGTTACCGATAAATCACCTTTACCGTTACCATGACCAACCCATATCGAAGCTGCAAACGTGTCTTTCATTAAATAAGCAACTCTCTGCACAGCTAGCTTTCGACACGAATGCAACCCAATTCGAACACCTCGGAGTTTATCCTTCAGTCGAATTTTCATCTTTTGAAGTACATTGTAGACACTTTGCCTCGACAAAGGTTTATCACCGTCTTGAAAGTGTTGAGGTCGCTGCAACTCATCACGAGGAAAAAGATAAAACCGAGACTGATATCGCTCATATCGGCGACGTAACATTTGTTCAATATGAGGGAAGCCTGAAAAATCAATCACCCTGACTGTATCATCACAATTTAAATGAAAGCTTTCTCGATAAATTTTTTCCTCTCTAGAAAAAAAGGATTTTTTAGCTTGCGTATAAGCCTCTATAACATGAAATTCTTCAGCTAAAATAGCTAAATCATCCAAACTAGAAGCTAAACGAACAATTAACATTGCATTGGGGTCCGTGATACGCCTTTGTAACCAGCATCGTCCTTTAGTTAACCAGAGTTTTCGAACGTGCTGGTTAACTTTCTTTGTTATCCTCGATTTTTGCGATTTAGTATTCGTAAGAATCAGTACTTTATTCTCAAAATCGATCTGTGCACATTTCATTTCTCTACACTCTATGTTTCGCAAACCAAAAGTAGAACATAGTAAAAACATGTCGTACCAAAACGAATTTATTATTTTTGCTTGCTTTAGAAATTCGGGCATTAATTTTTCTGGTATAGCATCAACAGCTAATGATAATGGTTCCATATTTATTATCCTTTTCTTTCATACTTAAGTGATTCATGAATAAGAGTAGCAGTTTCGGCTTAATCTAACGATAAAGTTAGCCCTTTCTTAAGCGAGATGGATATGTAATGGTCCCTGAGACCTCATTTATGGTGCAGTCTCCAGCATAAATAAGGTTTTCAATGACAAAACGGCAACGACCAAAAACTTCACGCCTAGATAACAACTCAAGAATTAGAAGCTCGTATTAGCCAGTTAAAACAAGAAAAATTCATACTAAAAAAGACCATCGCTCTCTCATTGTCGGACTAATTCAAACGTTCTTGTTAATTGACAAGTTGAGGAAACATGAATAGAGGCGCTGCTGGCAATCGTGCTCTTGTATCATGTTGAGTATGAGCGGCAATTAGATTGGCCGGTCGCATTGACTCATTAAAAATCAAACTCTAAGTAATAAATTTAGGTGAGTTATATGGGGCATACAATGCGTTTAACGGCTCGTAGAGAGATGTTAGTGAGTATTCGACAACGCTATTTAGCTGCCAATCGAACAGAAAAAAATTTCGCATAGAATCGGTGCAATGTATGCTCGTATCGACACAGTAGAGCAAGGGATTAGAAAACTTTGTAATTTCAAGGTTACAGGTTAAGTTATAGAACTTGGTGAAAAAAAGTAAAATTTCACTAAATTCAACAATTTAAACAAGATTCAATGTATATAAAAACAGTAATAAGTAGCAATTTATACCCATGAATAACGCTGTTTTACAATGAATGCCGCCATTTTTGCCGCCACTTTTTTCAATTTATTACCAAACACCAAGGTTATCTATTAGCTGATCTTTTGTTGCATCTCGCCAAAGGAGCAGAGATTAGAAAATGTATCGCTAATCAAAATTAACAGTTTGTGAATGAGCTTTGGTACTAAAACATAAAGGGGCAAGAATGTGCCAAATGAACGCCTAACATTAAAACAAATCAAGCACATTATTCTGTCCATCTTGTTCAAGCCCTTTAATCTGATGGCACTTGGCTCTCCACTAAACAATAAAATATACAACTTTCGGGCTTGATACGTCCCCACTACCTCTTGGTCTTTTTATAAGACGTACTTGATAATTTCGGCTCTTCATCGATATATAGATATTGGAAATCGACCAGATTCACCCACTACGTTCTCTGTTTCTATAAACCCAACAAATAGCGCTGTAAAGCGTATACAAAAACAAAAATAACCATTACATATCAATAGATTAAGTTAATTATCAATTGAAAACGGCTACAGAATGGCGACAAAAAAGGCAACAGTTTTACCTGTTGCCTTCTAATATTCAAAACCGGTAGTAACCTACTCCCAGTCTAAAATTACCTTACCAGACATACCAGAACGCATCATGTCGAAGCCTTTCTGGAAGTCGTCCACTTTGTAGTGGTGAGTAATGATTGGTGTTAGATCTAGGCCAGACTGGATTAGTGAAGCCATCTTGTACCAAGTTTCGAACATCTCACGACCGTAGATACCTTTGATAACCAAGCCTTTAAAGATCACTTGGTTCCAGTCTACTGCCATGTCTGATGGTGGAATACCTAGTAGCGAGATCTTACCGCCGTGGTTCATGTTAGTTAGCATGCTGTTGAACGCAGATGGTACACCTGACATTTCTAGGCCTACATCGAAGCCTTCAGTCATGCCAAGATCAGACATTACGTCTTCAAGCTTCTCTTCCATCACGTTTACTGCGCGCGTTACACCCATCTTCTTAGCAAGATCTAGGCGGTATTCGTTTACATCAGTGATTACAACGTGACGAGCACCAACGTGCTTAGCAACAGCTGCAGCCATGATGCCGATTGGGCCAGCACCAGTAATTAGCACATCTTCGCCTACTAGGTCGAAAGAAAGCGCTGTGTGTACTGCGTTGCCAAACGGGTCAAAGATTGATGCTAGATCGTCAGAGATTTCTGCGGGGATCTTAAATGCGTTGAACGCAGGGATCACAAGGAACTCAGAGAACGCACCAGTGCGGTTTACACCAACACCTGTTGTGTTACGACAAAGGTGAGTACGGCCGCCACGACAGTTACGACAGTGACCACATGTGATGTGACCTTCACCAGATACACGATCGCCGATTTCAAAACCACGAACTTCTTGACCGATGCCAACAACTTCACCCACGTATTCGTGACCTACTACCATAGGTACTGGGATTGTGTTTTGTGACCACTCATCCCAGTTGTAGATATGTACGTCTGTACCACAAATTGCGGTTTTCTTAATACGGATAAGAAGATCATTATGACCCATTTCAGGTTTTTCAACCTCGGTCATCCAGATGCCTTCTTCAGGCTTAAGCTTAGAAAGTGCTTTAATTTTCATAATGTTACCTAGTTCATCTCGCCTAACTGTAAGGCGAGAATCAAAAATCTATATGTTCTATTGGGTGTTGCTCTACCTAATTAAAGGATGCCGTGGCACCCCTTTAAAATTAGATGATGCCCATGTCTTTGCCAACTTGGATGAACGCATCAATTGCGCGGTCTAGCTGCTCACGAGAGTGTGCAGCAGACATTTGTGTACGGATACGAGCTTGGCCTTTTGGTACTACAGGGAAAGAGAAACCTACAACGTAGATGCCTTTCTCTAGTGCGCGCTCTGCGAATTCAGCCGCAACTTTTGCATCACCAAGCATGATTGGGATGATTGCGTGATCAGCACCGCCCATAGTGAAACCCGCTTCTTCCATGCGAGTACGGAAGTGAGCAGAGTTATCCCATAGTTGAGTGCGTAGGTCGCCAGATTCCGCAAGAAGGTCTAGAACGCGAATAGACGCAGATACGATTGCAGGTGCAACAGAGTTAGAGAATAGGTATGGACGAGAACGCTGACGTAGCCAGTCGATCACTTCTTTCTTACCTGAAGTGTAACCGCCTGAAGCGCCGCCCATTGCTTTACCAAGTGTACCAGTGATGATGTCGATACGGTCTACAACGTTGTGGAACTCGTGAGTACCCGCGCCGTTTTCGCCCATGAAGCCCACAGCGTGAGAATCATCAACCATAACTAGTGCATCGTACTTGTCTGCAAGGTCGCAGATAGCAGGAAGGTTAGCGACTACGCCGTCCATTGAGAACACGCCGTCAGTTACGATAAGCGTGTGACGAGCGCCAGCTTCTTTAGCTGCGATAAGTTGCTGCTCTAGCTCTTCCATGTTGTTGTTCGAGTAACGGAAGCGCATTGCTTTACACAGACGAACACCATCAATGATAGATGCATGGTTTAGAGCATCAGAAATGATTGCGTCTTCTTTACCTAGAATCGTTTCGAACAAACCAGCGTTTGCATCAAAACAAGATGTGTAAAGGATAGTGTCTTCTTTACCTAGGAACGTAGAAAGCTTTTGCTCTAGTTCTTTGTGAGAATCTTGAGTACCACAGATGAAACGTACTGAAGCCATACCAAAACCGTGCTGATCCATGCCATCTTTAGCCGCTTCGATAAGAGCTGGGTGGTTAGCAAGACCTAAGTAGTTGTTTGCACAGAAGTTTAGTACTTCTTCACCAGTCGAGATAGAAACCGCTGCTTTTTGTGCAGAAGTAATAATGCGCTCAGACTTGTAAAGACCTTCTTCTTTAACTTCTTCTATTTGAGTTTGAATCTGTTGGTAAAATGCAGAAGACATTGTCTCATTCCTTCCTAGTTATTATTCAGCAGCATCGCGCGCCGCATTATGTAGGGATATAAACGATCTCAACACGATCATTTACACTGTAAAACTTATGCCTATATTCTAGTTGAACATCCCCGACCCGATTATCCCTTTAGTTGGAAAAACATTAATGAATCACAGGCATCAATTATTGTTAATCCCAGTGACACAGGGCACATTAACGCCCTTAGCTTTCTCTTTTAAACGCCAAATCTCCTCTAATTTCCCTATAATTTCGCTTTCATATCAAATCTCAATTTTTAATATCAAAACGATATAGTGATCAAAACCGGCTTATCTCATAATGAGCACCAGCAACGCCGCTATACAGATAAGCTTCAAACACATCAATCTATCAGAGCAATCACACTAAGCAATTAATGAAATTGATTCACAAATCAAAGTAAATCGCTCACAATCACTTTACGCTCATCGCCGAAACTCGTGGATACTTATGGTCAACCCTAAACTCATCGCCCTACTTCCAGATCTAGCCTCATTCATTTTAGTGGTAAATGAAGGGAGCTTTACTGCGGCAGCAAAACAGTTAGGGGTGACACCTTCAGCCTTGAGTAAGCTCATCACTCGCTTGGAAAAAGCACTGTCGGTGAAACTGTTTGAACGAACCACTCGTACCCTTATCATCACCCAAGCAGGCCAGTTGGTATACGATCAGAGCGTGGTGATGATCAACGCGGCGCAACAAGCCGTTGAGCTTTCAACCTCCGACCATACTGAACCTGCGGGCTCTATAACGGTAGCGGCGCCTGAGGCGTTCTTAAACTCAGTGCTACAGCCTTTTGTTGTTCCATTCTTAAGTCAATATCCAGAGATCCAGCTCAAGTTAAGAGCGGCTGACGGCGACATCGACATATTGCGCCAAGGTATCGACATTGCGTTTCGCCTTACCGATAAGCCCGATGAAAGCTTGGTTTTGAAAGAGCTTGGAAAGACAAACCTCGTGTTATGTGCGAGCCCCTACTATCTGAAAGCCAAAGGAATTCCTCTCCACCCTACCGAGCTTTCTGAGCACGACTGCTTATACCTTGCAGAAACAGATAAAGACCACATTTGGGACTTTCTTAAAGATGATGAGTTTTACACAGTCCCCGTCAGCGGACGTTACGCTGTGAACCACTCGCAGATGCGACTAAAAGGTGTGAAAGAAGGTCTAGGTGTCGGTATTTTCCATGACTTCGTGATTCAAGATGCATTGGCTGAAGGCTCTGTTGTACAGGTATTGGAAGATTGGACTATCAAGAGTAATTACCATGGTGCTATCGCAATGCAGTTTGCTCAAACCAAGTACATGCCAGCCCGATTGCGTGTATTCATTGATTACGCGATGGAACACTTGGGTGACAAGCTGGCAGGAGAAATAAACTGATACTGAAAGAAATACATAACGCTGCAAGCATTGTGTGAATGATACAGATCCTCTCAAACTGAGAGGATCTGTTTAGATATTGATTAGCTTAACACCATCTTCAGTTTCTCAACGCGTGAAAACAACAACCAATCCAATAGCATTGCTGTCACGATAGTCACACCCGCGAGTGGAAACAGCACTGAAATAACAACGACAGTTACTAAGCCTACTTTCCATAGGCCTTCGTCACCAAACTTAGGTGGCGCTCCAAGCTTGCGTTGGCCAGAAGGTCTGCGCATCCACCACATAACGCCTCCAGTCACTGACACAACAATGAACGCAAAACAGAACAGAGCGTTTAGAAGTTTGTTGATGATGCTGATGTCACCTTGGTGTAGAGAAATACCGACCGCCAGTGTCTTAGCGATAAAATTATAATCCTGCCATGTCACCTCACCCAAAATACGACCTGAGTATCGGTCTAGATGCGTGGTTCGATCCTGAGTTGGATCGATGATGTCACCGCCCATAGTATTCGCTGTCACTGTGTAAACACCCGTTTCTGAGCGTGGGAAGTTCACCTTGTATTGCGTGAAGCCGAGAGATCGTGCTTTTTCGATGACATCATCAATACCAAAGCTGCTTGCTGCAATCACATGTTGAGAGTGGTCTTCCCCCATCTTAGAGTGATCATGAGGTTCAGACGCCTCTTCCACTTGGTGTACATGTTCTGCAGGCTTATCTTGAGACAACGGCAGTGGTGTTTGTTCTAAGTTCCACGGCAGTTCTTCTTCTGAACCGTGGTTAAGCGATGCGTGCGTCTTATCAGACAGCGGTATATCATCCCACATTTGAGCAGGGAAAGTGCTCCATGCTTGGACTAACTTGCCGCCCCAGAAGCCCGTCCACGCCAATCCTGAAAGAATAAACAACAGCAGGATAAGAGATAACGTGCCGCCAATATTCGCATGTAGGTCACGCATCAGTACACGTGACCCAGATGACACTCTTAGCTTAAGAAAACCAGCACGGCTAGCGTTGTCTCTCGGTAGCCATAAGTAGATACCGCTGATAAGAAGCAGAATCGATAAGCTAATCGCCACTTCAATAAGGTAATCGCCCCAATCACCGATTAGTAAGGTGCCATGAATATCATTCACGAGTTGATAAAGGCTATCGCTGCGCGGGATTTCTCCTACCACTTCGCCAGTGTATTGATTCACAGTGGCGAAAACGGACGTTCCGTCTTCAAGTGATACTGAAAAACGGTTAGCGAGATTAGGTGCTTTGCTTAGAACAAACTGCGTCACCGAGCCTTGTGGGTATTGCTCCTGAACTGCGACTAACTGCAGTGAAGCCTTGACGGGTTTACCCGATGCAGCAACTTCAATCGCATCGTGATGGAAAGCCAATTCAATTTCATCATCAAACAACATCACCAAACCAGTAATGCTCAGCATTAACATGAATGGGATAACGAATAGCCCAGCATAGAAGTGCCAGCGCCATGTGAGGAAGTAGAGGGTTTTATTGCGGTCTTTCGTTTTTACACTGCTTGCTGACTGCGAATTAGTTTGTGCTTTCGCAGAGGCTTGAGATTCATTTCTCAACATTATTATTTCCTTTGACACGCGCAAACATACCTTCTGAAAAATCAGAAAGTAATCGGAGCATGTTTAACTTTACTTAATACTATATTTTTTAATTGTTTTAATGGGTTAGGTTTAAGCAGTAACAAAAGGAGGGCCGCGCGGGGCTTGCCTCGTGTAGCGTTCGCTTAGAGCCAAAAAAGCGTAGCTGTCTGAGACAATAAAACTCAGTCGAGTTGTCAGTAGTGTAGTTGGAAGTTCATCTTGGTGAAATGTGGAAAAATGGCTAAACGGACACGGCTTACCTTTATGAGTATTCGGTTCGCCTTCTTCAATTTGAACCAGTTCAAAGCCGTTGACCGTACACAACGACGCCCACACTCCCGCACTGTTACCATGAGCATTGATAACAGGCATTAATGTCACTAGAGCCCAGCTTAACGCTGTAGCAAGTAACATAGAGATATTGAACGAAGTTCGGCGCATTATTCCAAATCTTTATAAATTTCCCTTATTATGAGGCACTTGCTATATAGGTAAACGTAAAGATTAACATCTGGTTAAAAAATTGAAGCTAACGCACACTCTATTTGGTTAAAAACTGGTTACAACAGAAGCGCTAATAAAATATTACGCACCTCAGTGCATCAAACTGATTAGAAAAAAGACAATAAAAAGCGCCGCTTATATTTTCCTGAAAAAGGAAATATAAGCGGCGCTTTAGAAGTTAAACTTTGTTATCTGGTCACTCTAATGAACAAGCGAATTAACCGAAGATCTTGCTCCAGATACTTGGGTTACGCTTCTCGTGGTACTCTTCGCGAAGGCCGTCAATCGTGCGCAGTTCTTGCTGTGCCGCTTCAAAGTCACCTTGGTCTAGCTTCTGTTCAATGCTATCAATTGAAGCACTGATTTTTTTGAAGCCTTCCATGAAGTTGTCTTCTTTTTCTACTGGGTAAACACCCGTTTTCAGTTCTGCCACTAGCGTATCTAAACGAACGATAGGTTTCTGCATCTCTTCGATGTTTTGAGCTTCTGCCGCTTGTTTAAACGCAAGCTTCATTTCTTGCATGTTTTTCTTAAGGTCAACGTTAGCAAATGCGTTGCCAGACATTACTGCAGCAGCGATTAAGCCAGATAAAAGGATTGAGCGAGTTTTCATTGTTTCTCCAAGTGAAACTGTGACTTTGAAGATAGCGCCATCATGATTATGGCACTTCGACTTTATTATTTTCGGCTAGTGTATACAAAAATCTGACAGGCACAAAAATTGATTGTGTCGAAATGCAAACCCACCGACATTCTCTTAAGCAAGAGCTGAGTATTCTGGGATTTCATTACGACCACGCAAGGCCAAAAATGACAGGAATTGCTTTGGCGAATGGGTAATCACCTTACTCGAATCTATGCCCACTTCATCAAGTAGTGAAGCAACAAGATCCAGCCCGCCCACGTCTTGGCAAAAATGCGCATCACTTCCGGTAGTAATAAATGCCCCTTTCGCTTTCGCGATTCTCGCGATTTCGAAACAGCGGTCGACACTACCCACTCGGCTATTACCTTTGAGTGTGGTGTTATTAATCTCGATTGCGACGTTATATTGAACTGCGCATTCAATCACAGCTTCGAAATCGAAATCAAAATTTGGGTTCCCTAAGTGGCCAAGCGCATCGATTCGACCGCCCTTAATCACATTCAACAATGCCTCTGTATGAGTTGCGACAACCGATGGACGAAATACTGGCTCGTGGAAGCTTGCAATCACCCAATCCAAGTTCTTATCTACACTCGGATGGATATCGATTTCTCCTTGAGTGTTCATGATATTCGACTCAACACCACGGATGATGGCAACCTCTTCGATAAAACGAGGAAGGACACGTTGGTTGCTGAAGAACCAATAGTGTGGAGCACCAGGCATTGATTCTGAATGGTCGGTGGTACAAAACATGGCTAAACCATTTTGCTTTGCCGACTTGGCATTTTCGATCAATGTGCTGTAAGCATGACCACTTGCGTATGTATGAGTGTGAGTATCTACTTTGAGTTCCATGAATCAATGCCCTCTTCGCTTGGTCAAAAAACGTTTTTCAGAAAGTGACTCTGAACTTCTTTCTGGAAAGGAGTGTCTGCATCTTTTTCTGAAAAGAAATACCTAATGGCAGCAATGCGACCAGTTTATCAGCTGAAAGTGACAATTAGCACCCAAACATAAAGGTTTATTATTCATTCCTTTAGACAACTCAAAATAACGCGGAGAGCCCGAACTTATCCGCAATGAACTCAGTAATTGCACCAATTTTTTGCAACCTACCCAAGTTCGTCAATACTTAAACCAGTTCACAAGTTGGAGTGTTAGATGAGAAGAAGACGATATCCGCTGAGTATCCACATCACTAGCCTTTTCTTAATTTTGACCACTCTTGTCGGTACCGCACTGATTTCGATAAGTTATCGGCACTCTCAAGAACTGCTTTTAGGCACCGTGCGCGAAGTCAGTAATGAACATCGCGATAAGCTGGAATCGGTATTTAAACAAGCTATTGCCCCAGTCATCACAACCTTAAACGTGATGGCAGTAAGCCCGTTTGTTACTCATCAAACCTCCTCCGTCGAAAAAGAATCTTGGCTTGCTTCGGTCGATATCATCTTCAAACAAAATACCAATTTAGTCGCTCTGTTCTATGGCTCTGAAGATGGTAATTTTAGAATCTTTCGGCCTCTGAGTTCCATTAAACAGAGAGCCGACAACAACGCTCCCGCCAAAGCGACAATGATGGTCAGCAGCACCAACCTAGATGGTGAAAACTTTATTAGCTTTCTCGATGGCGCACACCAAGTGATCAGTACCCGACAAGACGAGAGTAAGTTCAACCCTACGACTCGACCTTGGTTTCGTAATGCAAAGCCTGACGGCTCAATACAACTTTCTGAGCCCTACCTGTTCTATTTCCTGCAAACCAATGGCATTACGCTTTCTAGACGTTCTTTGGATGGCAAGCATGTCGTTGGTGCCGACTTCACGTTGAAATCTCTCTCTTCCCAGATCAGTGAATTGGCCTACTCTCCGCAAACTCGACTCGCCTTGTTCGACCAACATTTTAATCTTCTCGGTCAGCATCAACTTGATCTATCAATTCCCAAGCTTACCTCCCAGCCTAATGACACAAGTGAAATTGAGAAAACGAATAACCAAGCGACGGGAAAACTCTCTGGTAGTGAGCAAGACCTAAGCTTCTTTAATGTGCCCAAACGTGAACAGATGGAAGCATTGAAAGCTTCCGTCATAGCGCCGCTTATCTCTGATGAAGAGAAGTTTAACCTCAACCTAAAAAACGTTGAATACAACTTAAACACTTGGGCATTAACGCTAACGCCGGTTCAACTCACTCAAAACGTCACCTTATACTTGGCAGAAGCGACGCCACACAATGAGCTGCTCGCTGATCTTATCTCAATGCGAGACAAGCAAGTTGCGGTCGCGATTGGGATGTTGTTCATCTGCTTCGCTATCGTATGGTTTGTTGCTAATCGACTGTCTCAGCCGCTTAATACGCTGATGCAACTCACCGACAACATCGCTCGATTTGACTTCAGGCGTACTCATTATCCCAAAAGCATGATTCAAGAAGTGGCTAACCTCGCCCATTCGATTGAGCTGATGGAACACACGCTTCATGACCTGATAACACTACTTCGAGACACTGCAGGTAATCAGGAATTTTCGATCTTAGCCAAGAATATTGCTCACCAAAGCTATTTAATTACCAAAGCAGAAACCATCGTCCTTTTCACCCAATCAAAAGAGAAAGACGTGTTTGATACTGCAGCTAACCTCGCCATTATTCCCTTTAAAGCCGACATTAATGACTTCATCAAACATACCCCTTGGTTGTTGTGCCAACTTAAATCTGGGGAAACCATCCACTTAAACCGAGAAGACAATGTTCTCAACTATTACCAAGACTCAATCTTCAATTCAGATCTGTACCTGTTTCCACTATTAAACCGTGAGAAGTTGTTGGTGGGTATCGTCGCAATTGGCTATGAAAGACCGATTACCAAGATGCAGGCAGACAAGCACGCCTTCTTACGAGAACTGCTCAGCTTTGCGGAAATAGCCAAAGATAACATTGACCAAATGCAGCAACAGAAAGACATGCTGAATGCCTTTATCGAATTGATTGCATCAGCGATTGATACCAAATCACCTTACACGGGCGGGCACTGCCAACGAGTGCCTGAACTGACCAAATGGCTGACTCAAGCAACCATTGATGATGACCGTTATTACCCGAAATTCTCATTGGATAGTAAACAGTGGGAAGAGTTAATGCTCGCCGCTTGGCTTCATGACTGCGGCAAGGTAACCACACCTGAGTATGTCGTAGACAAAGCTACAAAACTTGAAACCATTTACGACCGAATCCACGAAGTGCGAATGCGTTTCGAACTGTTAAAACAACAGGCTGAAACCGACTATTGGAAAGCCATAGCGAACGGAGCGCTTCAAGAGGATCAGCTTAAGACCCTCGAACAAAGCTTGTCAGAATTGGATGAAGAATTTGCCTTCGTTGCTGAGTGCAACCTTGGTGGAGAGTCGATGACGGACGAACAACTAGAACGCTTAGACCGAATAGCCAAGCGCCAATGGAAACGAACACTCGACGATCAGCTAGGGTTATCTTGGTCTGAAAAAGAGAGATTCAATGAACAACAAGACACGACAGAGGAGAGTGAAGCTGAGCCAGCAAGAAAAGA
The DNA here is from genome assembly GCF_041504345.1 of Vibrio sp. BS-M-Sm-2. Classification (NCBI taxonomy): domain Bacteria; kingdom Pseudomonadati; phylum Pseudomonadota; class Gammaproteobacteria; order Vibrionales; family Vibrionaceae; genus Vibrio; species Vibrio sp. BS-M-Sm-2. The sequence continues at coordinate 1,835,502 of NZ_CP167895.1, forward strand.
CCAAATACTATCGGTGATGGAACCGCTACTTGCCGATAAGCCTGAGCATAAAATACCGTGGGACAATGGCTTTAGCCCTGCTGATGTATGGCAAGAAGCGTTTGTGCTTAAGCCAGGAGAGGTCAAATACAACCAAGGTGAACTGCACAACTTGAAAGTTCGTCGTGGCACGTTAAACGATGAAGAACGTTTCATGATCAACGATCATATTATTCAAACCTTCACCATGCTTAACAAGCTGCCTTATCCGCCTTACCTCCAGAATATTCCGGATATTGCTAGCGGACACCACGAACGTATCGATGGTAAGGGTTACCCGAGAGGCTTAAACGAAGACCAGTTACCTCTGCCGTCCAGAGCGATGGCCATTGCCGATGTATTCGAAGCGCTCACCTCTAGTGATCGCCCGTATAAGAAAGGAAAACTCCTAAGCGAATCACTCAACATCATGACCGACATGGCCACCAGCGGTCATATCGATCCCAAGCTGTATTTGCTGTTCTTAGAAAACAAAATCTACGACAAATACGCTGAGCAATTCCTAGAGACTAAGCAGCGTTGTGAGATTGAACCAAACCAACACATCGACCGAGTAAAAGAGCACATACGCTCATTATTTTAATCTTAAGATCTCGCTTTTAGCTACGATTCACTCACTTGGGGGATTAATCAGCCCCCACTTGTTTGTGAAAGATGACATCAACCATGGCATGTTGGTCGAAATTAGTGAGCCAGTGGCTAATCCCCATCAAGATTTCTATTTCGTTTGTCCAAAAAACAAATTAAAACAAGAAAGTGTGCTAAAACTGAGAACATGGTTGAGGCATGAGTTCATATGCTCAGAGACAGCACTGAACGATGACATTCAAGAACAAGACCGAACTATCAATCAATAAGCGAGTAACAACTCAGCAAGCTTACAAGAGGCCATTATGATTATTACCACCACACAATCAATCGAAGGCAAGCGCATTGTCGATTACAAAGGGGTTATTGCTGGAGAAGCTATCCTAGGGGTTAACGTTTTCAAAGATATGTTTTCGGGGATTCGTGACTTTGTGGGTGGACGTTCTGGCACTTACGAGAAGGAATTGGAAAAAGCACGAAACTATGCATTCAAAGAGTTAGAGCAGAAAGCGATTGAAGCAGGTGCTAACGCGGTGGTCGGTGTTGATATCGATTATGAAGTGCTTGGCACAGGTAACGGCATGCTAATGGTGTCTGCCAGCGGTACTGCGGTGGTAGTTGCTTGATTGGTTGCAAGTTTATTCTGAGCCCAACTAAACACCAAGCCTTACCACTAGACAACTCTATCTAATAAATAACTAAGTCACTCGCTCAGTCGTATGATTCTCTATAAAAAAACGTCCCTTAGCTAAATCACTAGCTAAGGGACGTTTTCGAATGTGTTGCCAAGTTAGGTTTGAATATATCTAGCTCGCGCGTTCAACTGGCATAGAGAGCATTGCATCAAAAGAGGCAATTCGAGCCAAAAACTCTTTCCTATCTTTAGGCATAATCGAACTTGCCATCGGTAAGTTCGCCTTCATCGCATCGACCGCCCTACCACGCACCAACACTTCAAAGTGTAAGTGAGGCCCTGTTATACGGCCTGTTGCGCCAGAGAGCGCTATTTTCTGGCCACGCTTAATCTGCTGCCCTTTCTTAACTAAGAAGCGGCTCAAGTGAAGATAACGGGTCGTATATACGCTGTTGTGTTCAATCACCAAATATTTACCAGCATACGGGTGGTCACGAAGTGCCACCACACGACCATCACCTGTTGAGTAGATAGGTGAGCCCACAGGGGTCGCAAAATCGGTACCATTGTGCGGTGAGATTCGCCCAGTTACGGGGTGTCTTCGTGTCGGATTGAACGAAGAAGTGATTCTTCGGAATTTTCTGTCGACCGGGTATCGATCAAAGGCTTGCTCTAGACTATTTCCCTCTCTGTCGTAGAAGCGCCCATCAGGTGCTAGAAAAGCCGCCACTTCTCGGTTTCTCAACTTAATGGAGATCCCTTGAACTTCCGTTTTTCCTGTAAGGTGATCGTCTGTGTACTGCTCATTAACCAGCACATTAAAGCTATCACCGGCTCTGAGTTCTCTAGCGAAGTTGACTTTGTCTTTTAGTGTGCGGGTGATATTGGCTATCTGGTTAGTAGTTAACCCCGCTTTATAGGCTGACGTTGAAAAGCTGCCATGAACGCTGCCCTGATAAAGCTTTTCCTTCCATTCACCAGGCATTTCATGGAATTGGTAGTTAAAACTTCCATCATCATTTTTCGTAAAGACAGCTTGTTCTACGAGGCTTTCATGGAAAATCAGCTCAACGAGTTGTTTAGAGTCACTATCCAAAAGCAACTCTAGATGATCGCCAGGCTTTATTGTATCGAGCTTCAAAGACTCAAGATCCGCTTCCATCACTTTTTGAACTGTCTCATAAGGCAGTTTCCATGACGAAAATATGTTGCTGAGCGTATCTCCAACCTTCACGAAATAATGAACTTTTATCAACGTTCTTGAGCTTGCCTCTGAATCTGTATATGAGTTTGATGCCCCCTCTTGATGAGTTAATAAATCTTTATAAGGGGTGACTTGAATTGAGATTTCTTCTGGTGCTTCGGATTGAAAATGGAGCAAAACGGAAAGCGAGAATGCACTGATAGCGATTACGATCAGGCCAATAGGGAGGAACTTCATAAAATACTTAGCGGTTATAACGAGGAACTTAAAAAGTGTTATAACATAACAATTCAATCAAGAAAATAAATGGAATGTAAGAAACCATAGCGCGATAGGTGTGAAAGTATGGTGAGCGTGCAAAGCCCACCACCTTAGTTAACACGGATCTTTACCTCACATTACTCTTCACGAAGTGCTTCGAAGCGTTCTAAGCCGCGCAGCATTTCAAAGTCAGGTTCATCAGCCAATAGCTCTCTCATTGAGCCACTTGCTTCAACCGAGCGCTCTAAGTCATCGATCGCTTGACCTTCAGCACCTAACCTTGCGTAAGCACAAGCACGTTGATACAAGGCGTGAGCGTTTTGATCGTCCACTTCCAACACGCGATTACATAAGCTCATCGCCCAGTGGTATTCCTGCATGTCCATTGCGGCATCGGCTTTGTAAGTTAGTGCTTCCAAATCACCCGGGCGAACTTTTAAGATCTCATCGTAGATTTCAATTTTTTGCTCGGCAGTTTGAGCATTCTGAGCCCTCAACCATAAATTATGAATTTCATTGATGATTTCGATTTCTCGGTTGTTCTCAGAGATGATTCGAGTCTTACGCTTAAGATCCCTTTCAAGAAGGTTAAACTTCTTCTCATAATCTTGGGCAATGTCGTTGAGTCGTCGGTCAGCCATCTCTTTGGTGGTGTGTTTCAATTCTTTGAGTGATTGCCAACCCACCAATGCAATAAGAGAAGCTACACCAGCAATAATGTAGAAGAAATACGTCACGGTCACATTGGCATAGTTCAACGATTTATCCGCTACTGCCAATTCACGATCTGTCATCTGAATGGTGAGACGCCTTTCAAGATCCTGCTGTTCCATTCGTAGTTGCTTCAACTCGTCCAAGATATAGCGTTCCATCAGCGGTCTATCCAAATATTCCTGTTCAGAGTATTTATCCTCTTCGCTTGCAAAACTCATCGAGCTGAACACCGAGATAACTACAATCAATAAGATTCGAAGCATTATACATTCCTTATATGTTTCATCTTTAAGCTAACTGTATCTTGTAATAAGTATACAAGCCAGGAACTCGACAAACTTGGCTTGTCCGCATTGGAATTAACACTCTAAAACGTCATTGATAATTATAAAACACCTGAAGCAACATCATTAATTTCTAAATTATAAAAATACCGCGTAATACTGTTCTATATAATTAATTCGCGATGCGAATATACCAAGAGTTGATTTATTGCATCGAGATGAATTTTATATTAATAACGATCAGAACGAGGTTAATTTGAATAATCCACGATACGATTTAGTAAGCCGTGTACTGCACTGGGTAATGGCTTCTGTAATCATCTATGCAACAATTGCAGGGTATGTGATGCACTATGTTACCAGTCATCCAGAACTGTTTTCTTTTCTGTCGGTACTCAATATGTCATTGGCGACAGTGGCAACACCATTGTTCGTGGTTCGTTATGTCTGGAGTCACTTCCGGTCATCGCCAACCATGCCAACGTCTGTGCCTGAAGGGCAAAAATGTGTAGCGAAGCTTGCACACTCTTTGATGTACCTTACGATGTTTATGGTCTTCAGTACTGGTTACTTAATGCTAAAAGAACCGTACTCTTTATTTTGGCTAGTGAGCGTAAATAATCTAATTACTGACTCTGCAATCAATGGCTTCTTTTTTTATTTACATCGTGCCAGTTGTATTGCCCTAGCCTGTTTAATTGTGCTGCATGTCAGCGCTGCACTTAAACACCACTTTGTCTCTAAGAACTATGTCTTGAAGATGATGCTTTAGGTATTAGGGGCGAGCTTTAAGCACTAAAAGTGTTGTCCAAAGTATTCGAGGCGACCATATAACATTAAGAAACTTAATGTTGTTTGCACAAACAAAAAAGCCATAACATGTTCGCTATGGCTTTCTTATTTCAATTCGCTTACTTGGCTTGGGTATCAAGCATCACTTGCCAGTATTCACATTTTGCCAAGAACTCTTTTAAATAAAGTTCTGGGTTAGCAAGCTTCTCGCCGCCTTTAACATCGGCGCCAGTCACTCGCCAAAAGCCACGAGTTACCAAGTTTCGATGATAAATAAAATCGTTGAGTTCATTTTTCGTCAAAGGAAGCTGCTCACCAAACGTCTGTTCGTATAGGCTCAACGTAGAGGCTTGTTCACTTGGCTTCTCCCTTAAAAAGGTATCCAGATCCAAACCTAATGACTGTTGCTGCTCTTTTGATAAGGCTTTAGCTAATTTAGAGATCACAGTAAACAGCGCCAGTTCTACTTTTTGTGATGCTAATAACGACGCACCCAAAAGTGCATGTTCATTGGATACGTGTTGCTCTGTTGATGAAACGGTAGCTGTTGTCACTGTGTTAACCTCAAATAGTCATAATGGATGTTACGGAGCGATTCCAGTTACGCGCTTTTGCTAAGCTGGATTCGTTCAGCATCAACAATCATAAAGCCAGTTGCGTCTTCGCTCTTCTCTACTTGTACTAAACCTTTAAAGCCTATTTGCGACAACTTTTTCGCAAGGTGCTCTGGTGCTGTTTCAAAAACAACCGTCATAAAAGGTAAGTGCTCTGCGTCAACAAAGCCATGCTCGTTAAACAGTTCCATTGCTTGAGATAAATGGTCTGAATCGGTTAATTCAATAATTTCTACAACTTCTTCCAACAACATTTTCGATTCCATATTCGCCAGAAAGTGACTGACACAAGCACGCCTGTTTGCTCGCATACACCCCGATGCCCGAAGACACCCCTTTAGTAGTAGAGAGATCATAACATATTAATGATCGTAAATTATGTTTTATTTTCCTTTGACCCAAGAGGTATTGGCAAGCAATAGACATTAGCGCAACATACCACCTATCGAAAAATCAGAACCTAAATTAGAGCCATCAGGCTACTGTAACGTGAGAATCACTCATTTCTACAATCGATTCCTTCAACAACCCAGCATAAACTCCATTGTGAGCCACTAACTGTTGATGACTACCTTGCTCAACAATTTCACCCTTTTCCAACACGAGAATGGTGTCCGAGTGGCGAACGGTGCTCAAGCGGTGTGCAATCGCAATCACGGTTTTTTCCTTAAACAGACGCTGCATCGCTTTTTGGATAAGGTCTTCGGTGATTGAATCTACCGAACTGGTCGCCTCATCAAGCATCATCAATTGCCCCCCTGTGCAACAGCTCGTGCGAACGAAATAAGCTGCGTTTGCCCCACAGACAAATTGGAGCCATTCTTTTCCAGATGGAAATCATAACCTTTAGGGAGTTGTTCAATAAACCTATCGGCATAAACATAGCGCGCCGCCTGTTCAACCTCTGTTCTAGATAAATGTGTTTTACCCAGTGCAATATTGAACTGAATTGTTTCTTCAAATAAGTGTACGTCTTGCATCATCATTGAGAACAAATGAGCAGAGTCTTCGCTTGAGATCTGCGACAACTCTATTCCATTCAACAAAATGCTACCTTCATAGTCTTGGTAGGTTTTAGAGATCAAACGCAGAATCGTCGACTTACCCGACCCCGTCAACCCCACAAGCGCGATTTGATGTCCTTTCTCCAATACAAACGAAACATTCTTTAGAACATAGGGAGAGTCATCTTTGTAACGGAAGCTCACTTTCTTAAACTCAAGGCTCACAAACTGTTCAAGCTGTTTCTCTAACTCGTTAGACGGCAAAAGGTTGCGTCCTTCCTCTTCCGTTGGCTCAACAAACAGCTCTTCAATATGATCGAACGCTGCAAATGAGCTCTGAATTGATGCAATTTGAGAAGTAAAATCGCGGATCGGCACGAACACTTTTTCTAAGGTGTTGATGAACGCAATCAGCACCCCCAAAGTAAGCGCCCCTTCTATCACTTGCTCAGAGCCATACCAGATCATAATCGCGATGGTGATCGAGGTAATGCCAGAGATAAACGAGAATAAAATCGCATCGTATTTATTGATCTTCTTCTGCGCTCTTAGAAACTCATCAGTATAGCCTTGGTAGCGTTGTTCTACTTGCTCTTCTGCTCGGTACATCTGAACGGTTTTCATGCCAAATAAGACTTCTTGTAGGAAGCCAATACCGCGAGCGAGCGAAGAACGGGTCACCTTATATAAAGCACGAAGTCGGTTTCTCACATACACCGTCAAGTACATCACTGGCGGCATGATTATCAACACAATCATAGTTAACTGCCAGTCAATAAAGAACATCATCACCAACAGAGCAATGGTATTAATGCTGTCTTTAACTAGCCCTACAACCGATTGAACAAACGTCTCGCCGATGGTTTCCAAGTCACTGGTTAGTCGCGAAAGCGTTACGCCAATCGGTGTGTTATCAAAATAGCTACGTGGCAGTTTAAGCACGCGATCGAACAGCACTGAGCGCATGTCAGTTATCGTGTATTGTCCGGTTTTACGCAGGTTGTACGAATAGGTGGTATCCACAACATAGCTCGCTACCAGCACGGCAACGAGATAGAAGACGTATTCGAGCAAACCATCCATATCACCGTGGCTCAGGTGAACATCGATCACTTGAATGATCAGCCAAGGGAACAACAAACTCGTGATGACAGAAAGAGGAAGCATAGCGATGCCCAGAATCGCAGAGCCTTTGTATTTCTTAGCAAACTTAAAAAAGTGCTTGAGGTACTTGAGATCAACACCTTTTAACATGCTGCTGCCTCCGTTTCATTCTGCTGTAGTTGCCATGTATCGTAATAGTAATCGCACGTTTTCAATAACGTGGCGTGGTCGCCCTTCGCGATCACTTTACCTTCATTCAACACGATGATTTCATCCATATATTCAAGGGCATTAACGCGGTGTGAAACCACAAGAACCGACTGATTTTCCAATCGTTTAAACAAGCCTTCTAAGATCTTTCTTTCGGTTTCATAATCGACCGCAGACAGAACATTGTCCATGATGATCAAATCGGTGGGTTGTAGTAAAGCCCGAGCAATACTCAGGCGCTGCTTCTGACCACCTGACAACATGATCCCTTTCTCACCAACTAAGGTTTGATCGCCATGCTCAAAACGCGTCACGTCACTGGCCAACTGGCTGAGCTCTAGCACTTCATCAACCTGACTCTTTGCCAAATCAGTATCTAAGCTACCAAAACGGATATTGTCTTCGACGGTTGCTGAAAACAGGTAAGGGTCTTGAGTCACGGTTTTAATATAACGGCGCAAGTCACTCCGTGAGAAGCTAGTGATGTCCTTTTCCCCAAGGAAAATCGCCGCTTCTGGAACGTCCAAATGATGGTTCAAGCAGTTCACTAATGTCGTTTTACCCGCCCCTATTCCACCAAGTACACCGACTTTCTTGCCTACTGGGATATCAAAGCTGATGTCATCGAGAATCAGACGCTCTTCACCTGAATAACTAAAGCTGAGATTGCGAACGGAAAACGTTTTTCCTTTTAGCGATTCAACATCTAACTCAGTGAGCCTATCTTCATCCAACTCTGGGACTTTGGCGTTAAGAATGGTTTGTGCACTTTGAATGCCTACCATGCCACGCTGATAAATGGTCGCGATTCTGCCAAGCTGCATCAATGGCATAGCGAGCAAAACCGAGTAAGTTAAGAAAGCGGTTATCTCACCAAGTGTGAGTTCCTGTCTCATCAACATGAAACCACCCAGACCAAGAATGATGATTTTCATCAGATCATTGGCGTAATCGAGCACCGGCATGAAGAAGACCTGAATACGAGTGATCTTAAGACGACATTCAAGCAACAGTTGATTGAGCTTTTCAGTTTCCGCCTTCACCCAAGGTGACATCTGTTGGCTCTTGATCAGATCAATCCCTGATAGGTAACTCATCAACTGAGCAGATAGATTTTGCAGTCGCTTCATGTGCTCTAAGTGCAGCGTTTTCATACGCTTGAAGCCCACACGGAAAATCACAAAAGCGATTGAGATAGGAATAATCGAATAAAGCGTTAATTCTGGTGAAATACGCCACATGTACAGAGGCGTCAGCGACAGAGCTAACAACGCATTAAAGAACTGCAGGAAGCCGACACCAAACATTAAACGAATACCGCTCAGGTCATTGTTGATGATTGAGATCAAGCGACCAGAAGCAAAGTGTTCGTGAAAGCTACTTGGTAAGCGGTTCAGCTTTTGTAAAAGGGTACTTTTAAGTGCAGCCTCTGTAATTCGCCCCGGATTAAGCGCATAAATACGAGACAAAATTCTCACCACAACCATGGCAACCGACATACCGACCACAATCCAAACATAGGTTTGAAGCTGTTGGTGGCCAGTTGAAGAGGCATCATCAATCAAATCTATCGCCAATTGGATATAACGAGGGATCTCTACTTGTAACCAGTTGACGAGAAAGATGAACACAATCGCCAACAAGTACGAGGTGCGATTCATGCGCAGATAATGGGCAATAAACTGTCTTTTATTCATAGTATTCTTTGTTTGGGGCAGGCTCACAGCGAGATTTAGCGATATGACCGGGCAGTTAAACTAAATAGGGCCATCGCTGAGTAAAGATACATCAAAAACATCTAGTTGACAATATCAACCACATTCAGTGATTGGTTACCGTTATTACATTTTAGCATTGCTAGAAACAACTTTGCCGCCAAAAATGGCGGCAAATAAATAGCTTAACAGGCTTGTATTGATAAAAGCTAAAGCATCTCTTTGGCAATCAAATGCAGCAAAAAGGTTTCACGTTCAATACTCATCCCCTTCTTAGGGCTCTCGGCCATCGTCTTTTCGTTGTGTGCGATCGCTTCATGGATATTCATCCACACTGGCTTCATCCCATTTTTCACTTCGTAGTCTTCGTAAGCTGTTTCACCAAGCTCGCGATCAATCTTGCATGAGTAACAGTAAGAGATCATGTGCATCAGATCCGCATCGTCTTTATACCAAGGACGAAACTCTTCAAAAATACCGAACGGCTTGATGCTATGGATATTCTTCGCGCCTGTCTCTTCTTCGAGTTCACGGACCATACCAGCAATCACATCTTCCCCTTCATCCAAACCACCACCAGGAATGGTGTAGTCGTGATAACGCTCTGTATAGAGCATCAGAATGTCTTCACCATCTAACACAATGGCACGGGCAGCGTTGCGCTTATAGACCGTTTTATTATCTAGATGGTCGATATCAGGGTGGATGGTTGTTTTTAGGTGTCTCATGATTGTGACTGCTCTACTGAATTTGGCGGCATCATATCATAATCATCAATAGATTCGAGGTTCACAATCGTCAACAAGAACTTATCGGACGGAGATATTCTAACGCTAACTTAAATCCACTTAGCTTGATCCAACACTCAAAAAGTAGTTAAAGATGGAGAAATATCAACCTATTTCAATATCTTGACCAAATTAGGACAACCTTTTCTGAAATCTAAAATATACTCATTTCATAGAGCTTCTCATTGGGTTCTGTAGAACTTAACGCATTCGATTATAGAGTTATCACGTAGGAGATAAACATGAAAAAAATTGGTTTGATGGCTGTATGTGCCGTTGTATTGGGCGGTTGTGCAAACGACTATGCAGAATATAGCGAAGGCCAACGTGTTTCAGTCGCTAACCCAGCAGCGGTTTATTGTGTTCAACAGGACGGTGAATTAGACACGGTGACTGAAAACAATCAACGTACAACTTACTGTGTATTCGATGACGGTGAGCGTATTGAACAGTGGGAGTACTACCGCAATAACCATGAGCAAGAAACTGAAAAGTAATCACTTATCTTACAAGTTTCCAATCTCAAAGCTTTAAAACCCTCCCCCTAAAAATTCAATTAAGTTACGTAAACTGCCTGCCATAAGGCAGCGGTTTACCGTACACACACACCAATTGAACAGTGTTTTATTTCTGACATAGCTCTGACATTAGCCTAACCTAGGCCGATAGAATGCCCGCCTGTTACAAAATTTTACACATAGAATTATTATGAAAAGCCAATCAAAAACGAAAGAACAAACTCAAATGTCATTTGAACTGCCAGAGTTCACCCTTTCCCAGTCGACATCTCAAGTGATCTTCAAACGCTGCCAAACCGCTCTCGTTGTTTTAGCGATTGGTATTGTCGCAAACCTTGCGCTTCGAATTGATTTCGTATTGTTGAATGGCAATGTTGGTGAGATCTCGGTGACCGAGATGCTGCAACAGTTACTGCTTATTATCGCGTCTGGGTCTTTTGCTTATCTAGCAAGAGAGACCCGTGAAGTTAAGCACGCAGCTATGCTCATCTGTGCATTCTTCAGTGTGATGTTTATTCGTGAAATGGATTTTTGGTTCGACAAGATTGTACATGGCGCTTGGGTTGTCCCTGCCCTCTTGGTTGCTGGTAGCGCAATTTTCTATGCGATTAAAAATGGTAAACGAACCATTGATCAGCTTGCACTTATTCTTGCATCCCCACACATGAATTTGCTAGTGACTGGCGTGATGCTACTGTTGGTATTCTCCCGCCTATTTGGCATGGGTAGCTTCTGGCACAATGTTATGGGCGATGATTACGTTCGAGCGGTTAAAAACATCGCAGAAGAAGGCACAGAGCTTCTAGCTTACTGTCTGATTGCGTTTGCGAGTTTAAAAACCGTTATTGGCATCACGAGAAAGAAATAATCACCTATCGCCACCAGCGATGCGTGCGATCCGATTCCGGATCTAAATAACGATTCAATAAAGTCAGGTTAGTATCTAGTAGAGCTAGGTATCCCCTGACTTTTTTTATGTCTGTACCCACTGACGTCTGCTGGATACAGCTCTCCAATACTGGGATTAAACTGTCTACAATTTCAAAGTGAGATGAACGTCCGACGAGCTCCTTGGCAGTTATCAGTGCTTCCAAAGACAGCCTTTCGGGCTCTCGTCTAACCAACTCCAAATCTCGCTTAAATACGCCCGCACAGACACCTTCAAGATAGACTCGATAGGTCGTCAGTACATCCATCAACAGAAACAATTGCCCTTGAGCACTTTGATGTGGGTATGGCACCGCAACATGAGCCTCCAACCTGCGATCTACTTGCAGCTCCACCCCAAGTGCGGAACACTTCTCGATGAGAACTTTAAGCAAACCTTGCTCGTCCATGAGCGATTGAATCTCGAATATACGTTGTAAGTGGTAGTCATTAGAAACGAATGTCACCTGCACACTCTGCCCGCGAGTAAACAGCCCGCTTGCAACCATCTCTGAGGCCAAGTTCTGAATGTTCTCGACAGTGTTGGTCGAATGCTGCTCAAGCAAAATCGCCCCTAACGGGAACGGATGTGCACGCTGATTTTCAAGCTTTCTAAAATACTGGTGCATCGCATCGGCTTCTGAGAGGGTTTGCCCTTTTGTGATCCCACCACAGAATGCAACGGCAGTTTGCTGATTCGACTCTTCGACCAAAGGCTCCACCAGATACTTAACTAAAGCATCAACTCGACTGATTCCTTCATCAGTCAATTTATTCTCATTAAGTCGCTTACCCAGCACAATAAGGAGGTGATTAATGCTCATTTTATGTTCAAGTCTCGTTTTGGGGATTAGATGAAGTGAATTATGTATACAATACTTGTTAACAAAAGTATTTTGAAATTCTTATATGTTGCTCGCAATAACGCTCACTATTGATAGCAACACTTTAGGTCATACAAGAATAGACGTGTCGCTTTAAAGCAAACATAGCACGCTCTTGTATTTCATCGCTCTATGCTTGTTAGCATGAGTCGATAAAAGAGCCGTTTCAATCAATGATTAGGCTCAATCACGAATAGGTTCACTCAAAGAAGTGGAACTAACTAAATATAAATTTTACACAGAGTTCGTTCATCGAACCGTCTTCACAGGAAGTTACTATGCTGTCTATTTTTGATATCTACAAAATTGGAGTTGGGCCGTCCAGCTCCCACACAAATGGACCAATGATCGCTGGGTTTAATTTTACCAAAAAAATTGATGCTCAACTTAAGCAAGTGAAGCGTATTCAAATCGACTTATACGGCTCGTTATCATTGACGGGTATTGGTCACCACACAGACAGAGCGACCTTATTAGGTTTGCTAGGTAACCGCCCTGACACCATTAAAATTACCAGTGCTAACCAAGCAATGCGTAAAGCGATTGAAGACAAATCTCTATTGGTTAGCGGTAACCATGAAATTCATTTCGATGTAGAAAGCGACCTACTCTTCCACAAAACCAACCTTCCATTGCATGAAAATGGCATGACTATCTCTGCCTTTGACGCAAGCGGCAGCCTTCTGGATATGGAAACGTACTACTCAATTGGTGGTGGCTTTATCGCAACCGCTGATGAGCTACAAAACGGCAAGCAAGAAGCAGAAACACAAGTTGAGTTCCCTTTCTCTTCAGCTGATCAGTTACTTGAACTATCAGAGCAACAAGGACTTAGCCTTGGTGGCTTAATCCTGCGCAATGAAGTTTCATTCCAAGATATGGATATGATTGACCAGAAAGCCGACCAAATTTGGAAGGTGATGTCTCTGTGTATGCAGCGTGGCTTTGACACCGAAGGCATTCTTGATGGCGGCCTAGAAGTAACGCGTCGAGCACCTGCTCTTTTGAAAAAGCTGGAAGCGAATGCCTCGATTGAAAACGATCCAATGGAGATCATGGATTGGATTAACCTGTTTGCCTTTGCCGTGAGTGAAGAAAATGCAGCAGGTGGTCAGGTCGTGACATCACCAACCAATGGTGCTGCTGGCGTTATTCCTGCAGTATTAATGTACTACCATCGTTTCATCAAAGAGCTAGACACTAAGCAGCTTAAAGACTTCTTGGCAGTCTCTGGTGCTATCGGCATCTTATACAAAACCAATGCTTCGATTTCTGGCGCAGAGGTCGGTTGTCAGGGTGAAGTCGGCGTATCTTCATCAATGGCCGCTGCAGGCCTAACTGCCCTGCGTGGCGGTAGCAACGAACAAATTTGTATTGCAGCTGAGATCGCGATGGAACACTCACTGGGCATGACATGTGACCCTATCGGTGGTCTTGTACAAGTACCATGCATCGAACGTAACGCAATGGGTGCAATGAAAGCGATCAATGCATCACGCATGGCACTGAAACGTACCAGCAAGTGTCTTATCTCGTTAGACAAAGTTATCGAAACCATGTATCAAACAGGTAAAGACATGAACAAGAAGTACCGTGAAACTTCTCTAGGAGGCCTAGCCGTGATCCACATGGCACCACCGTGTGAATAACAGACAAGAACACGATTGGAGAAAGCCTCTATAGAGACGGCATTCTTGTAAACTTAGGTTTCAATATCTCAACAAAGCCAGCCACTAAGCTGGCTTTTTTATTGGCTAAAGCCCAGCAGCCAATTGAAAGTACTACTCACTCAAAACACTTTACCAGATAGATGCCTCTAACTTTCCCTTTATTAGTTCATTACTTAGCCGCAAATGATGGCGGCTAAATTTCAAACCGCTATGCATCCACTAGCAAAATCTAACGTTGCAAATTTCATTCATGAGAAATATGAATGCACTCATAAGAAAAGATATATCGAGTAAAGTTCGGTTTGGGATAGATGTTTCAGTTTATGTATTACTACCAATGATATTATAATTGGGTAATTACACTACATATTAATACAAATGTGAGAATAAAATAATGTGGAATAGATTAAACAAATCAATGATGTTCTGCCAAATGATGTTCGGACTTTCGTTCTATGGCGTCATGGTGATCTTGACTCGTTTCTTCCTTGAAGATCTGAACTACAATGAAGCCGACACCATGATGGTTGTTGGTGCTTTCTCTGCAATCGGACCGCTATTTGCTATCGCAGGTGGCTTTATCGCCGACAAATTCTTAGGTGCTTATCGTTCTTTAACCATCGCTTTTCTGGGATTCGCGAGTGGTTACGTTTTACTAGTACTAGGCGCTGCAGCAACCAATGTGCCTATGGCATTGTGTGGTATTGCGTTAGCAAGTTATGCACGTGGTTTGATGTCCCCTTCTTACCCAAGTCTTTACAAACGCACGTTCAAAACTCAAGAAGACTTTGAGAACTGCTACCCAATCAACTACTCAGTAAACAATATTGGTGCTCTGCTAGGTCAATACTTATTCCCAATGCTAGTGCTTGTTGTTGGTTTCCACGGTGGTTTCCTTCTTTCTGCTGTTCTAGCGGGTGCGGCGCTTCTGATGATGATCTTTGTTCGCAAAGGCCTTGTTGAAGCAAGTGCAGAAATCGATCAACAACCAGTAAGTACGAAAAACTGGGCAGCCTTCCTTGGTCTTTCTGCCGCTATGATTGGCTTGGTATTCTTCATGTTCTCTAACATGGATATTGGCCAAAACATCGTATACGCAATTGGCGGTGCAGCGATCATCTATTTTGTTTCTTTGATGATGAAATCGAAGAAATCAGACATGCTTAAAATGGGCACAATCTTAATCATCACCTTCCTGACGACATGTTTCTTCGTGTACTACGGCCAGATGATGACATCGATGACAATGGTAGCGATCAACACAATGCGTGGTGACCTATTTGGCTTCATCCCTGTTGCTCCAGAAGCTTCAATGGCAATGAACCCACTGTGGTGTATGGTTGCAGGCCCAATCATTGCGGGTATCTTCTCTAACCTAGAAAAGAAAAACATTAACTTCTCTACTGCAACCAAAGTAGGTTTCTCGTTCATCCTTACGGCTATCGCTTTCGGTATCCTTACGATGGCAGTAACCACAGTTGGTGATGATGTTCTGATCCGCCCAGAAGTCTTCCTAGCGATCCACTTCTTCCTAGCGTTTGGTGAAGTGATTGTAGGTTCAATGGTTGTAGCCTTCATCCTGTCTGTTGCACCTAAGCACATCGAGAACTTCTCTGTAAGTTTGTTCTCTGTTGCTATCGCACTATCAGGCATTGTTGGTGCCGTATTCTCAACGTCTATTGCACTAGAGAAAGGTCAAGAAATCACACAAGAAATCGTGCAAACGGTTTACGGTGACTACTTCCAAATGCTGACCGTTTTAGCTGTCGTGATGGTTGGTATCGCAATGGCTGCATCGTTCATTATTCGTAAGATGCTAGAAGCTGCAAAAGCCGCTGACGAAACGATTGAACTAGAGCAAGCAAACAGCTAATTCTGATCACGTTAACCCGCTCTAATACATCAAGCCCTTTAGTTTTCTAAAGGGCTTTTTTGTTGAGGTTGTTGTCAATATAGATCAGAGCATTCAAGTTACGTTGCATCTGTGTAAATAAAAGTAAATGATAACTATTAGTATTGAGTGTTTTCTGGTTCAGGATTATGATGTGGAAATCAAAATCTAAGAGAGCCCTATATGAGCAAGCCTAGCCCTATCACATTAACTGTTACTCAAACCTCAACCATTACTCCAAACATGCAGCGTATATCGCTTAGCGGTGAGGGGTTAAGTAAGTATCCAACAGAATGTGCCGGCGGCTACATCAAGCTTTTATTCTCGCCATTAGGCACAACCGATTTAAGCCAACTGAACGAAGGTGAACGCCCTACTATGCGCACCTACACCATTCGACAATACAACCCTGTAGAAAAGTGGATTGAGGTTGATTTCGTTCGTCACATCACTACAGATCTGCAATGTGGCTTTGCCGCACGCTGGGCAATGAACGCAGAAGTGGGTGACACGATTTCAGTGGCTGGCCCAGGTTTGATTCAAGGGCTAAATCTTGAGTCTGACTGGTTCTTCTTAGTGGCAGACATGACGTCATTGCCTGCGCTTTCTGCAAAAGTGAAAACACTTCCAGAAACAGCAACGGGCCATGCTGTCATTCAGATTAATTCAGCAGCAGATAAGCAAACACTTGAAGCACCTCAAGGGATCAAGGTCACTTGGTTAATTGAAGACGAAACCTCAGAATCCCTGTCACGAACGGTTCGCAATTCAGAATGGTTAGACGGTCAGGTTTCGATTTGGACAGCGTGTGAATTTGAAAGCATGCGCGAGCTGAGACAATACTTCCGTAACGAAAAAGAAGTAGAAAAAGAGAACATTTACATCAGCAGTTATTGGAAGCGTGGCGTCACTGAAGATGGTCACAAAGTGTTGAAACAGCAGGATGCTCAGGCCTTAGCTAGCTAAAGATCGTTGTTAGACAAGCCTTGATACTAAAAGCAGAGAAAGACAAATTGAAAACGCCCTTAACGAAGTTCAGGGCGTTTTGGTATGAATCCAATGAAAAGCAAAACCGACCTGTCAGATTAAATACTCTCACCCACTTCAATCTCGTAACCAAGATCAAGCTTGGCAACCCACTCTTTGTTCCCTTTTAAACGCGCCACAACTTGCTCTGCAGCGACTTTACCAATTTGCTCCCTAGGTGTAACCACAGTGGCTAATCGAGGTGTCATCGCCACTGTGATGTCGTGCCCGTGGAAACCTGCAATCGCCATCTGCTCTGGTACTTGAATACCACGGCGTACACATTCATAGAAAGCACCGATTGCTAAATCATCGTTGGTACAGAAAATGCCATTCACTTCAGGGTGCTTATCAAGTAACTCTCCTATCAGTTTTGCACCAAGAGTAAACGAGGACGCGTCTTCAGTTTGCAGTGTCACGGGCGCTTTGTCGGCTTCTTGCATCGCATGTTCATAGCCGGCCATTTTTAAGCGAGTTCGTTCATCCATACGTGCTGCTAAGTAAGCGATATTGGTGCGTCCTCTGTCGAGCATGGTTTTAGTCATTGCCCTAGCCGCTTCGAAGTTATCAAAGCCGACAGCTTGTTCAATTCTTGGCGATACCGAGTCCATAATCTCAATAACAGGAATCGAAGCGGTCTGTAGCATCTTACGCGCTCTATCGGTATGCACATTCTCAGACAGAATGATCGCATCCACATTGTATGAGAGCAGCGAAGCAATACTCTGTTCTTCCAGTTCTGCGCTATAGCCGTAGTGGGCAATCATGGTTTGATAGCCTGCTGGCGCGGTGACTTGCTCGATACCTCGGATCACTTCAGCAAAAACTTGGTTGGTTAGCGAGGGAACCAGCACGCCTATCGCGTTGCTCTTTGCATTGGAAAGAATATCTGGTGCGCGGTTAGGGATGTAGCCCAGTTCATCGACTGCGGCGTTGATCTTGTCTCGTAGCGCTTCTGATACTTGAGATGAATCTCTCAGACAGCGACTCACGGTCATCTTGGTGACACCAACTAAGTTGGCAACATCTTGTAATGTAGGACGTTTTTTCTTATTTGACATAATTAATAATTATTATTTTTGAGTTATGTTACTGGTAACAGTGTATCCAACTGACTTGGAATTTGAAGTCTAATTTACTAAAAGGTTGATATAGCATCACAATTACAAACGCCCTCATAGCGAGGGCGTTATACATTGATTAAGCGTTAACTTTAACTTCCGTTCTTGGAGACTGACTCCAAGTCACGTGAAACTTTTCAGCCTCATCTTTATCGACTCGCGAATAAGTGTGAGAACCGAAGTAATCCCGTTGTGCCTGCAGTAAATTCGCTGGCAACACTTCACAGCGCAAAGAATCAAAGTAACTTAATGCAGAGCTGATGCCCGGCATCGGCACACCATATAAAGCAGAATTAGCCACGACGATACGCCAAGCCAATTCACGTTCTTCCACTTGTTTGATGAAAGCCTCATCAAACAACAGGTTCGCTAGCTCACTATTTTGCTGGTAAGCCGAAGTGATATTTTGCAAAAAAGCAGCACGGATAATACAACCTGCTCGCCAAATCTTAGCGATTTGGGTGAAATCTAGGTTCCAACCTTCTTTGTCTGACGCTGTTTTCAACAAGTCAAAGCCTTGAGCATAAACAGATAGCTTGGCGCAGTAGAGAGCGTCATGAAGCTCAGAGACAACCTCCGCTTTGTCCAATTGGCTGGCATCCGCAATATTGCCTTTTAGAAGCTGGCGACCTTGAATACGTTGTGATTTTTGACCGCTCATCGCACGTGCATAGACCGCCTGTGCAATGGTTGGCGTTGGACAACCCTCTTGTAGACTATTCACCGCAGTCCACAACCCAGTGCCTTTCTGCCCGGCTTTATCCAACACGACATCAACAAAAGGCTTCCCAGTAACAATGTCGTCTTGCTGAAGAATATCCGCGCTGATTTCCATCAGGTAACTATTTAGAACACCGTTATTCCACTGTTCAAAGACTTGACCAATCTCTTGAGCTGGCATTTCCAGAACATCACGCATGAAATGGTACACTTCGCAGATGAGCTGCATATCGGCGTATTCAATGCCGTTGTGCACCATCTTAACGTAATGACCTGTGCCAGAAGGGCCAACATACGCAGCGCACGCCTCACCCGCTTCAAATTGAGCAACAGGTAAACCGTTCGCATCCACTTTTGCAGCAATCGCTTCCCACATTGGCTTCACATATTGCCAAGCAGACTGGTCACCACTCGCCATCAGCGCAGGGCCAACACGCGCTCCCTCTTCACCACCAGACACTGCGGTACTGAAGAAACGAAGTTTACCTTTGTAATCCTGTTCACGCGCCTCGGTATCAGTCCATAAACTGTTACCCGTATCGATAACAATATCGTCGCTCTCCAAACCTGCATCAAGTAGATTATTCACGACGATATCGACAGGTTTTCCTGCAGGAACCGATAACGCTATAACACGTGGTTTTGCTAAGCTCTGTAATACATGTTCAAGGCTAGTGCCTTTAGTGAACTGACCTTTGCCGTCAAAGGATTCATTAAGCTGCTTCGCTTCTGAATTTGCACGTTCAATGTTGTCAGCGTTTAAATCAAAACCCGAAACATTGAACCCATTGTCGAGTAGGTTAAGCGCTAAGCTTTTGCCCATTACACCTAAACCAATCATCGCGATGTCATTTTTTATCTGAGTCATGGTTTAGCCTATCTGCTTAATTTGTTTAAGTGCACTTTCTACGACTTGCTCAACATCTTGCGAGATATCGACAAATAACGCTTCACCTAGCTCAGGTTCAACCAAGGTTTCAAACTGGCTTTTCAACATCTCTTGACCGTTAAAATAATGATTTTCACGAGCTTTATGACGATTCCAAATCGTATCGAAACTGCCCTGTAGGTATACAATCACCAAATCTTCATTGTTGTTGCGCAGAATATCGCGGTATTGCGGCTTTAGTGCCGAGCAAGCGATCACAGCGCTTGGTTGTTCGATATATTGCTTATTAAGTGTTTCTAGCCATCCTTGACGATCTTCGTCAGTCAGCGGAATACCTTGGCGCATTTTTTCTACATTGCTTTGCGGATGGAAGTCATCCCCATCAAAGAATTGAAGATCTAAAGCCAGTGCGATACGGCTACCAATCAGGCTTTTTCCGCATCCAGATACGCCCATCACGAGTATTTTTTTGCTTTTCATAAGGCAAGCCTTCCCTAAGCCCCAACTAATACTGGAGCTGACAATCGAATCTAATAGTTAAACTTGTGTTACTGCTGGTCGGTTCCTGAACGTTAAGTTTGCTCGGGAACCTTCATTGTTATTGCCACCAAAGCGCGAGCTGAGGGAAGATAATAACCAGTGCCAGAACCAATACTTGAAGTGCAATGAACGGCAGTAGTGAAGAGAAAATCTCACCTAAGCTGATGTCTTTCGGTGCTACTGATTTTAAGTAGAACGCCGCCGGACCAAATGGAGGTGACAAGAAAGACACCTGCATGTTTAGACAGAACACAACACCAAACCAAACTGGGTCGAAACCAAGGCCAGTGATGATTGGAACAAAGATTGGCATTGTTAGAAGTGCCACACCTACCCAGTCAAGGAACATACCTAGAACCAGCAAGATAGCCATCATGATTAGCAGTGTTACTGTTGCGTTGCCGCCACTGAGTGCAAGGATGGTTTCTTCAACAAAATCAATACCACCCATCAGGTTGTAGATACCAACCAGAGCACTCGCACCGATACCGATCCACATGATCATGCCGCAGGTACGCATTGTTGCGATGGCACTCTCTTTCAACATGTTGTAGTTCAACTCGCCACGGATTAGTGCACTGATCATGATACCAACCACACCTAAAGCAGACGCTTCTGTTACTGATGCGATACCTGTGTAGATACTACCTAAAACCGTTGCGACTGATAGCAGTGGGAAAAACAGGGCCTTGAAGTAGCTAGGCTGATTCGCGATGTCTTCCTCTGTTTCATCATCACTAGGAATAGGCGCAAGAGAAGGGTTCAACTTACAACGAATCAATACGTAGCCGATGTAACAGCCTGCGAGGATAAACGCTGGTAAGAAAGAAGCTTTGAACAAGTCACCGATTGATACGCTGGCTGTCATACCATAGATGATCAGTACGATACTTGGTGGAAGCATAGTGCCGAGAGCACCACCTGCACAGGTTGTACCGATCGCAAGCTTACGGTCATACCCTAAGCGAAGCATCTGTGGCAGAGCAAGAATACCAAGAAGAACGGTTTCGCCGCCGATAACGCCCGACATTGAAGCCAATAGAACCGCAACTAATAATGTTTGTACCGCAACACCACCGCGAACCTTACGGCCAACAGATTTCATTGCATCAAACAAATCACGAGCAATGCCCGAACGGTCTAGTAAAGCAGCCATCAATACAAACATGGGTACTGCTAGGAACACATAACCAGAAGCAAAGCTGTAAGTGCGACTTGCAATCAAAGGTAATGCATCTGGGCCAAACCAGCATAGAGTGAAGAAGATCGCGACGAAGCCTGTTACGAACGCAAGCTGCATACCCGTTAGTAGCAAGCCAATCATCATAACCAGCATGAGCAAACTGCCCCATGCAATACCAATAGAAGATAAATCAAACATCGTCATTCTTCCTTAGACCCATCAACTCTTGGATTAGGTGCAATACAAACTGGACAACAAGAACACACAAAACGACAAAAATCAGGCCTTTCAGCAGCGCTGGATAAGGCGCGTTTAACACTGAGCCTGATGTTTCAAGGCGGAATTCACCCCATGGTGCAAACCACGCTTCTTCTGCGGTGAAATAAGCCGCGTAAGCAAGCATGCCAGCAAAGGCTAAACCAACAATATGGTGAACAAGATTAAGATATTTACGTGCTTGGTTAGAGACTGAATCGTAGATAAGAACCACACGTACGTGCTTATTCGCAGCAAAAGCGTAGATGCCACCAATAATGAATAAAGAACCACCGATGAAAGAAGCCGTTTCATGTACCCATGTGGTCGGGGCATCAAATGCATAACGCATCACAACTTCGTAAAATGAAATCAATACTGTAAAAATAAACAACCAGCTAACGAGGTTACTGAACTTTATAATAAGACGGTCAAGTGTGTTTCTTGGTTGTTCGTCGTTTTCAGCTGGGGCGTGGGGGATTTTGTCTGTCATGGGCCAAATTTCCTGGGAAAATACGGGAGAGCAATGCCCTCCCACGTCAGTAAGCTAAGTTTAAGTTACAGTAAGCCGTTTTCTTCTAGGAACACGGTAACTGAGGTGTAAACTTTCTGTGCGTTATCAGAGCGCTCTGCAAATACTTTCCATTGACCTTTTGCGATCTCACGGAACTTCTTACGCTCTTCTTGAGACCAATCATGAATCGTAATTTCTGGGTTCGCTTGTGCTTCTTTAACTGCTGCTTGGTCAGCCATTTTTAACTGAGTCGTCATGTCGTAAGAGAAGTCACGCACGGATGTTTGTAAGATTGTTTGTAGATCAGCAGGCATCTTGTCCCATTTCTTCTGAGATACTGAGATATCGATAAGCGGCAGTGAGTGGAAGCCCGGTTGAACTGGATGCGTCGCAATATCGTTCATGCCCGCTTTTTGGTTAGTAGAGAACACTGTGTAGTCCGCAGCATCAATTACGCCCTTGCTTAGACCGGTAAATACTTCAGAACCCGGAAGGTTTACTGGAGTCGCACCCGCTGCTGCAAACACTTGTTGTACTAGGCCTTCAGGCGCACGCAATTTAAGACCTTTAAGATCCGCGACACCGTCAATTGGCTTTTTAGAGATGAAAGACTCAACACCTGTTGTTGAGGCACCAACGAACTGAACACCGTAAGGCTTGTAAAGCTCAGTCATTAGCTCGTTACCGCCACCGTAGTTCATGTACTGAAGCAGTTGTGTTGTGTCTGACCATGCACCAACCATATTACCGATAAGACCAAATGCTGGATCTTTACCAGAGAAGTAACCTGTTGCTGTGATATGACCATCAAGAATGCCCATCTTGATCGCGCCCAGCGTTTCAGTGTGTTTAACCACAGCGCCTACAGGCAGAAGGTCGATGTCGATACGTCCGTTAGACATCGTCTCTACACGCTCAGCCCACTTCTGCTGAACCTTGAAGTTCAAATCACCAGATGGATCTGAAGATTGAATCTTAAGTTTAAAGTCTGCAGCCATTGCTGATGTAGCAAATAGGCCAGTGAGGGAAGCAGCAATCAGCGTTTTAGTCAGAGCTTTCATTTGGGTATCCTTATGAGTTTCACAGAGTCCGGTTTGTTGTTATATGTTACCGGTAACGTTGAGGCAGATGTTACCGGTAACTTTACAGCCTTGTCTATGAGAAGGATCACATCTTTAACATTAGTAAAACGTTTGCTATCAATAAGAGAAATGTGACTGAAAAGTCACATTATAGGTCGGAGGTGTAGATTAATTTAGTTTTAAGTCAATGAGATAACTAAACCAGCAATAATAAAAACGACGCCTACACCGCGAGTCATGTGCCACTTTTCCTTCAAAAAGTAGATCCCCATCACTACGCCGAAGATGATGCTTACTTGCCTAAGTGCCACAACCAAGCTGACGTTCTCTGTCATGGTCATTGCAAACAACACCAGACCATAGGTCGATGCCATCATGATGCCAGCAATGGTTGCTTTTCTGCGCAATATCCATGCATTAGTAAACTCGATTCTTTGGTTGGTTGCGAATAACCAAATACTAAGCGGAATCACGATCGCCCAAAATTGAATACCCAGGTAAAAAACTGCTGTGTGCTTGTTAGTAATGGTGGGTGTACTTAGAGGCTCTAATAATAGAAGCGCCTCTTTATCAATAATGGAGTAACCCGTGGTTCCAATGGCGGCGATTAACGCCCACAACACACCAAGATTAAGGTAAGCCTTGAGCCTCAACTCAGAGAATTGCTTAAGTGGTACAAACAAACAACCCAATGTAATCAGTGCAAATCCCATCCATTGATTAGGTGACAGCTCATAACCAATCAACACTGTACCCAAGCCAACCATTAACACAGGTAGTGCTCGTGCCATTGGATAGATCACACCGATATCAGCTTGTTTATAGGCAGCACCCAACCCAATCAAATAGACGATTTGGCAAATCCCACTCAAGAAAACCAACTGCCAAAATGGAAGTGAGATATTTGATAGCCCTACACTGTGAACATACCAAATCAAATATGGCGTCAATATCGCTGCGGCAGCAACCCCAGAGGCTAAGAAGAAAGACGAGCCCGATCCTTGATTTGATTTACCTAGAACATTCCAGCCCGCATGCAGCAGAGCCGAAATAATCACGATGATGATGGCAGAGAATTCCATTTCATTCCTAACTTATTGACTGATAAAAGCAGTCGCTGAAAACAGGGGATAAAAAAGGCCTCCAGATAAGAGACCTTTGATCATTCCAGTTGGGCAAATCCCTAAAGTGAGATGTGCCAGCGTTCTAACGTACGACTAACGCTCTAACTGCGCTATCGACTCAATACTGATCGCGTCATGACGCCAATACTCAATATCGCAATCAATCAAATCGCCGTTTTGATTGTAGTTAACACGCTCAACCACCATTGCAGGAGAGCCAGAAGTTGCACGCAGTGCTTGCGCGGTTTCGCCAAGCAAAGACGTTGTGCTCACACGATAACGGATCTTCTGATACACCATGCCAAAGTGCTCGCGGTAGATGTCCGTCAGTGATTTAGACAGATCATAATCGAGCAAGTTAGGAAACAGCTCTGGTCGAATGTAGTTAGTCACATACACAACAGGCCTGTCTTCAAGGTAGCGAACTCTGTCGACTCGATAAACATCTGAGAACGGTTGTAACTCAAGAAGCTTAGTCGCCTCCTTGGTTGCCAACATCCCTTTCGCTGCCACCAACTCTGTTTTCGGCTTACGGTTCTGCGACAGAGCCATATTGGTGAAGTTTAGTGTTTGTGTTGGGTCATAACGAAGCGGCTCGGGAGAGATAAACCAACCACGTCGGTCTTCTCGATAAATACGCCCTTCCGCTTCAAGTGAAGACAAGGCTTCACGTAAGGTAACTCGAGTCGTATCAAACGATTCAGCCAGTTTGCGCTCCGCAGGCAACTTCTGTCGTGGTGTTAACATCCCCGACTCTATCTGCTCTACGATGACATCTTTGATTTTTACGTACTGCACTTCATTTCCTTTTATTCTTGTTCTTGTCGTCAGCCACTCCTTGGCCAACTGCAATATAAAATGGTTCGCTAGCGTTTACGCCAAGCTTGGGTTCGCTTCTCGAATAACTTGTTGATTAACATATGAATCAACTTCGCGCTCGCTGCCGATATCATGATCATCACCGCCATAGCAGCTGCTGCACCCGTTTGCCCCGCATCATCCATATTCAATACTGAAACTGATGCTGGGATCGTATTGGTAGAATACAAGAATACTACCGCAGATGTCGTGGTAAGTGCATTAATAAACAGGTATGTCGCAATATCTAAAATCGCCGGCAGACAAACGGGTACCGTCACCTTAAAGAACAGCTTGTATTGCGGTAGGTTAACCGAAGCCGCCGTCGCTTCTATTTCTTCAGGCAGCTGTTTTAATGCAGTTAACGCTGTCATGTGCCCGACTGTGTAGTAGTGAACCACGGTGTTTATCACCAAGAACGCCATCGTGCCATACAAGAAGTTGAATGGATTGCTCAAGTCATTGAAGTAGAAGATATAGCCCAAACCCAACACCATGCCCGGAACCGCCATTGGCACAACACTAAGCATCTGCATTGCCTGACGAACAGGACCAAATGCTCTGCCCTTCTCAATGCAGTACGCGCCTAAGAAAATCAATACGGTACCGATAATCGCAGTCCAAGCGCCGAGGGTTAAAGAGTTGAAAAATGGCGTCCAACCATAAGTACTCATCTCTGCGAAGTTATAGTTATTTAGCGTTAGCGTTTTATTCCAAGGCCAGAAAGTGACCATAGAACCGTATATCGCCATACCTAGCACGATAACAACAGCCACTGAAATTACGGTGCAATAGAGTAAACACACGCCATCACGTAGAGTGTTTGGCTCTGGTTGATAAGCGACGGAGCGAGTATCAAACAAGCTCTTCTGTTTCTTTTGAACCCAGCGGTCAACGGTAAACGCAAGCAACGCAGGCAATAGCAATAGGATGCTGGTCACCGCGCCCATAGAGAAATTCTGTTGCCCTACTACCTGCTTAAAGATATCGGTAGACAGAACGTTGTAGCTACCACCAATCACCTTTGGCACACCAAAATCACAAACCACCAGCGTAAACACAACGATCAAGGTACTTATCAAACCGTATTTTGCCGCAGGTAACGTCACCATGAAGAAGGTTTTTAGCGATGAAGTATTGAGTGCACGTGCCGCCTCATAAAGACGAGCGTCAGAGGTTCTCAATGAAGTAGTTAAAATCATTAAGGCGTGTGGAAACGTCCAGAATATCAGGCCTAGTGATATACCAATCAAACCGTATACCGAATTTCCCCCTAATACTTCTTTGGCGATACCTTGGTTGCCAAATAAGAAGATCAAACTGATCGCAGGAAGCAACGATGGAGCTAGAATCGGCGCTGAGCCCAACACCTGAAAAAGCCCTTTGAAAGGCATACATGAACGAGTCAACGCATAGGCATAACCAAACGCTAATACACCCACGACAACCGTTACTAACAGCCCAAGCGTAAACGTATTACCTACCGACTGCCACAGGCTTTGAGAAGCAAAATACGTTGCGAAATTCTGTAATCCTACAAATTCACCGTCTGCGTTCTGAACGCTTTTCTTCAACATTGCCCAAAGTGGCATCAGAATGAATAGCGTCATGACTACGGACAAAAATGCCAAAAGCCCAAATAGAATTACGTTGTCTTTACTTAAGCGAGCAACGAAAGGTTGCATTCGTCGTTGAATAAGCAGCTTAGATTGCATCATTTGAGTCGATTCCATGATTGTTACGCAGCCTCGTCTTTCATCGCTTGTAAGCTTTCAGAGGGATAAGCTCTCAGGCCTTCTTCATCAAACGCTACGTAACGAATATCGCTGCGACGCAGTTTCAATCGATTGAACTCTTTGACTGACACATCAACGATGATCTCTTTCGCCGTTGAATCATGTTGTAATTCGCACTCAACTCGATAGAAAGCCCCTAGAAACTCGCTCGATACGATTCTGACTGGCAAAGACTCGTTAAAACGGTCAACAAACTGAATTTGTTCTGGACGCACCGCGATATCAAAACGATCGCCATGCTTTGGTGTCAAATTATCTAAAACTGGTAACGCTAACATCGACTCTGCAATGCGCATTTTGCCTTTCGCAGCAACAGAAGCTTGAATAAAGTTCATACTACCAACGAATTCAGCGACAAAGCGGCTGACTGGATTTTGATAGATTTCTTGCGGAGCACCCACTTGCTCGATAACACCATGATTCATGACCACAATACGATCGGCCATTGTTAAGGCTTCATCTTGATCATGGGTCACCATGATGGTGGTAATGCCCAGCTTACGCTGCAATTGGCAGATCTCATCACGCAGGTGTGTTCTTACCTTCGCATCCAATGCAGAAAGCGGTTCATCGAGTAGCAACAAGCCTGGGGACAACGCTAATGCGCGAGCCAGAGCAACACGCTGCTGTTGTCCACCAGATAGCTGATTTGGGTATTTCTGACCAGACGTTGGTAAACCGATGGTCTCTAACCAAGACTCAACCGTCTCAAGGGCTTCTTTGGTCGACATGCCTTGGTTTTTCAGACCAATCGCAATGTTTTCTTCCACAGTGAGATTTGGAAACAAAGCGTAAGATTGGAACACGATGCCAAAGTCGCGCTTTTCTGGTGGCAAGAAGGTCGTATCATCACCATTCTGTTCAATAGAACCTGACGTTGGTAAGTCTAGACCTGCAATCGCACGTAATAAGGTGGTTTTTCCACAGCCAGATGGGCCTAGGAAGCAGACGAACTCGCCTTTATCTATCGATAGGGAGATGTCTTTTAACGCTGTAAATTGGCCAAATTGCTTTACAACGTTTTCAATATTCAAATAAGTTTGGTTGCTCATACTACAGCACTCTCTATATGGTATATACCAAATTTAAACTGAGAATATTGCAGTTGAGTGACAAATTTATAGAAGCTAAATGACAGTTATATTGCAGATATAATAAGCATTAAAGATTGCTATTTGTTCAGAATTAAAAGTTAGTTCAACGTTGAAAGCCCTCAGTGACTTACCCATAAATCACGGAGAGCCTAAATGTAAACGTCTAATTTAAACGCTAGATTAATCTATGATTCAACCTTGTCGGCTTTGCCCGCCGCACCTGCGAGTTTGGATAACTGTTTATCTAGCCACAATGGCGTGCTACCCGAATCTTCCGCGTTCTCTTTTCTTCGTACCGCATCACGAACCATCATCGCACCTACCCAACGAAATGGCTCTGGCGGGAAGTGTCCTAATGGGCCTTTAGTTAAACCGCTTCGTGTCCAAGCATTGTCGATATCGAGTACCATTGAAGACAAAATTTTGCCTCCCATGCGAGTTTGAGCAACACCATTACCTGAGTAACCAAGCCCATAATAGATGTTTTTTTGCCCTTTTAGATTACCGAAAAATGGCAATCCTGTTACCGAACGATCTGAGCCACCCGACCAGTTGTAATCGAATTCACTTTGTTCCAGTTTAGGGAACAGTTTTTGGAAAGATTGATTGAGAATCGGCAGGTAGTTGGTCGTTTGGTTAAACATGCTTTCAACTTGATTGGCAAACGAGAACTTATTACCGCCTTTGCCCAACATGAGTCGTCCGTCCTGGGTATCTCGGTAGTAGTGGACAAAGATACGCGAATCCACCACCGCCGCCCCTTTCTCTGGGCCAAATTGCTTGAGCTTTTCAGGAATAGGCTTGGTCACCACCATATCTGAAGAAACAACCACTATGCTGCGTTTGAACTCTTTAAAGTGATCGAGCATCCATGCATTGAGCGCTAAGATCACTTTGTCAGCAAACACAGCTCCGCCCTTAGTCTGGATACGAGCTGGGGAGCCATAGTCGAGTGATGTCATCTCTGTGTTTTCGTGAATTTCGACACCCAGTTCGAGAGCGACTCGGCGCAAACCTCTAGCCAATAACGCAGGCTGCACACTGCCCGCGGCTTCTGAGTAATAACCTTCAATATGACGCTCCGATCCCGCTTTCTCAGCCAAAGACTTATCACACTTCTTCCAACTATTTATGCCTTGCTTGACCAACTCATTCACAACAGGTTCCATTCCACCCTTTTGCGCTTGATTGGTCGCCGTGTAGTAAGTACCGCTTTGATAAAGATGCGCGTCAATCTTGTGTTCGTTACAGAAGGCTTCGATCTCGTATATAACCTTTTCCGATTCCTTAACCAACCATTTCGCTTGCTCTTTTCCGTAGAGCTTTTTCAGCGTCGGATACTTTGTCGACCAAGTCAGCATGCAACCGCCGTTCGCACCAGAAGCACCGCTACCACATAGGCCTTTTTCAATCACGACAACATGTTTTTCGGGTTGCTGTTGTTTGATTAAAATCGCCGTCCATAAACCTGTATAGCCGCCGCCAACAATAGCGATGTTGCAGTTAACATCTTTTTTAAGTGGCTTCGCGGATTCTAAACCTGCATCTATGCTGCCAAATTCCTGTTCCAATGCTTGCTTGAACCAATATGAGTAGTGCTTTTTCATTTGTTTTACCTTACTAAAAACCTAAAGGCGTAAAACTAAAAAAGGAAGACCGAAGCCTTC